>DAOOQF010000042.1:0-1804 GCA_035388665.1 bacterium | reverse complement strand
GTGGTTTAAATTTTATTAATATATTACATTGCCCTCATTATGATGTTGAAGGTGATAGAAAAAAGGACTTAAAAAGAATCATGAAGAGAACCAAGATTCCCGCATTAACGCTGGATAATTGTTGTGCTATTGAAATAATTAACGATAAATATAGAATTATTACTTCTAAAAAAGGTTCTCAGGCCAATTTAATAGGATGGAAGAACAATAAATATATTAATCAAGAGATTAAAATAGTTAGTAATATGAAATCTTTAGACTCTTTAACCTTGTGTTAGTTGTTTATTATTGTTAATTTGACTTTTTTTATCTTTTGTGGTATTATTCTAAGTTCACTTTAAAAACTAAATATTATGAAAAAGACAGTCCTATTTGTTGTTGCCATTTTTTTGGCCTTTTTTTTATCAGGTCAAAACGAGTTTGTTATAAAGATTGATAAAACTAAAACTTACGAGACCTTGGCTTCTGAAATTACCGAGTTTAGCCTGGTTGATTTTATAAGCTATGAAAGATCAAATGCTAGAGGAGGAGAATGTATCTCTATCTCCTTGGGAAACCCCCAGGAAATAAAGATGAAAAGCTTCTCTTTTTCATCTGAGATCCATTCAGAAGAAATTTTGGAAGAGATGGAAGCGGTCAATTGTCGTCCAGCTACCTTTCCCGAACTTTTAGCCCTTGTAAAAGCTCACCCCGAATTATGTGTTGAAGGAGAATATTTGGTAGCGATTGATCCAGTTTGGAGTAAGGATGTCTCTGGCTGGGGAGTTCCTTGTGTTGCTCGCCAAGGAGAATCAGTTTGGCTGTTTCTTATGGCCTATTCTGAGAATTTTGGAGGAGAACAATATAAAATCTTCGGAGTGGTGGAGTATTTTTAATAAAAATCAAAATAAAATGGTTGCAATAATGTAGCCATTTTTTATTATAATAAAAAAGAGACTTGAGTAGTCTCTTTATTTATTGTGTAGAAAAAAATTTAATATTCTTCTTCTAATTGTTTTTATTATTATTATAAAAAATGTTAATGACATCGTTATAATAATTGATGATAGAAAAACAGTTAGAAATATTCCCATACCTACAGTTAAGCCATTTCTGAAGCAAGAAAAAAATCCTATTAGCAAAGAAAGGGTCAAAATGCTACCAATTTGAGTTCCGATAGAATTTTTTATTCTATTGCTATTAGTCTCTATAATACAGGTTCCTGCGTCATATATTGCAATTAGAGATATGGCAGCTAGAGATGTGAATGCTATTCCTGCTATTAATCTGGTTAATAGCGGATTTATAAAAACAGTAAATATTCCCAACAAACCAACAACGGATCCAATTTTTATCCCTAAAAACAAACTATCCTTTAAATAAACCTCCTCTTCTTCATAATGATTAAAATCACTAAGATCTTGATTTTTGTTTTTTCTTTCTAAAAAATGAATTATTCCAAAAAAAATGAAGATGAAAGATATTAAAAAAACAATGTTCCACCAATTAGGAGTGTTTATTAAAAAAAATTTAGGTATTGGCAGGGGGATTATAGGATCTTCTGGTAGGAGCTTTATTTCGGTTGCATTAGATAAGCATCCCGAAACTAATAATATAATTGTTAATATCAGCAAAACCGCCGATATTAACCACAATTTTTTGTGATTTTCTTTCGGTTTCATATTGCTAATATTTTAGTTTATATTTATTTTAAAGATCTTTTAACTTACTTTTAAGTATGAAACTTTTTAATATAAAAGTCAAGACTTTCGCAATGGTTCAATAGCTTGGAAACACTTAGGCGTAAAAATGGTATAATTATAGG
>DAOOQF010000041.1:0-2187 GCA_035388665.1 bacterium | reverse complement strand
GACCCAATTTATGCTCCTTTTTATTTTGAAGATTTAGACCTTGGAATCAGAGCCAAACAAAATGGTTATCAAATGTTTTGGGAGCCAAATGCCATAGTTGAACATCGCCACGAACAAACCATGAGTAAAATCCCCAGATTGTATTTAACATCAATTAAAGAAAGAAATCATTTAATTGCCACCTGGAGATATCAATCAAAAAACAATCAACTTAAAAATATCCTAGCTATGATTTTTAGGGTTTTGACTGGTCCAAATTATATCAAGATCATTCTTTCAGCCAGAAATCAATTTCAACGGTATCGTCATGTTTAAAAAAGTTTTATTTCCACTAATTACTCTTGTTTTTATAGTCCTTCTTTTTTATTTTAAATATTTTAACCACCATCTATTACCTATACCAGCCGATATTCTTCCAGGAATGTACTTACCTTGGATGGATTCCTATAGTCTAAACATACCAGTTAAAAACCATCTTCCTTCCGATATCGTTTCGCTTACCTACCCACTAAGATGGTTGTCAATCTCCATTTTTAAACAAGGTTTTTGGCCTCTCTATAATCCTCAAATTCTCTCCGGGACACCACTCTTAGCCAATATTCAGTCAGCGGTTCTTTATCCTTTAAATATTCTCTACTTTTTCTTTTCAAGCTTTTCTGATGTTTGGTCTTGGCAAATTATTTTGCAGCTTATCCTCGGTTTTATTTTTACTTATTTATTTCTCAAAGATTATCAACTAAATACTTATGCTTCTATATTTGGTGCAATTGCCTGGTCTACTGGAGGATTTTTTAGCCTCTGGTCTCAATATAACACCGTTATCCATGCTATTGTTTATCTCCCTCTAGCTCTGTTAGCTCTTAAAAAAATAAATCGCCACTATCTGTGGGGTATCGTTTTATCATTATCGGTAGTTTTTTCCCTTTTAGCTGGCAATCCGCCCCTAACTTTAATTCTAGTTTTTGCCCTTTCAATTTTTTATTTTCTTTTAAATCGTTTTCAGCTAATTGCTTATTTAAAACTAATTCCTTTTGTCGTTTTAACTATTCTTCTAACCTCTCCTTTATTTTTACCTAGTCTTGAAGTTTCAACTAATTCTATTAGAAAATTTGATCAAGTAGCTTTAAATAACGATATAAAAACTATTCCGATTTCAAAAATTATCACCCTAACAACTCCCGACTATTTTGGAAATCCTTCTACCTTAAACCAATGGGGATCAAACTCTCTCTATGATAATTTAACTATTTTTCAAGGTGTAACTATTTTATTTTTAGCTTACTTGGCTATATCTCTAAAATTTAATCAAGATTTAAATAAATTAAAGTTGTTTTCTTTAATTACTTCTCTTTTATCTCTCTTATTTATAACTACCAATCCAATTTCCAGTTTTTTATCTAAAACTTCTTTTTTGGGATTAAATTCAATGGTTTTCACTCGTTTTCACACTTTACTCAATTTTTCAATTTCAATCTTAGCTGCTCTAACAATCGATCAACTGATATCATCCAAAAAATCAATTAGCAAACTTTTATTTTCAAATATAATTATTTTAGTTCAAACAATCGTCCCTATTCTTATACTATTAATCATTTTTTTAATTAATAAAAAATTAATTCAAACTAATTATCATCCAAGCTTTGAACCCTACGATCACTCAATTTTAGAACGTAATTTTTTTGTTTCTTTAAGAAACAGTATTCTTCCTATTTTTGTCTGTCTTTCTATTTTGTTTTCTTCCTTAATAACAAAATATTTTTCAAAATTTAAAATTTTATTTGTAATTATTCTTTTTAATTTAATGATTTTTGAAAACTATAATTTTTTTAGAAAATATAATTCTTTTTCTGATCCAAATTATTTATACCAACCAACTAGTGTCACCGATTATTTAAAAGAACATAGCTTTCGTTTTGCTAGAGAAACAGGTGAGATTATTCCATCTAATACTTGGATGCCTTATGGTCTAAATAGTGCTTCTGGCTACGATACTCTTCATTCTTTAAAATACAATCAATTCATTTCTTTTTTAAATGGTGGTAGTTTGAAAAACGTTACTAATCGCTATCTTGAAATTGAAAGGCCATCTTCAAAACTCATTAATTTTTTAGCCATAGATCATTATCTGGCAGTAAAAAGAGATAAAAATTATCGCCTTGATCCTCAAGGCAAACCACGACCAGAAAT
>DAOOQF010000040.1:0-2811 GCA_035388665.1 bacterium | reverse complement strand
GGTGCCATAAGTAATATCACATTTATAAGCTTCTCCCCGACTAACTTCACGAAAAGGTTTCAAGCGAGGATCATATTCGTTTTCATTACTAACACTAGGATCATAAACAAAAGCAGTATTATGAACAATAACCCCAGTACTAAGACCCAAAGAATAATATAGCGGAGCCATCCAACCAGCGCCTACCTTGGACAAATAATCATTAACGGTCACTAGATGAACCCCCTTACCTAATAAAGCATTTAAGTATAGTGGTAAAGTCGCTACTAAAGTTTTTCCTTCTCCAGTCTTCATTTCAGCAATCTGTCCACGATGCAGTACAATACCACCAACTAATTGAACATCATAATGACGTTGACCCAATATTCGAGAAGAAGCTTCTCTAATATTAGCAAAAGCCTCTGGCAAAACTTCATTTAATAATTCTTGCTCTTCCTCAGGGGAATATTTTTTTTCCTCACCCTCAAAAGAACCTAATCTTTTTTTAAGCTCAAAAGTTTTTTCCTTTAATTCTTCTAAGCTCTTTTTTTGATATTCTCCTTCTAAAGAATTAATTTTATCAATTGTCGGTTGAAGCGATTTAATAATTTTTAAATTCGGATCACCAAATATTTTATCCCAAATTCCCATATATAATTATATTAATATTATTTTCCTCTTTTTTGATCTACTTTTTTTTCTTTTCTTTTTTTAATCATCAAAATTAAATGGTCCTTAACCTTATCAATAGCCTTATTAATGGTCTTCTCGGTTTTTTCTACTCTCAATAATCCACCGGGAATAGCCAAGTTAACTTCAGCTCTATAAATCTTTCCGCTAGTTTGATTAATTAAAGAATGTTCTAATTCAACATCACAATTAGTTACCACTAAATCACCTAAATATTTTTCTAACATACTCATTTTTTCTTCAACATATTTTTTAATATCATCACTCAATTCCATTTTTGTAGCTTTAATTCTTACTTGCATATTTTTAATTTTAATTATAATTAACTAAATAATTTTAAAATATCTTTAAAGGTTACCCAGACCACTAAGGCCATCAACAAAATAAAACCTAAATTATGAAAAATAGCTTCGACTTCTTGCTTAACTGGGCTTCCTTTAATCTTTTCAATTAATAAAAATAATAATCGGCCACCATCTAGAGCTGGAAACGGTAAGATATTAATGATAGCCAAATTTATAGACAATAAGGCAGTAAATTGAATTAAATAAATAAATCCCATTCTAGCCATTTGTCCAGTTAAATCAGCAATACCAATTGGACCAGCTACTTCTACTCCGGCTGGTTGACCAACAATTAAATTTCTAATTATTTCATAGAAGGCATAAAGAATTGCCCAAATTAGATAACCAGTCATCTTAATACCCTCCCAAATAGCTTGATACCATGGATATTTAATAACCCCAGTTTGAGAAAAGGCTACTCCAATTATTTTTTGTCCAGTATCCTCACTAATTTTAGGAGTAATTTCAAATTCTTTTATTTCCCCAGATCGATCTATCATTAAATTAATAGATTCATTTTGACTTCCCGAGATCAAATTGAACATGTCTTTCTCGTCTTTAATAATCTGTCCATCAATCTTTAAAATAGAATCGGAAGATTGAAGCCCAGCTTCCATGGCTGGAGAATCTGGCAACACTTGTACAACCTGAATTTTCTCATCATAAATTTTAACTGATTTAGGAAGATTATCCTTATCAATAGCTTGAGGAAAGCCAATCATCAATCCCAAGGAAATTAATATCGAAGCCAAAGCAATATTCATAATTACTCCAGCCGACAAGATGATAGCTCTTTTCCAAGGTTTTTTAGCCGAGAAGCTATCAGCCTCATCATGAGAATCTCCGTCTTGCCCCTTAATTCTAACAAACCCGCCTAAAGGAATAGCATTGATAGAATAAATTGTATCACTATTATCGGTTACCTGTTTTTTACCCCAAACTTTTTTCCATTTTTTATTCTTATCACGATAAATTCCAAAAACTCTCGGAGGAAAACCAAAACCAAACTCTTCAGCCCTAACTCCTAATTTTCTAGCTGAAAAAAAATGCCCAAATTCATGTACAAAAACTAATAGCGATAAAACAGCTAAAAATATTATTATTGTTATAAACATAAATAGAATTTATTAATTTTCTAAATTAAATTTCCATGATCTCGGCCTCCTTTTTATCACGAATGGCCTTAATTTCATCGTTTAATTTAGAAATCTCTTCATCCAATTCCTTAATAAAACGAAATTTATCGTCCTCCCCAATCTCTTTATTATCAAAAGCATCTTCAATTGAAGTTTTAATTTCATCTCTCAATTGACGAGCTGAAATTTTAGCTTTTTCCTGCTTTTCATTAACCTTTTTTACAGAATCCAATCTATTTTCTTCAGTCATTTGTGGTATAGTTATTCTAATTTTGTCACCCTCATTTACTACTCCTACACCTAAATTTGCCTCAATAATAGCTTTTTCAATATTTTTAGAAACCCCCTTATCCCAAGGAGCTAAAGTCATACTACGAGCATCATTAACTGAAATATTAGCTACAGTATTTATAGCGTTCTTTACTCCATAAGCTTCTACAAAGACTCCGTCCAAAATAGCTGGATTAGCTCTACCTACTTTTACATTAAGAATGTCTTTCTTAAAAAAATCTACTACTTTAGAAAAATCTTCTTTTTTGTTTTGGATATACCCGTTCATAATATTATGATTAATTATAAATAATTTATTGATTTTTTATTTTCTTAACTCCTAAATAGACAATATTAGGATTATTGAAATCTACTAACAAGGATGTACCAGC
>DAOOQF010000039.1:0-3434 GCA_035388665.1 bacterium | reverse complement strand
AATTTTTTCTTCAACTTGGAATACTATATTTATTAAAGTCAGTTAAAAAAATAAAATATTTACCTGTCGGTCTTTTTTTCTCTGCTATTTCAACCTATGCCTACCACAACACCAGAATTATTGCTCCACTATTAGTTTTTACCTTTATCATAATTTACTTTAAAAATTTAAAATCTAATTTTTTAAAAAATAAAAAAACAATTTTTGTCAGTCTAATTATCATCCTATTTTTACTTATTCCTCAAACTGTCAATATCTTCCACAAAGAAGCTCAAGCCCGTAGCCGCTGGGTCTTTATTATTAATCCCAACTCAATTTACCAAATTGAAGAAAAAAGAAACAATTTTCAAGGTAGCCCCTTAGCTGCCAAATTAATATACAACCGCTATAGTCTCTTTTTTTCAACCGTACTAAAAAATTATCTCGGTTTTGTTAGTCCAAAAATCTTATTTTTCGATAGCACTCAAAATCATCAGTTCAATATCCCCAAAACTGGGCTTTTATATTTGGTTACCCTACCATTTTTCTATCTAGGAATAATTCACTATATTAAAAAATCCTTAAAAGGTGATCGCTTGTCTATTTTTCTAGTTTCTTGGTTTATCCTAGGTTTAATACCTGCAGTCATTACTACTGGTGATTTTCCAATTATTAGAGCTGTAACCGTATTACCCCTACCCTTTATTTTTGTTAGTCAATCTTTTTTTACCCTTTTATCTAAAATTGACAATAACAAATACAAAGAACTACTCTCAAATCTTTTTGTTATTATTTTGTTTTTTCAGTTTGCCCTTTATTTTAATAAGTATTTTAAACAATATTCTATCGATCAAGCTTATTCATGGCAGTATGGTTACAAACAAGCAGTAGAATACATAAAAAATAATTATGATAATTTTAATCAGATTGTTTTTACAAAAAAATATGGAGAACCTCATGAATTTATTCTATTTTATTGGCCTTGGCCACCATCTGATTATCAAAACGACCCAAATATAACTTGGGATTATCACGATAACTGGTATTGGGTAGATAGTTTTGACAAATTCCAATTCGTAAATGATTGGGAAATAAAAGACCTCTCCCTAAGTCCAAAGACACTATTGATCACTAGTCCAAAAAATTATCCCAATCAAGGTAAAATTATAGAAACAATTTATTATCCAAACAATCAACCAGTTTTTGATATTGTTTCGTATGACTAAAAAAATAATATTAATCACACTTTTATCTTTTCTAATAAGAATTTATTTATTTTCCTATCCACCCCTGCTTTGGGACGAAGCCTCTCTAGGCTACAATGCTTATTCAATATTAAAGACTGGTAAAGACGAATACGGCAAGTTTTTACCCTTAATATTTAAATCTTTTGGAGACTACAAACCCGGCCTTTATATTTACCTAACAGTTCCATTTGTTTTTATATTTGGATTAAATACACTATCAGTTAGACTTCCATCTATTATTCTTGGTTCGCTTTCGTCCTGCTTACTTTATCTTTTAATAACCACCATCAATCCTAAAAAGAAAAAAAATGCCTTATTATCAGCTCTATTACTTTCCATTACCCCTTTTCATATACACTTTAGTAGGGGAGCTTGGGAAACAAATATTTTAACTTTTCAAATACTTTTAGCCTCTTATTTCTTTTATAAATTTATCAAAACAAGTAATGCAAGACATATTTTGTCATCTGCAATAATTTTTGGATTATCTCTTTACACCTACCAATCGGCTAAAATGATTTCATTTTTCTTTGTACTTTTTCTTTTTCTATCAAACATAAAATTTATAATAAAAAACTATAAAACATTTCTGATTTATTTTGTATTTCCCTTGTTTATTTTCTCATTATTTATAGCCACCCGTCTTTTTACAGCATCTGACTCAAACAGGCTTAAAGTTTTAAGTATTTTTTCTTATCCAAAAACAGATTCCCAAAACAATCAACTCATTTCATACTCATCACCAATCCAGTTTAAACTGTTTAATAACAACACCGTATTCTTTACTCGCTATATTTTCCAAAAATATTTTAATCACCTCTCTCCATACTTTTTGTTTTTCAAAGGTGATTGGTCTAACCCCAGGCATTCTGCTATTTACACTGGAGTATTGCTATTACCTTCAATTATCTTTCTACCTTTAGGTCTTATTTCAACAAAAGTAAAATCAAAAATTAGTATATTTTTTCTTTTTTGGCTACTTGTTGCACCAATACCTTCGGCTCTAACCAGAGATTCTATTACTGCCGTTAGATCGGCTAGTTTAGTTATTCCATTAACATATTTTACTTCCCATGGATTAGTTTATTTTTTCTCAAAGATATCTAAATATAAAATTATTTTTATCTTTTTAACAATTGTCGGATATTTACTATCTTTCTTTTACTATAATGATTTGTATTTTAATCACACCGCCAAAACTCATCCTTCCGATTATCTTTATGGATACAAACAAGCAGTAGAATACATAAATAAAAACAAATCTAAATATGAAAATATTTATTTATCAGACTTTTATGGCCAGCCATACATTTTTTATCTATTTTACAGCCAATATCCACCCCACCTTTATCAAAAAAATGCTGACCTAGTTTCAGACTCTATCGATGTTGGTAAAATTGAAAATATTGATAATATATTTTTCCAAACTCACCAATTCTCACCAGACCAAATAGATAACCTAACCATTTTTTCAAAAGACGAAATTCTAAGACAGCAACTAGATAAACTTGAAAACTTTGATAGTCTTTTTGACCCTATAGGTGTTATAAATAACCAAGCCCAATTCTATGCTTATCCAAAAAATTAGGTCAGACATTCCATTATTAATAATCTTAATTATTTCTATATTTCTAAGATCTTATAAACTTTCAACTACTCCGCCTGTAAATTCAGATGAAGCTGCCCTAGCCTACAACGCTTTTTCACTTTTGGAAACCGGTAAAGACGAACACGGTATTTCCTGGCCTCTCCATTTTAAATCTTTTGGTGACTATAAACCCGGTGGATATGTCTATCTTAGCCTACCTTTCATAAAAATACTTGGTTTAAATACACTAGCCATTAGACTACCCAATTTAATTTTATCTGTACTTTCCATCTATTTCTTCTATAAATTAGTTAGTTTACTATCGATTAGAACACTAGGGTTCTATAGTACCATAGTACTATCTCTATCACCTTGGCACATCCATTTTAGTAGGGGAGCCTGGGAATCCTGCACAGCACTTAGTTTTACCATCATAGCCATTTACTTGTTTTATTCTTACATCTTAAACCTGCCCCGCCAAAGGCGGGGTCGTAAAACTTACTTCTATTTATATTTATCTATTTTATTTTTTAGTTTAAGCCTTTACACTTATCACTCAGCTAGACTTATTACTCCTTTAATTATCATCTTTCTTTTTGTTCAAAACTTTAAGACTCTCA
>DAOOQF010000038.1:0-4815 GCA_035388665.1 bacterium | reverse complement strand
CCTTCATCAAAAGATCTTAAAATAACCTTATCTGTAGCTAAAATCAAAGAACCGTCCTGCTTAGAGTAAACCAAGTCTCTAAAATTAATTCCTAAATTAAATTCTTTCAATTCATTATTGTAATCAGTCCAATTAGTATTATCAAATTGATTACGATATTGTTCTAATTGCTCTAAAGTAGCCCCTCCAGCAGAATTGAATTTATAAATACCATTTTTAGAAGTAGCTACAAAAACTGAACGACTATCCTTGGGATTAACAATAATTTTTTCCACCCCGTTAGTAAGTCTTTGAATAGCCTTCCAGCTAACACCACCATCCAAGCTACGTAGAATGTCGCCACGAGAGGTTCCAAGATAAACCACATTATTACTGTAATGATCTAAAGCAACAGCCGAAACCAAAACATTAGCATTATTATCATAATAAGTTTGCACAAAATTTCTGCCACAATCCTCACTCTTATATAATTTATTCTCTAAAGCAACAAATATATTACATTTATCCTTGCTATCGATAGCAACATCATTAATAGTTGCGCTATTTGGTAAGGCCAAGACTTTATTCCAGCCTCTAGCCACATTATAGGTATAATACAAGCCATCTTCGATAGTAGCTAAATAAACTGCTCCGCTATCGCTAGGATCAACTATCATTTTTTTTACATCAACTGAAGCGATTGTCCCAGGAGTGCCGGAAATAGTTGGTATATAAGGCATTTGTCGCCAAACATCCCCCTTATTATTAGAGATATAAACACCTCCATCCAAGCTAGTACCGCCCTTAGTTTTAATATCCAAAGAGCATCCGCTTAGAAAAACTAGAGAAAATAACACCGAAAATAGAGAAATAATCTTAATTTTGTTCATATTTTTAAATTAATTTTTATGACCATTAAGCCTCGTTTTTCAACCAAGGCTGGTCTATTATTATATAATATTTAAATATTTACTGCAATGTACTCCAAAACCGACCGAAAACCAATATTAGCTGATAATAAATTTTCGCCTTCTTTAATAACCAAATACCTTTCTTTAATTTTTGCCAAATCAAGATTATTTTTATCAATATTTTTTAATTTATCAATTACAAAATCATGTTGAACATGATCATATTGACTATAATTAATAAAAATTAAATCTCTAATAACCGATTGCCAAATTTCTAGAATATCTAAATTGTCGTCACTAATATTTTTTTTCATTAAACCATCAATCATCTTGATCCGATCAGAAAAATTACTATCTAAAAATTCAAGGAAATTAGAGACCATCTCTTGATAATCTCGGTAATGGTCTTTGTCTCTTAGAAAATTAAGAGAAATCTCTGGACGACCCAAGGATATTTTAGATAAGTCTTTAGCTAGGCTTGGAGAAACTCCCAAATCTTCGACTAGTTTTTTATAAATAATATCAGTTTTAACTGGAAAAAAATTAATAATCTGTCCGCGGGAAATAATCGTAGCCGGAAGATTATCAATATCATTAACTGTCAAAATTATTAAAGTCTTGCCCTTATTTTCCTCTAGAACCTTTAACAAAGCATTGGCTGAGTTTTCATTTAGATTTTCCGCTTCTTTTATAATAGCAGCTTTATAAGAATCTAAAAAAGTTCCAGACTGAAAATTTTCTATTAATTCTCTAATTTGATCAATGGAAATATTTTTTTTATCAATATTTTTTTCAACTACAAAAAAATCACTATTTATCTGTAAAAAATTATCTTTTTGTTTTAAATCGGGACGATCTTTCAAAAAAATATTTTTTACCAAGTCTTGGGCAGTAGAAAATTTTCCCAAGCCCTTTGGTCCGGCGAAAATATAAAAATTAGCAATATTATTATTACTCAAACTTTTATCCAAAAATTCAATTGCTCGTTGATTTCCAATAATTGACCAATTAAAATTCATAAAGAATTAAATAATTTTTTTAATTTCATCCCTCTTTTTCATTCCGGTAATAGGCAAAGAAAAATAAAAAGTACTTCCCTTGTCTAGAATAGATTCAAACCAAATTTTTCCACCTACATAATCAAGTATAGCTTTAACCGTATAAAGACCTATCCCAACTCCACCAACATTTTTTTGTCTAACATTACTAGCCCTAAACAGCTTAGAAAAAATCTTATCTTGCTGTTCCTCTGGAATACCACAGCCGTCATCAGTTATTTTAAAAATAATACTTTTTTCAGTTGGATCAAGATAAGCCTCTAAAGAAATTTTTCCACCATCGTTGGTGTAGGAAATTGCATTGGAAATAATAACCTGCAATATCAAAGAAAAAAGCTTTTCATCAGCCTCAATCTTAGGAATATTTTTTCCAAACTTAGAGGTTATTTTTAATTTCTTGCCCTTGATTAATAAATCCTGGGATTTAACAAATTTTTTAGAAAGATCAACTAAATCCACTAATTTCGGCTCAATTACGAAGGTGCCTGTTTCCAGTCGGGAAATATTTAAAAGTGAATTAACCAAATTGGTCATATATTGATTGCCAGAAGCTATTTCTCCAATATATTGTTTTTGCCTGGCATTTAACTCCCCAGTATCACCCGACAAAAGCAATTCTGTATACCAATTCATAGAAGTAAGTGGAGTTCTGAGTTGATGAGAGGCCAGAGAAATAAACTCTAATTTAGCTAGCTCGTTTTCTTTTTCTCTAGTAACATCAATATTTATACCAATCATTTTAGTTGGGACACCATTCTCGTCTTTAAAGGGCTGAGCAAAAGTATTTATATATTTTTCTCTGCCACTTGGACAAATAATTCTGAAAGAAGAATCTAAATGAATGCCAAAATTCGCTGAACGTTGACACTCAGTATTTATTTTATCAATATCATCAGGATGAATTAGGGACTCCCATTCACCACGATTACCTTTAAATTTATTTTTTTCAACTTCATAAATTTTATACATTTGGTCATCCCAAATAAATTTCTCAGTTTTTAAATCTAATTCCCAAACTCCAATTTCACCGGCCTCAATAGCTAATTTAAAACGATAAAATAAATTCTTAAAATCACTTTCACTTTTTTCTAAATTCTCCTGTAATCTTTTTTGATTAGTTATATCTTGCAAAATTATTAAATAAGCGGAATTTCTATCTCCATGTCCATTTAGCAAATTAACATAAACATTTAAATACATTGATTTTTCTTTGATAAAAATAGTGCCCATACCATCTTTTTTTATAATTTTTTCAATTTTGTTCCAATAAGGAAAAATTTCTTTTATATTCTTTCCAAAAAAATGACGGTCAACCTTGATAATCTCTCGAGCTAAAGGATTAGCATCTATTATTCTATTAGATTTATCGACCACCAAAATTCCCTCTAAAATTCTTTCAATAATAAGATTTCTGGCTACTGGAAGCAAATCTAATATCTTTCCACGAAAAATAGCTAAAGCAAATAAAGATCCAGCTAAAGCAAAGGCTAAAACAGTAATATCTATACCCGGTAAAGGATTAAAACCAAAAAGATAAATCGCGTTTATTACTAAGGGAAAAGAAAACCCAATTAATATAATAATCGATTGCTTAATATATTTTCTTCCAAAAACAAAAAAAGATCTTATAAACAAACCTATTGCCAATAAAATCAAGATATAAGAAAAAGGAACATGAAAAAATCGATGCCAAGTTCCATAATCATAAATCAGGGGCCTTATTCCAAAAAGAACCTCTTCACCAAGACTAACATTTTGCCAAATTAATCCGTTAGTTCTAGTAGTAAAAACTAAAACTAAAGTAATAATAGGAATTAAAAACAATAAATAAAAAAATTTTGATTTAATAACCTTACCAAAGCTATTAAAATGTAAAGAAAAAACAAATATTAAAACTGGCAAAAAAACAATGCCAAAATAACTTAATTGAGAAAATAATAACTTAATCTCAAAAGATTTAGCAGAAATATCCAAAAAACTAAATAAAGACCAAATAAAAACAGATAAAATCAAGAAAAAGAAATAAACACCACTATCATTTTTTCTATTTCTCCAAGATACCACAACCAGCGCTAATGATATAAAAACCGATAAAAGAAATAAAAATGAATAAATATTAAAAGAAAATAATCCCATATATTTTAATAGTTTTTTAAATATTTTTGATACTATAATTATACTATAAAAACTATTTTTTTCAAAATGTTTTTTGGATAACAAAAAACCGCCTTATGACGGTTATTATTAAGAAAAACTAATTGAATGATCTTAGAGATTCAATTGTTCTTTTTAAACTCATTGACTTTGTAAGTAAAAAGCTTTTGGCCGCAAGATTGGCCTCCGGCAAGCCCTCTTTTTGGTCGGACCTCAACCAGTCAAAGACTGACTGATCTTTTATAAAAATATTAAAAATAGTTATCGGCTCGTTTTCGGAGCGATTATACTTACTTTTTTTAATATCTTCAAAAAAATTCTTCAATCCGGTCAGAGATTTGAGCAATTCATTATACTGGCCAAAGAGATTTCTTCTCTTAACTTTCCTTATAACTCCATCTATAATAGAGATTTGAAAAGAAGAATAAAGACTAAAAAATCTCACAAAAGGACCTAGACATTCTCGGCAAGCCAAAAATACTTCTAATTCCTGGTCAATTTTTATTAACTCATCAACAATAATTTTGGTCATCTTCCCAACTGGAAAAAGCCACAGACAAAGATTTAAAAATAGTTTTTTCATATATTAAGTTTTGGTTTTTAATGAACAAATAACCGAAAAATATATCACATTAGATAAGTCTTGTCAATATCCTCGGGTAATGTGCACATACATATTGCACTTTTGTGCTAAACTGGGGGCATATGAAAAC
>DAOOQF010000037.1:0-5375 GCA_035388665.1 bacterium | reverse complement strand
CTCAAAATATTTATTATTAATTTTTGATAATACAGCCAATGTTTCTTTTAAATAATCTGTTGATTGGCGAACAGGAATAATGATAGAAAATAATGGTTTCATTTGCCGGTATTGATCCTCATTTTTAATTCTGAGTTGTAGACCCATTTACGACGATTATTATCTGCGTAATATTTTAAAATTCTTAAACGGTAAAAGATGGCTAGAGCATCAATTAGAGAGTGGTAAATGACTTTTAATCCGGCAGCATGAGTTAGTGAAGTAAAGTCATAATTTAATTTAATTGGGGCTTCAAAGATTCTTTTAAATCCAAGGCTATTGGCTACAGATAAAATTTCTAAATCAAAAGCATAGTTTTTAACTAATAATCTAGGTAAAACTTTTTCTAAAACTTGTCTTTTAAATATTTTTAATCCGGCTTGAGTGTCTTTAACATTAATGCCTAGTAAAAACTTAGCGATTATTTGAGCACCAAAAGAAATTATTTTTCGACGTAAAGGATAGTTTACAATTGATGCTGGGTGTCTTTTTGAAGCAACAATGATATCTGCTTGATACCATTCTAGATGCTCGAGAATCATTGATAAACCATTGGGATCGATCTCCATACCAGCATCAATAAAAGCAATGTAGTCACCTTTTGCATGAGCCATACCATAGCGAACAGCATAACCTTTACCATGATTATTTTTAGTACCAATAACTTTTAGTTTTTTAAGATGACATTTTTTGGCTTGTTGGAATGAGTTATCAACATTTATACCATCGACAACAACTATAATTTCATAATCGTATCTTATTTGTTGAAGAACGTCGTTAATAGAAAAAAGATCTTGTTTAATAGTGGTGGCTTGTTTATAGACAGGAATAATGACTGATAAAAAGTGATTATTTGTTTTCAAGGATAATATTTTGATAAATATTTAAAGTTTCTTTGGCGGTGAACTTCCAATTAAAAAACTTTGATCGTTTTAATCCTAAAATTGAATACTGTTGTCTTAATTTCTGATTATTCCAGAATTTAAGAATTTTTTCTTTTAAATCATCAATCGAGTAAGGATCAAAAAATAATCCATTAAAATCCATAACTTCCCAAAGAGAGCTTTCTTGGCTATAGATTACCGGACAACCACAAGCCATGGCTTCGACAACAGTAAGCCCAAATCCTTCGAGATATGATGGCTGACAATAAATAGTGGCTAGATTATAAAGAGATGGTAAATCTTCATCTGGGACAAAACCTAGAAGATTAATAGACTGGTGTAAGGATGCTTGTTGTTGAAGCCAAAGAATATCTTTGGTCCAGGGGTGATCGGGAACTTGTTTGACAGCTGATGAACCTGCAATTACTAAAGGAATAGATAGATCTAAGCAGGCATTGACAAGAGTTCTAATATTTTTATTTAAATTAATATCTCCGACGTAAAAAACAAATTTGTTTGGTAATTTATATTTTGATTTTATTTTGTTTAAATTAGAAAGAGGTTTGAAACAGCTATTGGCGGCTTCATAGGTAGTAAAAATCTTTTCTAAAGGAAAATTGGTATGATTATGGATTTGATATTTTGAATAATGGGAAACAGTAATTATGCCAGAGGCTTTTTGAAGCTGTCTTTTTTGTAATTGCCATTTTAAAAATCCCTTAATACCAATGGGAAAAAGTTTTTTTAGTTGAATAGGGATAAGATCATGAACAGTAATGACAAATGGTTTGGTAAGTTTGGGAAGAGTTAAAAAAAATGGATCGAAAAATGGATAGTGAATTAAGTCATATTTATCCAGATTAATATTGGATTTGTCGATAAGATCGACTTTAAATTCGGAAGAATTCTTAATTTCTTTTTGAATAGAGTCAACTAAATTTTTGGTGTAATAGCCAACCCCCCTTTTAGAATTACCATCTGATAAGGGGCTAACATCTATGGCTATTTTATATTTCATGACGGTTTAACTCATATAACTTTATATAAGCAATCGGAAATCGGAGAGCTGAATACCAAGCAAAAACGAAACCAGGAAAACCATCAACGTAACCACGATGACGGAAATAAGCTAAGAAAAACCAATAAATTGGTTTAAATATAAAATAATTTAAAAAAGAAAAAAAACTTATGGAAATATTCTGTTTTTTAAAATCGGTAGCTAAAAGAGAAGTGTAACGATCGTTTCTAAGAAGGTAGCGAGAAAAAGTTGGATCGGCATAGTGAAGTAAATCGTTGTTTAAAGTACTAACAGTACCATCAACTACCGCTTGTTCGTGAACATCTAAACAAGGTAGTTTGCCTTTGCCTTGGCGATATAAACGAATGGTTGGGTCTGGGTAAACACCACCCTTTGTTAAAAATTTACCTAAAAAATAATTTTTTCTTTTAATCCAAAAGCCATTATCTTTGGGGTTTGAATTGATGACTTTAATAATTTCGTTTTTTAAATCGAGAGAAACAATTTCGTCAGCGTCTAGTTGGAGAATCCAATCAGATTGACAAGCATCAATGGCCATTTGTTTGTTTAAGTGAAACATTGGCTTATTGGTGGTTGAAATGACTTTGACATTTTTATATTTTTTAAGAATTTCGAGAGTGTTGTCGGTTGATTGGCCATCAACGATGACGATTTCATCAACCCAATCTGAAACTGCATCAAGGCATTTATTAATAATTAAGGCTTCGTTGTAGATGGCTAGGGCAACTGAAATAGTTGGTTTTGATGTCATTTGGTATATATTTTAAAACTTTTTTGGGTTAAATGATAATCAGAGGCTTCGATGACTAAGGAGTTACTGGGAATATTGGAAGGAATGTGAAAAGTGATATTATCAATTTGATTAACAGTAGAAAATCCAAATTTATCGGGAGGAGTGAGCTTTATTTGGGATTGAATCTTTGATGGTTCGTATTTAGAAAAATACAAGTAAAGAATATATGGTTGATCATATTTATCGGTTAGATAGATGTTTTGATATTGGTTTTTATGAATGTTTATGTAATCGACGATTTCTTTGGTGCCTAGATTATTAGCAAATGGATAACGTTGTTGTTGATGAATAAAATATGCATCCAGAAAATAAAGAATAAAAAATGGATAAAAAATAATAAAAAAATAAGAAAAGTTAATTGAATCCAGACCGATCGCAATTAGAACAATTAGCGGAATTACCATAGGTAAAGCTCTTAGGGCTGAAGGAGCTTGAAAAGTAAGAGATGATGCTAGGGGTGAAATTAAAAGCCATAAAAGAGTAAGAAGTTTTAAATTTTTATATTTGGGATTTTTAAAAACAGAAAAAATTCCAAATAATAAAAGAGGAAGTTCAATTAAATACAATTGTCCCATTTCGGGAGATTTTGATCTAGGAACTTCGTCACCGTTGATAAACAAAAAGTTTAAATCGAAATGAGAGGCATATTTTTCTGCCCAAGAAAGGAAATAAAGAACTCTTCGGTTATGAGTGATTCGATTAATTAATTTGACATTTTGGTGATGGTTTAATAATTCTTCAGAACGGGAGATTGGTCCATAATCAGCTGTAATTCCGACACCACCAAAACGAGCAGTGCCACCGTTATTTAAAAAAGAAAGTAAAACAGGAAGACAAAGTAAAACTGCTAGTAATAACGGAAATATATATTTTTTAATATTAGAAATAAAAAATCGATAGTTTAGTAATAAAAGAGCAAGTGTTAGTAGAGGTGCAATTAATCTAGCTGAATGATAAATATATAGAGTTGAAATTATGAGAATAATTGAAAGATAGAGATGTACTAATTTTTGTGATTTTAGATGTAAGTAAAAATAATAAATTCCGATTAGTAGCAAAGAAAGTGCGGTTGAAGATTCCCAGGCGCCACGAGAAAAATGAATGTGCCACGGTGAAACAGATAATAAGAAGCTGGCAATAATGGCTAATTTATTAGAATTGGATAATAAAACAATTAATTTATAAAAGAAAAATATGGACAAAACTGAAAGTAATAAGTTTGGTAGTCTGGTGGCCAAAGGATTTAACCCAAAAAGAAAGGTGAATGGGAGATCTAAATAAACATAACCTCCGGGTTTATAATCTCCAAAAGATTTAAAATGAATTGGCCAGGAAACCCCATGTTCGTCTTTGCCGGTAATTATTAGAGAGTATGCGTTATAACCTAAAGCTGCTTCGTCTGGATTTAAGGAAGGATAAGAATCAATTTGATAGAAACGTAGTAAAAAAGCGAATAATAAAATTAAAATAATCAGATATTTTTTAATTAAGATAAGCATAGAAAGTAGAAAGATTGTTAATTGGCGAGAGTGGAATAAATTTTGAGAATTCTGGACTTTTGTCGATACCTTGACGAAGAATTTCGTCGTGGGAAAAAATTGTTAGCGAATTTTTAATGTTTTTTACTTTCGAATAATCTGAGTTTTGAAAAGTAATCTTGTCGATTGAATCTACAGAACCAGTGTCTACTGAGCTGAGCGATAACTTAGCTTGTTTTTGATAGTCTGTTGGTGAATAGCTAGAAAAAAACAAATAAAAGATATAAGGTTGACCATAAAAATTAGTAATATTAATGGTTTGATATTTAGATTGATTAGCGTTGACAAAATTCATAACTTGTTGGTAGCCATAGAGAAATTGCATGGGATCTTTTTTAACCAGATGATTTAAATAGAGATCTGAATAATATAAAAAGGACAAAGAATAAATAAATATTGATAAAGGAATAAATAATTTAGGAAGTTTGCTAATAAAAGAATCTAGACCAAGAGAAGTAAAGTAAATTAAAGGAATGGACAATGACATAGCTCTAACGGCAGTAATGGAATCTCGAGTTAAAGCCGCAGGAATTGGAGCAATAATAAACCAAAGATAAAAAAACAAGTGGCTTTTAGGATTTTTATTAAAAATGCCAATTAGAAAAAAAATAATACTAGGAAATAAAAGAATACCAACGTAAGGGGCTGAGTGTCGGAGATTTTGCCAATCACCTTGAAAAGTTAAATACTTGGGAGAAAAATTATTAAAATATCGAGACAGAAGATTGCGGACAAAAAAGATTGGTTGAGAATGAAATAGAGAATAATCAAGTTGATTTGATTCTGAGATGATTTGTTGGGTTTCGGTTTCAGACCTAGGGTAAGATAGTAGTGATACTACTTGTAAACGATTTCCATCTTTGGAAAATAATAAACCATAAAGAATTGGTATGGAAAATAATAAAAGAGGGAGAATGAAAAATAAAAAATATTTTTTAATATTAGTTAAAGTAATTTTAGAAAAATTAGAAATAATTAAGGAAATAATCAAGAGTAGAGAGATTAATTTAGCGGCTTGGTAAGTATAAAGAGAGAACCCAAAGACAATGGAGGTTAAAAGTAAAAATATATTTTTTGAAGAA
>DAOOQF010000036.1:0-5687 GCA_035388665.1 bacterium | reverse complement strand
TATTATTATTTATTGTATTTAATTAATTATTTGTTTATATCTATATTATATATTATTTAATCGCTTATATCAATTAAATATATAATTTATATTATAATTATATCACCCCCCCCGGAGGGTCAAGGGGTTTTATTATTTTATTTTTAAAATATTAGATATTTTTTTATTATCCTTAATATCGCCAATAATAGCTAAATTTAAACCATTATTATTAAATAATTTTTTAGCCACTCTTTGAATATCTTGAGCTGAAACTTTTTTAAAATTTTTCAATGTTTCTTCTGGTGATAAAAACTTATTTCTAGTTATAAATTGCTGACCATACCAAGAGGTAAAATCATCAGTCCCCTCCATCCCCACAATAATTTTTCCGGCCAATAAATCCTTAGCTCTTTTTAATTCTTTAGGATCGACCAATTCTTCTTTTAGTTTTTGATATTCACTTAAAATAACTTGGAGAGATTCTTCTAATTTAATTTTAGGTACTCCGGCCGAAACAACAATATATCCACTATCGGTATAGAACTCGGTTGAGGCCCTTACAAAATAGGCTAATCCCCGACGTTCTCGAAGTTCAATAAATAAACGAGAGCTCATTGATCCTCCTAAAATTATTGATAATAATTTTAAAGCTGTTTCATCCTTATGATTGGCTGGAAAAGCCCTAAAACCCAAGGATAAAGTTATCTGATCAGTTTTTTTCTTTTTTATTTTTAAAGTTGGCTTGTTTTGTTTTTCAATTACCTTAACTTTATTTTTATAATTATTTTTAGGAACCTTAAAAAATCCATCTTCTAAAGTTTTTTTAATTTCTTTTTCCGAAAAATTTCCAGCTAAAAATATGGCCATGCTTTTAGTCCCATATTGACTATTAAAATATTTTATAAAATCCTCTCTCTTAAAACCTAAAATATTTTCTTTAAAACCAATAGTATCCCAGCCAGCCGGAGTATCACCATACAAACAGCTTTCAAAAACATCTTCAATATGCATACGAGGATTATCTTCATACATATTCATTTCCTCGATAATAACCCCCTTTTCTCTTTCTATTTCTTCGCTATCAAATTTAGAGTCGGTTAGCATATCACTAAGAACATCAACTGCTACCCCAATTTTATTCTTCGGAGTTTTAACATAATACCCAGTATATTCCTTGCTAGTAAAAGCATTAAACTCGGCCCCAATAGAATCTAGCTCAGCTGATAAAACCAAAGTATTAGGTCTTTTTTCTGTCCCTTTAAAAAACATATGTTCTAAGAAATGGGATAAACCAGAGGTCTTTCTATCTTCATATTTAGACCCGGTCCGATACATCACTAAGACCGTAGCTGTTTTAGATTGTGGCATTTTTATTAAAAAACCGGAAGATTATTTTTTAATCTTATTTCATTCAATTTCATAATATTTTCCATTAAATTATTAATTTATTTTAATTCTATCATATATTTGCTATAATTAAAATATAATAAATAATACAAAAATATGGCTTATCAAATTAAAGATCATAATATCATTATTAATCGCAACAAAAAATACAATATCTTATCAGTTAAAGATCGAGCTCTTGATGATCGTCCCAGAGAAAAAATGCTAAAATCTGGGGTAGAATCATTATCTTCGGCCGAACTTTTGGCTATTATTTTAAACGCTGGGAGTAAAAAAGAGGATGTTTTAAATATGAGTAATAGAATATTAAAAGAATATGGACAAAATGCCATTATCAACGAAAAAAATCCAACTAAATTAGAAAAAGAATTCGGCTTACCATTAGTAAAATCTTGTCAGATAGTAGCTTGCTTCGAGTTGGGTCGTCGCTTTTTTAAAGAACAAAAAGAAGGCTCTATTACTATTAGAAACGCTAAACAAGCTTTTGAATATTTAAAAGATATTGGCAAATCCAGTAAAGAACATTTTAAAGGACTATATTTAAATAGTCGCTATAAATTAATTCATAGTGAAACCATTTCTATTGGCACTATTGATGCCAGCATTATACACCCTCGAGAAGTTTTTCGTCCGGCCATTGAACATGGAGCTAGTGCTATTATAGTCGCCCATAATCACCCTTCTGGAAGTATTAAAGCTACTGATGAAGATTTAGAAGTCACTGCCAAGCTCAAAGAAGCTGGGGAATTATTAGGCATTGAAATTTTAGATCATTTAATTGTTTCTAAAAATAAGTTTATTAGTTTAGTTTAAAATAAATGATTAATAAATACAAAATTAAAGATAAAAATGGAGTTTTATTTATAAAAGATAAAAAAACGGTTAATTTCCATGTCAAACAAAATGATTATTTTGGTACCCTGGCTACTATAATAAGCCTAATAAACCAGGATTATATCTTAGAAAATAAAAAAGATTTAAAAAAAATCTTAACCAGCCTTAATAAAGATCTTATCTATTTACAAAAAAACTTCTCCATTAGCAAAAATAAAAAAACCCGGGCTTAGCTCGGGTTATTTGTTTTTAAATATATTTTTGCTTCCTTATTCCCTCCCATAATATAGCAAGTTTATAAGGATCTACATTGGATGTTGTTTTAGCGGGTGATTTTCTAGTCCCGCAAGAAACCATATATCCAGTGGGATGAAAATACCATCTGTCCTCCTCACCAAATTTTTTAAAGAATTCTTTTAGTTCACTATGATTAACCGAATAACCATCTTTCACTAATAATCCAATACTGTACCCATCTACATAGACTACGGCATCGAACCCTCTTTGAAAGAGTCCACGAGAAGAGGTGGCTGATTGTCCCTCAGTAATTAATAAGGCAGTTTTTCCGACCGGCTGAACATAGTTACCAATGTTTTTTCGAAAATCCTCTTTGGCTAGATTTATTTCATATAGCCCATCAAGAATTTCGAACATTCGCGAAACAGTCATATGATCGTTTTTATGCTTAGCCTGAAGAGCTCTCATCGCTATCGATAAACCAATGAAGGCAGAAATATTTTTCTTGTTTCCTCCACCAGAATTACCAAAAGCATCGTGCTTATCAATTAGATAGGACAAAGTCTTTAAAACTTTCTTAGCCTCCTTATCCTCACAATTAAACAACAAAGAAGCAAAACAAGAATGAACTGCACCATCGCGATCAATTCTTCCTTTAATACCTTTTCCTCCAGCGCTAATATCCAGTACTAGATCTTCCTTTTCCATTCCCTCACCGTCCCAATTAGCTGGCACAAACCTAATATCCAGATTTTCTCCTGGAAACATAAATCTGCTAGCAAACCAGACCGAAGAAACGGCATCTATATCCACCGACATGTGAGTATAGACCCTTCTTTTTCTCTCCATTATATATATTTTTTAAATTAATATTCTTTTTAAAGTGCTAAAATACGACCCTAAACTATATCATTTTTAAAAGAAAATGTCAACCCCAAGAAGAAAAAGAGAAATAATAGTCCAAAAGGTAAGCTCCACAGCCAATGATCTAGCATCATGAAAATAAAAATACCTATAAATAAAGGCAAATATTCAATTTTAGTAAAATTATTTTTAAAAATATTAAGGCCTAACCATAAAACACAAATAAACCCCCATAAACCAATTTCTGACCAAATTAACAAAAAGGTATTATGAACTGGCTGGGCCTGGTAAGGCTTTAAATTAGAGTTTATGTTCAAAATCTCTTGATGATAACTACCCATTCCAACTCCCCACCAAGTATTATTTTTGATAATATCTCTAGCTGAAGAAACTTGCTCACCTCTTTCTTGTATAGATATTTTTTCTAATCGGGCCTCTGGATTAAAGCGATTAATAATTAAGGGCTTTAAAATGAAAAAAAACAAACCGCTAAATATCAAAAGAAAAAACAAAATTGACAGATAATTTTTTAATATTTTTTTATTTTTATTCCACCAAAAAATAATTAATAAAAATGATAAAGAAATTACTAGAGCTAAAAGAGCGCTTCGAGAGAAAGAAACTATTAACCCCAACATTAAAAAAAATAAAGATGAATAAGCCAGAACTTTTTTATACCCTCGATAATCACTTTTGACGATTAATAAGATTAAAAAAATAATTCCAAAGAACATTAAAGCACCAAAAATATTAGGATGATCGGTCGCTCCATAAGCTCTAACAAAGCGCCCCCAATCGTTTTCCAAAACTGAAACTCCCAAAACCGAAGCATCATGCTTAGCAATACCTAGATATTTATTGGAAAAAGTTTCTTGACTAAAAAATTGATAAATTCCTATTCCAGACTGGATTAAAAGAGCAGACAAAAATACTAAAATTATTTTCTTAAAATTAAATTTAAAATTAAGCATTAAAAACAAGAGACCAATCCCTAGCAAAAACAAAAAATATTTAAAAAGAGAAACCTTTAGATCAGAAGAAAAAAATAAAGAAATAAATATAAAAAATTCTAACCCTGCTAAGATAACCCAATGTTTAGAAGTATTAATATTTGGACTCATCTCAATGTTTTCTCGGAACTTAAAACGATAAACTAAAAATAAAATTATAATCAAAAATAACAATAAATAATTCAAGTAAAAGGAAACTTCCCCATAATTTGTTTCACTGGGAATCAATATCAATTTAGTCTGAAAAATAAAAACAAAGACAAAGATATAAAACGAATACTCAATAATTTTTTCAAAAATATTTTTCATAAAATCTATTTATCCTCTAAGAATTGGGTAGCTTTAGCAAATTTATCTATAAATTCAGGTCTTTTATCATCTAAAATTAATTTTATAATATGATCCCCTAAAATAACCCCCGACCTATCAAGAGATTGCTCTTTTAATTCATTGGGCATTATTTTTAATTGAAAACTTTGAAACATTTTTTCGGCACCACTAATTTTAAAATCCTTACCGACTATTTCTTCTTTAAAGTTGTTATAGTTTATCAAAAAATTTGGTAAATATTTATTTAACCAAATATTATTAGACCAAAACTTATCTAAAATATTTTTTCTAAAAAAAATAGGTTCTAGGCTAGCCAACCAATAAACAAAATACCAATCTTTTTCATTATACAGATATGGCTCCAGGTTTAAATTAGACTCATCAATATAAAAACTTAAACAAATTTTATTTTCTTTGGTTCTTTTATTAGGTCGAAGTCCTAAAATTTTAGCAATAAAGGCACAAAAGAATCTAGTCAACCAAATTTTTCCACTTTTAGTAATAATAAAGAAATCAATATCACTTCCTTTCTTTAAATTATGATCACCAATAATATTACTAACAAAAACTCCCTGAATAGCAGGAAAAAAAGAAATTATTTTAGTAAATTTTTCAGCCTTTTTTATTTTATTTTTAAAGTAATTAAAACGTTTAAAGCGTTCGATAATAATATCATCTCTTCCCTCTAGACACCAAAAGCTATGGATATTTTTAATTTTTAACTCCTTAAAAAATTTTGGCAAAATCAACAAAAAATTATTATAATCAATTTTAAAATTCAGAAATTTAAATAATTCCCAAGAAGACAAAGGATGAGAAAACAAATCAAACCAAATTATTGTCCTTAGTATTTCTTTTTTTAAATTATTTTCATCCATACTTTATACATTAGGACGATCTATCTCTAAAATTTCAACTTCTGATTTTCCTTCGGTAATGCGGACCACGTCTTTATCAATTTTTTTAAATTCCTTATAGGCGCTATTATAATGATTAACCGTGGTTGACATGCTAGCACCTAAT
>DAOOQF010000035.1:0-6316 GCA_035388665.1 bacterium | reverse complement strand
AACTGTAAACCTATTAAACGGCCAACCACGAAGAAAAACTCTTCCAGTTATAAAGCTTTTATTTAAAGCTCCAAAGGTTCTAGAATCCTTGGAAGCATATCTATTATCACCCAAAACAAAGTATTCACCAGAAGCTAATTCTACCGGAGCTTCATTAGTATTATAAGTTTTAATATTGTCCGCCAAATAGAGCCCCTCATCCAATTTGAAGCCCTCTGGATTATCTCTATTATAAATAAAAATATCTCCATTAACAATTTCAATTTTTTCTCCTGGCAAGCCAACAACTCTCTTAATAAAATATTCTTGAGGATTATCGGGATAACGAAAAACTATTACTTCACCCCTCTGAGGATCATTAAAGCGATAAGAAATTTCATCAATAATTAAATATTCATGGTCATGAAAAGTTGGCTCCATTGAGGCCCCCTTAACATAAAAGGGTTGAATTATAAAATATCTAATTGGCAAAATTATCAATAAGGAAATAATAACAATCTTAATAAATTCCAAAATATTTCTTAACATAAATTTTCTAAATTTGGACGAACAAATTAGTTCGAGAAAATATACTTAATTATTTAATTATTACTATTATAAAAATAGCAAAAAAACAACTATAAATCAAATTATTAGCATGGCATCGCCATAACTAAAAAATTTATACTTTTTAGAAATAGCCTCATAATAAATTTCTAAAGCTTTTTCCCGGCCTATCAAGGCACTAACCAAAAGAAGTAAGCTTGATTTCGGGAGATGAAAATTAGTAATCAGACCATTAATTATCTCAAAATTATATCCTGGATAGATAAATATATCGGTCGAAAAAGATAATTCCTTAACTTTTTCTGTCAAAGATTCCTTCGTATCATATTCTAAATATTTTTTAGTTTTTTTATCTTTTTTTAAAAACCTAGCTAAGCTCTCTAAAATTCTAGCTGAAGTAGTACCCACCGCTATTATTCTTTGATTATTATTTTTAGCTTTGATTATTTCGTTAACAACTGAAATAGATAATTCAATCTCCTCAGAGTGCATAGTATGCTCTAATATATTTTCAGTTTTAATAGGTAAAAAAGTGCCCAAGCCGACATGAAGAGTCCCCTCTAATATTTTTATCCCCCTAGATTTAATATCGGCTAGCAATTTATCAGTAAAATGTAGCCCAGCTGTAGGAGCAGCCGCCGATCCTATTTTTTTATCATTAGCATAGATAGTTTGATAATCTATTAAATCTTGCTTATTTTTTTTGTCTCTTTTAATATAAGGCGGAAGAGGAGTTTGTCCGATCTTGTCTAGGTTTTCGATGATATATTGATAATTTTTATTAAAAGAAATTTGCCAAACCCCTTCGTTATTTTCAATAATTTTAGCTTTCAAATCTTCGGAGATTAATAATTCTTGACCTGGCTTAATTCGGCCACCCAATAAACACTGCCAAGTATTTTTCTTTTTATCAATAACCTTTAATAAAAAAATTTCCACTTGTCCACCAGTCTCCTTTAAACTTTTTATTCTGGCTGAAAATACTTTAGAATTATTTACAAACAAAATATCTCCTGGTTTTAAATAATCAATTACATTAAAAAATTTATGATGTTCAATTTGATCGTTTTCTCTACTATAAACTAAAAGACGGGCATGATCCCGTAAATTATTTGGCTCCTGAGCAATAAGCTCTGAAGGTAAATTATAGTCAAAATCTGACAACTTCATAGCTCCTATATTTTAAGGTTATTTCTTAAAATTATTTTTTAGGTGTTCGATAGCCCTACTAGTCACAACGCGACCTCGAGGCGAACGATCCAAAAATCCAATTTGCATTAAATATGGTTCATAAACATCTTCAATAGTAGCCATATCCTCTCCGGTGGCAGCGGCTAAGGTATTTAGACCAACGGGACCACCAGCAAATTTATCAATAATAGTACCTAAAATTTTTCGATCTACATAATCAAGGCCAAACTCATCAACATTTAGAACATTCAAGGCTTGGATACAAATATTTTTATCAATAAATCCACTACCTTCTACTTCGGAAAAATCACGAACTCTTTTTAGTAAACGATTAGCGATACGCGGAGTACGACGAGATCTTTCAGCAATTAAAGAACCAGCTTCATCCTCAATTTCAACCTGTAAAATATTAGCACTACGTCTAATAATTTTTTGGATATGGTCATTTTCATAAAAATCTAAATGATGAATAATACCAAACCTGTCTCGCAGTGGAGCTGATAACATACTGGCCTTAGTAGTAGCTCCAATAATAGTAAATTTTGGTAAATCCAGTCGCAAAGTTCTAGCCCCAGGACCTTTGCCCATAATTAAATCCAAAGCATAATCTTCCATGGCTGGATATAAAATTTCTTCAATTGATTTATTAAGCCTATGAATTTCATCAATAAATAAAATATCCCCCTCACTCAGGTTGGTTAAAATAGCTGCTAAATCTCCACTCTTTTCAATGGCTGGCCCAGAAGTGACTTTTATATTAGCTCCAATTTCATTGGCTAAAACATGAGCTAAGGTAGTCTTCCCTAACCCTGGAGCTCCGTAAAACAAAACATGCTCAATGGGCTCTTGGCGTTTTAAAGCGGCTTTAATAGTAATATTTAAATTTGTTTTAACATTATCTTGGCCAATATATTCACTAAAAGATTTGGGCCGAAGACTCAAATCAAAAGCTTTATCGTTATTGTTTTCAACTGGATTTATTATTCTATCATTTTCGTTCATGTTTTTTATAGTTATTTACTTTAAATTATTTTTAATAATTTATTAATACTTATTCCACCTTTATTTATTGTAGCAAAATTAATAATTTCTTTCCACTTACCTTTCTTTTCTAAAAAATTTTTCTTTTTAGGAATTTTCATTTTTTTCATCTGTTTATAATTAATAAAAAATTTAATAAAAATTATCAATAGTTACCATTTTTAATTTAGCTTGGGGATACCTATTTTTAAAAGCCTTATTAATATTTTTTCTTTTATATTTTACTTCCACTCCAATTAATTCCTCCCCCCTCTCCAAGACGACATCAATCTCTGAGCCCAATTTAGTCCTCCAATAATAAAATTTATAATCTCCCTCCGTATAGCTATTTTGCTTGATTAATTCACTAATAATAAAATTTTCAAAAAGAGCCCCCTTGTCAACCCTAGAATTTAAATCGGAAAAATCTTCAATTAAAGCATTTCTTACTCCAACATCATAAAAAAATATTTTAGGTGATTTAGAAATTTCATATCTTTTATTTTTTGAATATGGATATAAGCGAAATAAAATAAAACTTTGCTCAAAAATCTCAATATATCTTCTAATTTTTCTAGAATCAGCTTTTAAATTAATAGCTAACTCCGAATAATTAATAAGATTACCTATCTGTAAAGCTAAAAGCTTTAATAAGTCTTTGGCTAATTTTTTATCATCAATTAAATTTAATTCTAAAATATCCTTAAAAATTAAGCTATCAACAAAATTCAAAAGATATTTTTTATCCCTGGGATAATCTATAGTATAAGGATATTGACCATAAATTAAAACATTATTTAAAATATTTTCTATATCAAATTTATATTTATTACTAATAAACTCAGAATCGTTTTTAATTATTTTTTCTAAAATATTAAAATTTAAGCTTGATTCAATATTCTTTTGACAAAGATATTCGGAAAAGGTTAAGGGATAAATAAGGTAATCAATTTTTCTACCAGCCAAACTTTCACCAGTTTTATTTTTAATATGAAAAGAAGATGATCCAGTGATTATTAATTTAATATGGCTTAATTGGTCATAAATTATTTTAGCAGCTCTCCCCGGATCACTAAGCATATGAATTTCATCAATAATAACCTCAGTTGAGTTTTTGCTCAATAAAGATTTATAAGCTTCAACGTCATAGGACTCTAATATTTTTCTAATTGGCTCATTATCAACTAAAAAATAATCAGCTTGAGGAAAGATTTTTTTAACTATAGTAGTTTTACCAACCTGCCTGGAACCAAGCAATATCAAAATTTGCTTATACTTATTAAAATGTTGGCTTATTTTGTCATCAAGATGTCTTTGCATAAAAATACATTACTTTTCATACATTGATTGTATAAAAATACATTACTTTTTATACATTGATTATATATTACAAAGAAAAATAAGTCAAGAATTATTGTTTAAACTCACAAATTCCTTTAAAATCACAGAAACCACAATTAAAAGACGAAGGATTTGGCAAAAATTGTTTTTTTCTAATCTCTTCCACACTATTTATCAACCATTCTTCCATTTTTTCAATGTCTTTATCTTTAGCCTCAAAGCTTAATTTTTGCCCATCTTCTAAATAATAATAACTAAGTTTATCAACCTTAATTCCAAAAGAAGCTTCGGCTACCATTTTATATAATACTAATTGACGACGATCATCGGTTTCCAGTTTGTCTTTGGAGGTCCCCGTTTTATAATCAATAATCTCAAAACTATCCTCAGCTATTTTATCAATTCTGTCAATTTTTCCTTTAACCAAGAAATCCTTAAACTTAAAACGAAAATCTTTTTCTAAGAAATAAATATTTGGTAAAGGATTATTTGATAGATCTTGATAGAAATTTTTTAATAATTGTAAACCCTTTTCCCAATATTCATCCCTTCTCTCTTTGCTACCGTAGCCCTCATCTTTCCAAAACTTTTTATACCAAGCTAATAATTTATCTTCGGTTAATTCTTCTTTTAACTTTTCCTTGTCATTATTTACAGAGAACAAATCTCCTTGCATATTATTATTGGCAATCATCGGCAAAAGAAAATTATATAAAGCATCATGGACAACTCTTCCAAAAACTAAACTAGGCTTGTCGTCAGATGACGGAATTTTTAAAATGTGAGTATATTTATATTGCAAAGGGCATTTATCAAAAGCAGCAAATTGCGAAAAAGAAAAATGGGCCGGCAATTTATATTCTTCCTTTTTTTCTAGAACTGGTTTTTCTTCGGTAATAGTTTTTAAATCTTTAATAAACTCTAATTCTGAAAAATCAATTTTATCAGACTCGATCAAGTCTAATCCAGCTTCTTGAATAAAGGCAGAAGGTCTTTTTTCTCGAGCAGCTCCAAAATTTTTAGCACTAGTCAAAAATAAACCTTCTTTAGCCCTAGTTAAACCAACATAGAATAAACGACGTTCTTCTTCAATATGAAAATTATCACCACCTGATATTTGTTCTTTAATTAAAGCTGGGTGAACTGGGATTCTTTCAGACCGATTATCACTAGGAAAGCGACGCTCTACTAAATCTACTAAAAAAACATATTTAAACTCTAATCCCTTGGCCGAATGAACTGTCATAATCTTAACTGTATCAACATCGACAAAATCATTTTTCAATCCCCCAGTATCTCCGGCTTCCAGCTCAAACTCTAAGACCTCCAAAAAATCTTTTAATCTTAAATCATCCCCACCCTCCTCAAATTTCTTTATCTTTTGGTAAAATTGATTAATGTATGAAAAAATCTCTCGATCTTTTTCGTGATTCAGATTCTTTAAAATTTCACTATCATAAATAAACTTAACAAAGATATAACTAGGTTTTTTTTCTCCCACTAAAGCAGAGTGGCCCTCTACCAAATTTAATATTTTACTAATCTTAGGTAAGGACTCTGAACTAATTCCAGGAATTTTATCAATATTTTTTAAAGCTTCATATAGGGACCAATATTTTCTCTTGGCAAAAGCATTCAAATTTATCAAATCAATATTAGCAATCTTAAATTCCTCCATATTCAAAACTCGATACAAAGCTGAAGATTCCTTATAATTATCTAATAATTTAAAATATGAAATAATATCTAAAATTATTGGCTTATAATATAATCCCTTTAAAGAAACGAAATGATTAGGAATATTTAAACGGCTAAGCTCTTTGGAAAAATTATCAGCCGTGCTATTAGTGCGAGACAAGATAGCAAAATCCAACCAATTAGTTTCTGGCTCACTCTCATAAATTTCCATTATTTTAGAGCTAACAAAATTTAACTCATCGGATTCGCTTAAAAAATTATAAGCTGATACAGCTAGTTGAGATCCGGCAAATTTTAAACCTGATTTTAATTTTTTATTAATATTTAATTTTACCTCTAAACGATTGGGATTATTATTTTTAATAAAACGATAAGCACAATCTAAAATTTCTTGTCGAGATCGATAATTATTGCTCAAAATAATTTCCTGAGCCTCGGGATAATCATCTTTAAATTGCATAATATTAGAAATAGAAGCTCCTCGAAATTTATAAATAGACTGATCATCATCGCCAACAAC
>DAOOQF010000034.1:0-7281 GCA_035388665.1 bacterium | reverse complement strand
AAAATGATTTTATGGTTATTACTTATGTAATATTATTAAAGATTGTATAAGTAATAACCATAAAATTAAAGAAAATGAAAAATTTAAATGTTATTTTAATATCACGTGCTATTTCTGAAAAATTGTATTTGTCCAAATTAGATGGTCGGACGACTATTGATAAGGCTAAAAAGCTTTTTAGATCTAGTCTTTTTTTTACATCTACTATTGATCCTAATTTTGAAAAATTGGGTCTAAACAAAAAAAGCAAAGCTACACTTGAAACAGAGGTAGAAATTTACGAAATGGTAAAAGATGCCAATTTCGAGGAGATATTTACTTCTTTGTCAGATAATCTTGATGTTTTATGTCTGACTCAAAGTCAGATTATTGATTTTTGTGAAAAACATCGTAGTCATTTGAGACAGGGTTGCTATGGAACCTTTTTTCTTACAAAAAAAGATTTCGAGAAACCGCCCACAGAAGACAATCTTTTTGTCGTCCGTGTGGAGGCACATTTGTATGATCTGTCTGTCCGCGTTTGTCATTTCGGCGATTCATACATTTGGCATAATTACTCTCGCCTTCCTAATCTTCATGTTGTCGCTCCGAAGCTCAGTTAACACTTAGCTTCTTAGACACTTTGACTTTTTGTCCATTTGTCCCTTAGATTTTTAGAACAACAAGTTCTTAAAGTCTGAGGGATTTTTTATTTTTGGAAATAATGATTAACTCCAAATTCAAATTGTTCTAAAAATAATTCTTTAAAATAAGAAGCATTATTTTGTTCGTAAAAGAGTATAATAGCTTTTTTATATTCCTTTTCATCTATACTTCTGAAAGATAAAGGGCAATAATTATTGGTTATTAAAATGGCGTTTGATAATATGCGAGAGGTTCTTTTATTTCCATCTTCAAACGGTTGAATATAGGCAATCATTAAATTTATAATCAGAGCCTTTTCTAAAGGAAAATCACTTTCGTTTACACAATTTATCATTTTTTCTAGGGCCTCAATGATTTGATGTTGGTTGTCTATCGGTCGATAATTGGTGCCAATAATTCCAACTAAATTTTTTCTTAATCCTTTCTTTATATTTAAATCATTAACTATTAAACTATGAATATTTTCAATATTTTTAAAATTAAGTTTTTTAAATTCTTCTTTGTTAGAAAAAGCATAGTTTAGAGCATTTTTATGATTTAGGAGCATAATAGCCTCTTCCTTTTTATGTCCTGAGGCTTCTTGGTTATTTTTTAATAAAATTTCAGTATCAATTAGCGAATAAGTATTTCCTTCAATTTGTGAAGATTTCCAACTAAGTTCTATTATTAACCTTTCTATTTCTTTTTGAATAATGGTTGGTGATAAGGTTTTTAGTTGATCTTGATATTTTTTATTTATATTTTTAAAATTATTAATTTCTTCTGATGTAAATAAATTTTTTAAATTTTTAAAAACATTAAAATTAAAATTTTTGTATTTTATTTCTCTGTCGTCCGATTCTTTTTTAAAATATTCTTCTACATTAAAATAGCCTAAAAGATTATTAGTGAGGTTTTCTGAGTAAAAAGTATTTCTTCCTTGTCCGTTTTTTTGTATTATTTTTTTTTCTAACAAAAAATCTAAATCTCTAGTAATTGAAAATCTAGAAATATTAATTTTATTTTTAGCCAAATATTCTTTAATGTCTTTATTCTGGGCGTTTTGATTTTTTCTTATAAAATCAAAAATTAATTGTTGTCGAAAATTTAGATTTATCATGTTAAAATATTAATTGTAGCATAAATTTATATTAATTGTAGCAAAATGCTACAATTATAGCAATATTGACAATATTTAGTAAATATGATATAATATGTTTAATTCTTTTTATTATTAATAATCAGTCAAAGTCTTAGAGTAAAAGACAAGACAAAAAATTAGGAGGAAAAGTCATGAAAAACAATTCTGGATTATGGAATGCCACTTTTGGCGAAATAGGAGCAACTTTAAAGGTTCTACAAGACCAAGGTTTAACTCTGGAAGATTTGGCCCTATTGCGGTCAAATAAAGATTTGGCAAAAAAAGTGGCTGAAACTATTGAGGCTTTTAAAGAAGCTGAAAAATCATTAAGAAAAAATAGTAATATTATAAGATTAGTTTCTGGGGTAAAAAAATTAGTATTACCAGAATCGGACGGCAGAGCTATTATTGTAGAAGCTAAAAATGTTTTTGATCATCTAATTGCCCATATTAGTTTTGAAAAAAAAGGCTTGATCAAAGAGGGCAAAAATGTTCCAGAAACAGAAGTTGAAGTCTATGAAATGACAAGAAATGCTATCTTTAAAGAAATATTTTTTTCTTTCTCCGGACAGTTTGATTCTTTATGTTTAACACAAAATCAAATTATTGATTTTTGTGTTAAACATTCAGAGCATTTAAAAAATGAGGGCCTGGCAACCTTTTTTTTGACAAAAAAAGACTTCGAACGGCCGTCTACAGAAGATAATCTTTTTGTAGTTTCTGTGCATGTATATTCATTTGGATTAAACGTTTATGTTTATTCATTTGATGAAAAAAATATTTGGATAGGTAGCCATCGTCAGCGGTTTGTTTTCCCAGTCTTGCCAAAATCTTCTTGAAGAATTATTATCCCTTAGATTTTTAGAACAACAAGTTCTTGAAGTCTGAGGGATTTTTTATTTTATCAAATTCAATTCTTGACAGTATTTTTTGTTGTGCTAAAATACTTCTTAGCAGTCAGACCGCTTGATTGCTAATATAAAAAATAATATTTAAAGCTATATTATTAAATTATTTTATATAATTAATAATATGGCCATATAAGTCTATGAAACTAAAACCTTTAAACAATCATGTTATTGTTAAAGCTTCTTCCAAGGAAGAAATTACTAAATCGGGGATTGTTTTGCCTGATACCATGGACAAAGAAAAACCAGAGCAAGGTGAAGTTATTGCCGTTGGTCCTGGAAAATTAATTGACAATGGCAACCGATCTGAAATGACGGTTAAAATTGGAGATAAAGTAGTTTTTAAAAAATATTCTCCCGATGATATTAAAATTGATGGAGAAGAATACTTAGTTATTAGTGAAAATGATATTTTAGCAATCATTGAATAATTTATAATTAATTAATAAAAAAAATATGGCCAAACAAATTATTTATAGCGAAGAAGCTCGTAATGCTTTAAAAAGAGGAGTTGATAAATTAGCTAATGCTGTCAAAGTAACTTTAGGTCCCAAAGGAAGAAACGTAGTTATTGAAAAAGGTTATGGGGCCCCAATTATTACAAAAGACGGAGTCAGTGTAGCTAAGGAGGTGGAATTAGAAGATAAGATTGAAAATATTGGAGCCGAGATGATTAAAGAAGTAGCCTCTAAGGCCAATGATATGGCCGGTGATGGAACAACTACTGCAACTGTTTTAGCTCAGGCTATGATTAAAGAGGGCTTAAAATTAGTTTCAGCTGGCGTATCCCCTATTGAGATAAGAGAGGGTATTGAAAAAAAAGTGGCTGACATGGTTAAGAATTTGAAAGAAATGAGCAAAACAATTAACACCAAAGAAGAGTTAGCTCAAGTTGCCTCTATTTCAGCTAATGACAAAGAAATTGGTGAAAAGATTGCTGAGGCCATGGATAAGGTTGGACAGAATGGAGTTGTAACCGTGGAAGAAGGCCAATCATTCGGTTTAGAAGTTGAAGTAGTTGAGGGTATGCAATTTGATAAAGGTTATGTTTCTCCATATATGATTACTAATTCAGAAAATATGAAGGCTGAATTTAGCGATCCATATATTTTAATAACTGATAAAAAAATATCCTCTATTCAAGAAATTTTACCACTTTTAGAAAAAGTAGTTCAATCTGGTAAAAAAGATATTGTAATTATTGCTGAAGAAATTGAGGGAGAGGCTTTAACTACTTTTGTTTTGAATAAGCTTCGAGGAACTTTTAATGTTTTAGGAATTAAAGCTCCAGGTTTTGGTGATCGTCGCAAAGCGATGTTAGAAGATATTGCTGTTTTAACTGGAGCTAAGGTTATTTCTGAAGAGGTTGGTCTAAAATTAGAAAATACTGAATTGGAAGATTTAGGACAAGCTCGTAAGGTTATTGCCTCTAAGGACAACACCACCATTGTTGACGGTAAAGGAAGTGAAGTTGATATTAAAAATAGGGTTGATCAAATCTATAAAGAAATGGAATTAAGTGATAGTAATTTTGACAAAGAAAAACTACAAGAACGCTTAGCCAAATTAACTGGAGGTGTTGCTGTTTTAAAAGTTGGGGCTGCTACTGAAACCGAAATGAAAGAAAAAAAAGATAGAATTGAAGATGCTTTAAATGCTACTAGAGCGGCTCAAGAAGAGGGTGTGGTCCCTGGTGGTGGATTAGCTTTGGCTTTGGCTGGAAATGCTTTTGCAGAAATAAATAATAATAAAAAAACAGATAAGCCAGGCGTAGCTATTGTTGATGAAGCTATTTTAGAGCCAATCAAACAAATAGCTCAAAACGCTGGAAAGGATGGATCTTTGATTTTATTTAACATCATGAATGAGCATAAAAATGGTCACACTGGTTTTGGCTATAATGCCGCTAATGATAAGTTTGAAGACATGGTTTCGGCTGGAATTATTGATCCAACCAAAGTTGTTCGTAGCGCCTTAGAAAATGCAGCTTCAGCGGCTATTATGTTTTTAACAGTAGAAACAGTTATTGCTGATAAGCCTAGCGATAAAGATTCTTGCTCTTGTTCTTCGGGACATAATTTAGGTGGTGGTATGCCTGGCATGGGAATGATGTAAAATTTGATTATTTAATTAAATAAAAAGCAAAAGCGCTCTATAATGGGCGTTTTTGTTTTATATTTTTTTGAAAATATGTTATAATTTTCTTGTAATTATTTAATATTTATTTTATATGCCAAATAATAAAAATATCAAAAAAGGAATTAGAGTAGCCGTTAGCGGATATTTTAACCCACTTCATGTTGGCCATTTGGAGATGATTGAAAAAGCTAAAAAATTGGGTGATTATTTGATTGTTATCATAAATAATGATTATCAGGTTGGTCTTAAGGGTAGTGTCCCCTTTATGTTAGAAAAAGACAGAATTAAAATAATTAAAGCCCTGAGAAACGTTGATGAGGTTTTTTTATCAATTGATAAAGATAAAACAGTTTGTAAATCTTTGGCCAAAGTGAAACCAGACATTTTTGCTAATGGCGGAGATAGAAAAAATTTGAACGATGTTCCGGAATATGAAATTTGTCAAAAATTAAAAATTAAAATGGTTGATGGTTTGGGAAGAAAAATCCGATCCAGTTCAATCTTAATAGCCGATGCTGCCCAAAAGAAGAAAACAAAATAATAATATTAAAAAATTAAATCAAACTTTAATAGTTTTGGTTTTGCTATTTTTGGGTATTATTATTATTTATAATCGAAAAATAAAGACACCTATTGGATCGAATTTAGATAAAGAATTTATCATTGAAAGTGGTCAAGGATTGTCCGATATTGCTGACGATTTAAAGGAAGAGGGTTTAATAAAATCTAAATTCTTTTTTAAAGTTTATGCTAAAATAAATGGACAACAAGCCTCTTTCAGAAGCGGTTTTTTTGATTTAAATACGGATATGAATATAAAAGAAATTACCGAAGAATTAACAAAAAAGAATTATTTAAAGCCAGAAGAGAAATTAACATTTATCGAAGGCTGGACATTAAAAGATTATTCTAATTTACTTTCTAAAAGTAATTTGTCAGAAACAGAAAGCTTTCTTAAGCTTACCGAGAAAGATTATTCTAAGGATTTTTCTTTTTTGAAAGATAAGCCTAAAAATAAAAATTTAGAAGGATATCTTTTTCCTGATACTTATAGATTTTTTACTGACGTTAGTGGCGAAGAAGTTGTTTTAAAAATGTTGTCTAATTTTGATAATAAATTAACTCCAAAAATGAGAGAGGACATTTCTTCTCAAGGAAAAACCATTTTTGAAATAGTAACCATGGCTTCAGTTATAGAAAAAGAAGTCCGTAGCGAGAAAGATATGAAAATAGTTTCTGGTATATTTTGGGATAGAATAAAAAACGGCCAGGCCTTAGAATCTTGTGCTACTTTGGCCTATATTTTAGGAGTTAATAAGCCACAATATAGTTATGAAGACACTCGGATAGAATCGCCTTATAATACTTATATTAATAGGGGGTTGCCAGCCGGACCAATTGCTAATCCAGGAATTAAGGCCATTGAAGCAGCTGTTTATCCAGAGTATACTGGTTATAATTATTTTTTGACTGCTAGCGAAACTGGGGAGACTATTTTTAGCAGAACCTACGAAGAACATCTCATTAATAAAAACAAATATATAAAATAAATTCTTATGAATGAAAATCTCAAGAAAATTATAGTTATTTTTATATTAGTAATTTTTGTAATTGGACTACCGTTGTTTTTTATTTTGAGAAAAAAGGATTCTAAACCAATTGAAACAATTCCAATTACTGACAGTAATATAGTTGAAGAGCCTAAGAATGAGCTGGAGGAATTAATAGATTCGTCCCGATTAATTGGTGGGTTACCAACCAGCGATGAAAAAATTGGGGTTAGTTTCACAGGAGAAGAAGAAAATTCTTTAATTGAGTATATTTCTTTTTTAGATTTTTATAAAAAACAAGAAGATAATTTGAATATAAATATTTCTGATTATTCTTTACCTATTAATGTTAAAACAGAAGTAACTAATTATTATGATGTTTCCAGAAAAATAGATTTAGATAATCATTTAGACTCCTTAAATAATAATGGTTTTGCGGTTTTGGAAAACCCCCTAAAATCAACTAATTTTTATGAGATTTATAATGAGCTTTATAATAAGCAAATTCCAATTTTAATCACTTCCGATTTTTTAATTTATTATTATCAACATACTTTTAAAAAGGCGTTTAAGGATATTGAAGAAAATATTTTTTATGCTAATCTTTGGGAAATAAATAGATTTTTATATGAAAGGGCTAAAATTAGATATGAAGAAAATTTGGCTAATATTGGAAATGTAAATGATCGCGTTTTAGAGGCCCAAAGACTTTCGGCTGCTTACTTTGCTACCTCTTTAGAGCTTCTAAAGCCGACAATTAGTCAAATAAACACTAATAATGATATTAGCAATACAGCCTTGTTCTCAATTTTTGAGGCTGATAATTATTCTTTTTCTTTGCCAGATTATTTAAGGGTGGACGTTGAAAAGGAAGTTGAGCTTATTAGGGAAGGGAAACAAAATATTAAATCTCCGGTGT
>DAOOQF010000033.1:0-7630 GCA_035388665.1 bacterium | reverse complement strand
TACCTTCCTGGTCCAATTACTATTGTTTCTAAGGGACTAAAGAAGGTAGCCCCAGGTGTAGAATCTGAATATGGCACATTGGGAATTAGGGTTCCTGATTTTCAATTAATAATCAAAATTATTAAAAAATTTGGCAAGCCAATTACTGCCACTTCCGCCAATATGTCATATTTACCAAAGCCTTACTGTATAAAAAATTTGCTCAAAGACTGCCCTAAAAAAAATTTAGACCTAATTGACCTAATAATTGATGCGGGAACTCTACCAAAGAGAGAAACTTCTACCGTGGTTGATACCACTATGAATAATTTAAATATTATGAGACCCGGACAAATTGACCTAAAAAAACAATTATCTAATAAAAAGGTGGTTATGTCGGCCAAAACCAAACAGGATAAAGAAACCATAAATTTTGGCAAAATGACAATGTTGAAGTATATCGATGAACCCTTAGACAAGCCCTTGATCTTTTTCTTGTCAGGGGAATTAGGCGCTGGCAAAACACAATTTTCCAAAGGGATAGCTCAAAATATTAAAATAAAAAACATAATTAAATCACCCACTTTTACAATTCTAAACGAGTATGACTACAAATTTGGTTCAAGGAAGGGTCAATTTATTCATATTGACACCTGGAGAATTGATAGCCTAAAAGACCTAGAAACAATTGGGCTAGATAATTATTTAAGACCAGGAAACATAATAGTAATAGAATGGGCTGATAAATTTCTGGAGGATTTAAAAAATAAGATCAATGGAGTCGGAGGAAAAATAATAAATATAACATTTAAATACTTAGACGAAGATACTAGAGATATAAATATATATGAATAAACAAAACAAAATTAACCGTAATCCTATTATTTTAGCAATTGATACTAGTTGTGATGACACTTCTGTGGCAGTCTTAAGGGGTAGAATTGTCTTATCTAGTGTTATATCTTCACAAACAGAATTGCATAGAAAATGGGGCGGAGTTGTCCCCGATATTGCTAGAAGAGCTCATCAAGAAAATATCGATAAAGTTTATAGAGAAGCCCTTAAAAGAGCTCGGATCAAAGAAGATGATATTGAATTTATAGCCGTGACTTATGGTCCCGGATTAGCTATAGCTCTAGAAGTAGGAGTTGATTTTGCTAAAAATCTAGCTTATAAAAAGAAGAAAAAAATAGTACCAATAAATCATATGGAAGGACATTTATTAGCTTCTTTTGTGCTCAATAAAAACGGACAAGGACTAGTTTTGGATAAAGAAAAAGATAATTTTCCGGCCTTAGCTTTATTGGTTTCAGGAAATCACACTGAAATTGTCTATGTAAAAGATATAAATAGCTATAAAATACTTGGGGAGACTCTTGATGATGCCGCTGGAGAAGCTTTTGATAAAGTAGCTCGGATGATGAATATTGGATATCCTGGTGGACCTATTTTAACCACATTAGCCGATAAAGCCTCTAAAAAATGGTCTGACACTGAAATGGGATTAAAAGAAAGGAATGACAAAAAGCCCAAATCAGATATCGCTGGTAGATTTGGTCTACCAATCCCTATGATTCACTCTAAAGATTTAAACTTTAGTTTTTCTGGATTAAAAACGGCTTGTCTTTATAAAATTAAAGATCTTAGAGAGAAATATAAAAAAGATAGCGATTGGTCTTATGATTTCTCTAGAGAATTTATTAATGCTATTTCTGCTTCCCTCTTAGTAAAATTAAAAAAAGCTCTACAACTTCACCCAGAAACAAAATCAATAATTATTGGTGGGGGCGTTTCTAATAATAAATATATAATCAGAGAGGTTGGTAAATTAGCTAAAAAATCAGATAAAAAATATTTAATCCCGGAAAAAAGATTTCGCAGTGATAATGCTGGAATGATCGGAATAGCTGCCTATTACAATATTATTAACAAAAAATTTTGGCTAGAAGGCAAAAAAATTCTTCGAGTAGATAGAAAGCCAATGCTTCGACTATAGTTTTAAAAACAAAAAACCGCCTATTCTTTAGACGGTCTGGGAAAATTTTTTTGAATATTTTCCCAATTTTCCAAGACGAAAGATCTACAATGACGACTTCCGTAGTCTATCATCTTCAGCCTTCCATCGTCTATACAAAAATTTTTGGGGTTATCGAATGAATGAGCATCAACAAATAGTTGATCTCTTTTTTTACTATTCTTTTGCAAAAAGACAAAAAAGTCTCCCTCTTCCCAATCTAAAACTTCTCCTTTTTTTTGAATATTAACCAAGCCAAAAAAGGAAAAATAAGTTGGAAGAAGAAATTTATTTCTAGTTTTTACAAAAAATATGAATTCATTCCAATTAGCCATTACCCCGCCCCAAAGAAAAACACTTAGAGCTACAAATTCATATCGAAGATGTGGTAACTCTTTTAACCCAGTTGTTAATTCTTTTTTGGTAGCTGAGCTTTTTAGAGCCAAGGTCAGTTCTCTTCTATCTTTTATCACTTTTAAGAAATGATTTTTGAAACCATCTCTTTTAGAATATTTCAAAAAAATATTAACCTCCGAAATAATCCCCTCTTTTATTTTCTTAAAATTAATTTTAGGAAACTTAAAAACTAATTTTTTCCCGACAAAAACCACTCTAGTGATACCAACCATTCTTTTCATCTTTATATATTTTTATGTTTTTAAAGAACTATATTAACCAGTGATATTAACACTTTTTATTATTATTGTCAATGACTAGTTAAGGTCACCTAATGACTGCAGAGTACTTAATTTTCTATATAAACCATCCTTTTTATTCAAAAGATGTAAATGCATTCCCTCTTCTGCCACCTGACCATCTTCAATAACCACTATTTTATCACACATTTTAACTGTACTTAAGCGATGAGCGATAATAATAATGGTTTTATTTCTAGCTATTTTAAAAATAGCATCTTGAATTAATTTTTCACTTTCGGTGTCTAGGTTGCTAGTAGCTTCATCAAAAACTAAAACTTTAGGATTGGCTAATATCGCTCGAGCAATTCCTATTCTTTGTCTTTGACCACCAGATAACTTAATTCCACGTTCTCCAACAATTGTCTCGTACTTGTTGGGAAGCTTATCAATAAATTCGGAAGCATTAGCTATTTTAGCGGCTGCCTCAGTCTCAGCCCGACTGGCCTTCTTATTAGCATAATTAATATTTTCTAAAATAGAAGAATTAAAAATTTCTACCTCTTGTGGAACAATAGCTAAAAATTTTCTAAGATTAAATAAATCAATGTCTTTTAAATTATGATTATCTAATAAAATTTGCCCAGAGATAGGATCAAAATGTCTAAAAATTAATTTGATTATGGTTGTTTTTCCACCACCAGAAGGACCAACTAAGGCAGTTAAAGAATCTGCCGGAATATTTAAATTAAAGTTATTTAAAACTAAACCCGATTCTTTATAAGAAAAATTAACATCTTTAAAAACTATATTACCTTCAACTTTTTTTAATTTTAATTTTCCATTATTTCTAATTTTACTCTCCGTGTTTAACAAAATTGCTAAACGATTAATTCCCTCAGAACCTTCAGCAAAGCGATCATAAAGGCGATAAGCCCGAGAAAGAGCTCCAAAAACTTTTTCTGATAAGGTTATTACAAATACCAAAGTTCCAACACTAATTTGACCCTTAATTACTAAAAATATACCAAATAACATAAAAATTCCTCGACCAAGACCTACTAAGACCTCACGTAAATTGGCAAACTTCAAAATATAGAACCACTCTTTTTTTTCAACATCATAAATATGTTGCTTTAAACCTCGAAGCTCATCTATTTCTCTCTTTTCTTGAGAAAAAGACTGAACAGTATTAATGTTCATAATTGATTGAATCATTTTACCAGAAGCTTGCTCGTATTTTTTATAGCGATCTTTACGAGCTGGATAAACATTCTTATTAGTTCTAATATTTAAAACAATCAAAATAATAGAAAAAACTAACAATATTAAAAATAATCGATAATCGATAAAAAGAAGAATAACGGAAGTAGATATAAATTGAAAACCAACCGGTAATAATTCCCAAAAGATTGTGCCCAACAAATCAGTAAATTTAAAAGCCCCTTTTTCTATCTTGGCTAATTTATCACCGGTTCCTTCTTCTTGAAAATATCCTAAATCTAAACTTAATAATTTTTCTTGGCATCTAACCGGAATATCTCTCTCGGCGCTAATCAAGACTTTAAATATCTTTCTATCTTTTATATGATCAACTATTGAAATAATTGCCAGAGAAAAAACAAAAGCAAAAATTAATTGTAATAAATAATAGATTCTATCATTAGAAAAAACTAATAATTCATCAACCAATATTTTTAAAATATATGGCCCTATTAACCTAATGACTTCTAAAAAAATTATAAAAATCAATAAAACAAAAGACAGACGTCGATAAGGCTTCATTAATTCCCAAAAATTATGGAAAGTTGTATTTTTGTCATTATTTTTTTGCATATACAAATAATACATCAAAAAAATAAATAATTAAAGGGCCATGAAAGCAATTTGACTAATAAATTAAATAATGATAAAAGAATAAGCAGAACCTTAAAATTATATGCCATGAAAAAAATTCCCACAGAGAGCTCTAAAATTATGGAAGAAATAACCACATTAAAGGAAAAATTAGAGAAACAGGAAGAAAAATTTTTTCTTTCTTTAAGTCCCTATAAAAATTTATTGGAATATTATAAAAATAATAAAAGAGTTAAAACCCATGCAGACAGAGCTTTGTTTCTGTCCACTTTAATCAAACACCTTTTTGTAACCAAAGAAAAATCTCCTTATATTCAATTGAATATAAGTAATCTTTTTTGTTGCAATATAAAGAAATTCAAAATTTACCCCGACAAGAAAGCTATTTGGGACACAAAGATCACTATTGGTTCCGAAAGCTTCAACGACCTTTGCATATCAGCTAATAATGAAAGTGACTATCAAATTACTATCGAATGGCATCTAAGCATAATATCTTTAAGTGAGGGAAATATTTTTGGGGAGAAATCCAAGGGAGTAACCCTAGTTTACGAAGAATATGACGACAGAGATAGCCACTTCATTGACCAAAAAGATATATCTAAACCCAACGGATTAGCAATAAAAAGAAGAGGTGATATTATTAAAATTATTGATGAAATTTATAAGTATTATTCTAAAAAAATAAAGCAAAAGTAATCAAGGGACCAAAAAAGAACCACAAGGTTCTTTTTTTATTTTAAAATAATTGATAAATATCTATAGATTTAACCTCATATTCTTTTCACTAACACTAAAACCAAATTTTTTATAAAAATCAATCAACTCTTCGGAACAATCTAAAATTATTTTATAATAATTACGCTCTCGAGCTAAATTAATAATATGATTAATTAGACTCTTAGCTACTCCCCTTCCTAAATAATCAGGATGAGTAGAGACATCTTCGATATGACCAGCCTGCCTTCCTTGGTGATAAAATTTTGGTTCCGAAATTAATCTAATTATTCCAACTATTAAGTCATTATCCTCCGCTACATAAATTTCTATTCCTTTTTGCTGACAATTTAAGAAAATTTCTTTAGCTAGATCAAAAGGCATTTTTTCAATTGGCCTTAAATTGGAAAGAGTTTGAAAGAAGGAATCATTTTTTAAATCTTCTATTTTTAATTCCCTAATAATCATTTTTTTAAAAAATTAATTTTATCATTTTCTATCATTTTTATTAATTCTGGAAAAGTCTTAATTTTAAAATGACCATTCTTATTTTTATACACCTTAATATTAGCGCTTGGCAATTTATTATAGTATTTTTGGGAATGAGAGACTGGAACAACGTCATCATTTTCAGAAAAAAGTAAATTTAAGTTATTTAATTTTGATAACCTTGATAAATCTGATTTTAATTTAAAGCCCCCAACCAAGTCTTCGTTGGGTAAGGTGTTGTCAAAAGGAGCTGCAATTAAATAGATTGATAGAATTTTTTTAGGAAAGCTATTTTCTGATAAATATTTAGCCAAAAATATTCCACCCAGAGAGCTGCCAATTAAAACAATATTATCTTTTAATAAAGGAAAAAATCTTTCTAAATATATTTTCCAATCTTCATATTTAGCATTTAGCCCCAAAGGCATTGTTGGTCTAATGATATCAAAATCTTTCCCCAATTTTTTATCAAAATATTCTCCACTCCACTTAATTTTCTTTCTTAGGGAAACTTCAATATTTTTTAGAAAACTTAAATAATCATGACGATTTTTAAAGGTTGTGCCACCATGAATTAACATTATTTGTAATTTTTCTTTTTTCATAAAATAATTAAAAAATGATTTTTCAGAAAACCTCTTTATATATTATATAATATAATAATTCTTTTAACAAATAAAAAACCCCGAATTATATCGAGGCTATGCTTTAATCAAAAGAAAATAAAATTAGCTAAAAAACAGATCATCAACTTTGACTTTAAAAACCCTAGCTATATCCATGGCCAATTTAAGAGATGGGTTATATTTTCCCTGCTCTAAAAAAACAATGGTTTCTCGTCTAACTCCAACTTTTTCAGCTAATTCTTCTTGGGTCAGCCCAGCTTCAAGCCTTTTAATTTTTATCTCATTATTTATCATTATTTTGCTTTTTAATTAAATACTTAAATAAGAAAGCATTCAGCAACATCAAAAAACAGACACTAAATGCTAAAAACTGACCCAAATCAAAAAGAATTGGATTGTTTTTAGAAAGAGCCATTAAAACAAATGTGCCAATAGCCCCTACCCAAGAGTAGGCATAGATAGAATAACGTGATGCTTTTCCCGCAACTTGATAATCCCTCTCATCGGCCATTACCCTCTTCGTATTGAGTTGCTTTTTGCAATAATACATTCCGGCAGCGGCACTAACAGTAAAAATAACGGGAAGATAATAGTTTTCCATAGTCATAGAAATACTGATGGACATAGAAAGCAATATAATAATCGCTAAACGACAAATTTTGTATTGTTTGATTGTCATATTATTGTTAATTATTTCTAACTATTTATATGTTATATTATTCTAACATTAATGTCAAGTATCAAGATTAATAAAAAAATCTGTCTTTTATTAAACAGATTTTCTTCATATATTTTAAAAATATTACTGTATTATTTTTTATATCCGACTATTAAATATAATATTCCTGGAATTAAAGGGACCAATAAATTAGCACTAAGGCTTGAATCAGTTAAAATTCCCAATATAAAAATTATTAAAGTTGAAATAATTATTAAAAAACCGGCCAGCTTTTCATATCTCCATCCCAAGGCCAATCCAATAAAAATCAGGGGCAACATCGTTAATGAAACATTTTCCCATAAAGAGTAATTGGGGTTTATAAATGGCAAAGGATTGCCATAACCAAAATAAAACGGCAAGGCAAAGATCAAAAGAGCTAAAGACATTATTCTAACTACCCATTTTAATGTTTTCATATTTTTAATGTAAAAAATAATATTTTATTATAATAATATTATTATAATTCAAAATACATTTTTAAACAAATAAAAAAACCTCGAATTATCACGAGGTTATAAGCTATAAGTTATAAGCTGTTGGAAGGTACCCCAAAAATTTGACACTTTCTCCATGCATTCCTACAATGGAAACA
>DAOOQF010000032.1:0-7715 GCA_035388665.1 bacterium | reverse complement strand
TTTGATCAGTATCTTCAATACGTAAAATAAAAGATCCATCTAAACTTTTAGCTAGTAGATAACCAAATAAAGCTGATCTTAAATTGCCAATATGCAAAAAGCCAGTTGGTGAAGGAGCAAATCTTAATCTAATGTTTTCGTTCATATTTATATATAATTAATTTTTATCTTTTTCCTAAAATATATTCCCTAAACTTAGCAGAAAATATCTCAGCACCTTTTCTTCTCAGTAGATGGACTTCGTTTACTAAATCAGTAGCCTTAACCCATTTCCAATCAGAATGATCCCAATAATTTATTTTAATATCGCTATCACCGCCCTTAAACTCGGCTAATAATAAACTTTGTTTTTGTCCCTTAAATCCATAACGCCCCTTTCTATTGGCCCGGTATTTAAATAAATTTTTATATATTTTTTTGGGAGTAAAATTAGTCACACCTAATTCTTCATATAACTCTCGGCTACCAGCTAATTTTATTTTATCAGACTCTATTCCTCCCTGAGGCAATTGCCAATGACCAGGCTCCTCACTTCTTTCCACTAATAATATTTGATAATTTTCTAAAGGATCTCTAGTTTTATTTTCTAAAGCGATATACGGAATATTAAATTTTCGATACAAAATGCAAGCTACATTTTTTCTGTAAAACAAAGGAGAGATAAATTTCCAATAAAAAAATTTCCAGGCAAAAACTAATACTGCCTGATACATTCTTTTATATCTCCAAGGTTGCCTAAAAAATCTCCATAGCCACTCCAATCCCATTCTTCTCATAACTTTAGGAGCTCTTTTAATTTTTCCAGTTAAAAAATCTAAAGCCCCACCAATTCCAATAGCCAATTTAATAGAAGGTATTTTTTTAAAATTATGCCAAATAAATTTTTCTTGATAAGGAGCCCCAAAATTACAAATTAAAATATCAGGTTCAAACTCTAAAATTTTGTTATGGATTAAGAATTCCAATTTATTATTTATTTTCTTCTCAATCTTTTTAGCAAATCTAGTGAAAAAATTATTTTTCTGCCAATTAAAATTAATTATTTCTTTAGGCTGATTGTTGATATTATAACTTAAATCACAATCTTCAATTAAAAAATTTAAATTTGGATATCTATTGGACAAAGCAATTGATATTTCCGAAGAAGAAGATAATCCATTTTTATTATTAATAATTAAAACTTTCTTTTTTCTGTTTTGAGCAATTTCAAGAATATCTAAAATAGTATCAGCTCCGGTAAATCTATTTAATTTTTTGCCATTTAAAAAAGCAGCTATCTTTAAGCCAAAACCATCAGCCAGAGATAAATCGGCTTTATTTAAGATATAAAAAAGCTCTTCGTCTTTAGAGGCTCTTAATATTATTTCGGGATTAGGCGTTACTATATAATTTTGTTTGTCAGAGTCTAAAAAATCATTAATTTTCAAAAATAATTCTTCCTTGGTTAATCTATTATCAATATCAACTCCTAGAATATTTATCATATATTTAATATCTATTTTCTTTAAGTTATATTTTGATTATATAATAAATAAAGTTTTTAGTAAACCTAAAAACTGTCTATTTTATAGCTAATTTCTTCCAAGCTATTAAAGTATTGCTCGCCTATTGACAAATTATTTTTTTTATAGTAAGGTTAGCACAAAAATAGTTCTTAAACAATTAAAATAAGTTTCACTAAAAATTAGAAATCATGAAGAAAACGTTGTTTTTTGCAGTAATTGCAGTAGTATTGGGAGCTTTGGCTATGCTCGGCACCTCGTGTCAAAAAGAAGTCAACCGGCCTGAAATGCCGGAAATTATAATGAGTTATGAAAGAGTGGTAAACGGAGAAATTGTTGTCGAAAGACAAGCCGTGGCCAATGGTCAGGTTGTATTTTTGCCAGATTCAACTTTAAATGGCGCTTTTTGGACTGACCCGCTTACATCGGTAACCTGGACTTTGTCAGGCCCACAAACCGGAGAATGGACATCAGATCAACTGACAATCCAATTTATGTACACCGGAACCTACACTTTGGCAATAAACTCGTTTGGGGTTAATTGGAGCATTACTATCATTGTGGGTGGAGATCCAACTGCTTCCCAAGTGGGGACAAGATTTGTTGGGTCAACATTTGATGGGAGCATATTTCACTACACGTTTAGAATCAACCGACCAATCTATGTATTGGATACGGACGTTCTATTTCGTATAACTGAATTAGGTGACGATGTTGATGCTACTTATCTTCCGCAATTAGACGGAGTGTCGTTTGTTGGGACTGACAGTATTGATATCACGTTTGCTTATCCGCCCAGCGGAAACGAAGCTTTAAATGTGAAATTCATTGCTGGGCGCATGGAAGGTACTGACCCGATTTGGTTCAACGCCGACCCCGACGATCCTTACAAATGTCAGGATGCGCCTCCCGCGCTTGATGACATTTTACAGGCCAATTTAAAAAATGGGCTTGCGCTACCTCCGGGACAAACATTTGTAACTCCAATCGGAGCTTCAACTACTTCAGCTGATTATAATGAAGAGCTACCAATCGTATTAATGTCTGTTAATCCGGGCACAGGATTGTTAAATTTATGGTTTTTCACTTTAAGTGAAAACCCAATTTTCCGTTATAAAACGGATGATGCTGAGCTAACTTTCAGTGAAATTACCCCGGCATCAGCTGGTAGCGGCTATTGGCATGTCGCTCTACCACTGGCCCCGCCCAATGGATATTATACCTTTGATTTTGGAACCGGAACTGGCCTAACATTTGTTCAGGATCAATTCGTTTCCCAGTCAACACTGTATTATATTCCAACCAGCACATTAAAACTTTATTTGTAAAAGTTTTATTATGCCGGCAAAGCCCTTCAACAAGAAGGGCTTTTTTATTTTCCAAAAATCTGATAAAATTAAATTATAAATATCTCTAAAAAATAAAAAAATTATTATGGATAATTTTGAACAAATATCTAAAAAAATAAAAACTCTTACTATTGATAATCCCCGAGATGCTAAAAAAATAAAATGGTATAACATTATTAATCCCGAAAACAAAGAAATAAAATACTTAAAAAAAGAATTTGATTTTGAAGATAAATATTTGCAAGCCTCTCTTAAGAAAATAACAGCTCAAAGACCTATGATATATCAGGGCAAGGATTATCTCTTTGTAATTTTACATTTCCCTGTTTTAAATAAAGAGCAACAAGTTGTTCCCGGAGAAATAGAGTTTTTTATCGGTCACGGATACCTAATAACTTTACATGATGGCAGGACTAAAGCTTTGGATGATTTTTTTGAATACTGTCAAAAGGATACTATTTTTTTAGAATCATATAAAAAGGAATCATCGGCCATACTTCTCTATGAAATATTGGAAAAATTAATTCAAGATTCATATGAATTATTAGATCAAAATAATATTGAAATAAATGAAGTTGAAGATATTATTTTTTCCCAAAAACAGAAAATTATTACTGCTCAATTATTAAAATTAAAAAGAAATATTATTAATATTCGTCGCATTATTCAAAATCATAATAATATTATGAAAAAACTAACTGAAATGAAAAGCAGCTTAGTTTCAGAAGAACAAATAATTAACTATTATGAAAATCTAGCTGCCCATACTCAAAGAATTTGGGAATTTTCTGAAACTCAGAAAGAAATTATCGAATCTCTTCATGACACCAGTGAATCAATCACTAGCTATAAGATAAATAATATAATGAAAATTCTAACAGTAGTGTCTATTATTTTAATGCCCTTAAACTTACTAGCTTCTATGTTGGGAATGAATTTAGAGCCTAATCCTCTAAAAAGTAGAGCCGGATTAATAGATTTTATAATAATATCTATCGTAATGTTAGTATTAGGCTTAATCCTATTAACTTTCTTTAGGAGAAAGAAATGGCTATAAGCTATAAATGAACATACTTTCTTAAAGTTAATAAAAGATATAAAACCCCACAAAAATGGGGTTTTTTAGTATTTATTGTTACTATTGACATATTTTAATAAATATGATATAATACTACCATAAAATAAACATATGAAAATATACATAGTAGGACAAAAAGGAATACCAGCTGTTGGTGGCGGAGTAGAAACTCACGTTGATAATTTAGCTACTAAATTAGTTGAATTAGGACACGAGGTTCACGCTTATACTCGTTATAATTATACTGATAAAAAATTAAAAGAGTATAAAGGAGTTAAGCTTATTTCCCTACCTAGTATTAAATCTAAAAATTTAGACGCTATTAGTCATACATTTTTAGCTTGTTTAGATTTTGTATTTAAAAGGAAAGCTGATGTCATTCACTTTCACTCTATTGGGCCATCTTCTTTAATTTGGTTAGTAAAATTATTTAGACCCAAAGTAAAAGTAATATTTACTTTTCATAGTCAATGTTATTACAATACTAAATGGGGAAAATTAGCTAAATCATATTTAGCTTTAGGAGAAAGAATCGGTTGTAAAATGGCTGATGAGGTTATAGTTGTTTCTAAAAGTTTAAAAAAATATGTTGAGGAAAAATATAATCGTTCAGTAAGCTATATACCTAATGGTGTTAATTTACCAAGTATAGTAGGGGCTGATAAAATAAAAACAAATTGGAATTTAGAAAAAAATTCTTACATAGTTTCTGTTTCTCGTTTAGTAAAAAATAAAGGTTTAGAATATTTAATTGAAGCTTACAAAAAATTAGATACTGATAAAAAATTAGTAATAGTTGGTGATGGTGATTTTACTGATAAATTAAAAGAATTAGCCGAAGAAGATAATAATATAATATTTACCGGCAGACAAAGTGGTGATGTTTTGAATGAATTATATTCTAACGCTGCTTTATTTGTTCAACCTTCAGAAGCTGAAGGGCTATCAATTTCACTATTAGAAGCTGTTTCTTATAAATTACCAGTATTGATAAGTGATATCGATGCTAACGTTGAAGTTATGGGCGAAGACTCTTTCTCCTTCGTCAATAAAGATGTGGTTGATTTAGAAAATAAATTAAAACTATTTTTAAATGGAGATAATAAAGAAAGTCTTGACAAAAATTTAGAAATGGTGTATAATAAAATGTTGTCTGAATATAATTGGAATAATATTATAAATCAGACAATAGATTTATATAGAGGTTCTTCCAAATAAGATTATTTAGATTTACCTATCTATCCTGTTAATAAAAAATTATTAATAGAATAGATAGGTAAACAATTTAATAATTTTAAAAAAAGGAGGACCAAAATATGAAAACAAAGCTCTTTTTATTAATCGCGATCGGAGGGTTACTCGCCCTCGGCTCATGCCAAAAACTTGAGTTTAATCCCGATGGTTCAGATGGTTCAGATCCAGATCCAGTGGCTTATACTTGGCCAGGATGCAATCCGAAACCAGTAGAATTTTTGAGCAAAACCGAAGCTCCGGGATGGCCAAATTGTTACGACTATTCGTTTAGACTAAGTCTCGACGGAAGTCAAACTGACCCCAACCCCTTAACGCTAGAATCTTTTTCGATTCCGCACGTAGGACCAGGCGGAATAACAATTTATGAAAATGTAGAAAATGACGCTACCTACACTATTACAAAAGTATCAGGTGGATACATTTACTACACAATCAGATCCGAACGCGGACACACACTCAAGTACAATATCTCCAAGAGGGATGGAACAAGAGAAGTGTGGTTTCTAAGATACGGATTAACGGTTGACGATGGAGTAAATAATATGGTAACGTTCACAGCTGACTAAAGTCGCTACGAACGAACCGCCCATCATAAACCCAAGGGTTGTCAAAAATGACAGCCCTTTTTTAATTCAAAAAACCATCGATCAAGATGGTTTTTTATATATATTTTATAATAGATTTTTTAAAAAACTTATTTGGCTTTTTTATTTTTTATCACTCTAACAAACTCAACAAATAAAGGGTGAGGATCTAGAGGCCGAGAAATATATTCAGGATGAAATTGTACTCCTACAAAAAAAGGATGATTCTTTAACTCGATAGCTTCCACAATTTTTCCATCGGGCGATGTTCCTGAAATTATTAAACCCTTTTTAGTAAATAATTCTCTATAATCATTATTAAATTCATAACGATGACGATGACGCTCTAAAACAGTGTCCGCCTTTTTCATTTTTTTATAAGCTTGCTGTAGGGTTGTTCCCTTTTGTAATTTACAGGGCCAAGCCCCCAAACGAATAGTACCACCATAGCCCTTTTCTCTGATTAACTCAGCTTGTCCGGGCATAATATGAATAACTAAATTTTTACTATTGGGATTAATTTCCTCAGAAACAGCATTTTTCAAACCGCAAACATCTCGAGCAAATTCAATTACAGCCATTTGCATTCCATAACATAATCCAAAATATGGAACCTTTTTTTCTCGACAATATTTAATAGTAGCAATTTTTCCTTCAGAACCACGACTACCCCAACCCTGAGGAACAATTATTCCATCTAAATGTTTTAAACATTTAACTCCCTTTTTCTCTACTTCTTCGGTATCAATCCATTCTAATTTAGGTCTCACTTTATTAAAAGCCCCGGCGTGTTTGATGGCCTCAATTACCGAAATATATGAATCACTAAGAGAAAAATCTCCAGTAGCAAAATATTTTCCTACGATACCAATCTTAATTTCTTTTTTAGAATTTTTAATATCAGAAATCATTTTTATCCATTTATCAGCATTTTCCTTTGACTCTTTATTGGCCTTAGATTTTAATTTTAATTTTTTTAAAATCTTTTCCCCTAAATTATTTTTTTCAAAATTAATTGGAACTTCATAAATAGAATCAATATCTGGAGCAGCAATAACATCTTCATTAGAAATATTACAATGAACAGCAATTTTTCCCCTTCTTATATCGTCAATATCCTTCTCTGATCTAGCTACTATAAAGTTTGGCTGAATTCCAGCTGTATTTAAAGTTCTAACAGCATGCTGAGTTGGTTTAGTTTTCATTTCTCCAACTTTATTTGGAATTGGTAAATAAGAAACCATCACAAATAAAACATCGTCAGGATTTTTTAGTTTCATAACCCTAGCAGCTTCTAAAAATAATAAATTTTCATATTCACCAACCGTTCCCCCAATTTCAATAACCATTATCTCAGCTTTAGTTTTTTCAACTGCCTTATAAATTCTTTCCCTAATTTCTCGAGGAATATGAGGAACGACTTGAACACATTTTCCTTCATATTCTAAATTTCTTTCTTTATTAATAACGGTCTGATAAACACGACCCGTAGTCATGTAATTTTCCTTATAGATATTTTTATTTAAAAATCTTTCATAGTTCCCCACATCTTGGTCAGTTTCATCACCATCTTCGGTTACAAAAACCTCACCATGCTCCACTGGATTCATAGTACCAGCATCAACGTTTATATAAGGATCAATTTTAATAGCACTAACATTATAACCTTTATTAGATAAAATTTGACCGATTGAGGCAGCAGTTATTCCCTTTCCAACTCCGGACATAACTCCACCAACCACAAAAATGAATTTAGTATTTTTTTTGTTAGCCATATAAATATTGTTAATTTAAAATTATTTATTAAAAAAATTGATAGCAGCTTCTAATTGAGGATCAAGATTATTTTCAAAGTCTTCAAAAGTTAACTCAATTTCTTGGTCAGGCTTAATCCCCTCCTCATTAATATTTTGACCCTTAGGTGTTAACCATTTAGCTACTGTAATTT
>DAOOQF010000031.1:0-7772 GCA_035388665.1 bacterium | reverse complement strand
ATAAAAAAATCTTTGACAGCCGGTACTACAATATTTTCTTTATTAAAATAAGATGCCTCAGACTCTGAAACTATTGGGAAAATATAAGCCGGAACAAAGAGCTCATATCCGTTAGAGTAATTATTGTCATAATTCCAAATTTTTACTAATCCTAAAGTTGGGGTACCAACTTCGATATCGATACTTTTGAAATCGCTACCTTCATAATAAAAATAATCTGGATATCTACCCCCTTGATTAACTATTTTCATAATAGCCTCCCTATCAGTTTCAGTATTATACAAAGAGCTTTCATAATATTGGTAGGAAAGACCATTCAACCCCGAGACTTTTCTTTCTTTCATATCAACCTCTACTGTTAAGCCAGAAAAATTACCATATTCCTCGTAGACCATAACATCATTTATCTTTAGAGGATAAATTACTGAGATTGATTCTGGAATATAAATTGATTGCTCAGAATCACTAGCTATATAATATCTTAACCAGGACTTTTGTATAACCCCTTCAGCATAATTATCTAAATTAATATCATAATCAGCTAAAAATTTATTAGAAATATTTAAAATTTCTTGATCGGGTAAAATGTCCGCTATAGTTAGTCTATTTTGTTCATAGCAAGAAACTTCGTATCCGGTTGAAGCACAAAGACTATCTAGGTTAGGCCATTTCTTCCAATTTTTATAAATGGAAAAATTACCATCCTGAAGACCTAAATAGATAGAATAACCATAATCACGATCTTCATTAATGGTTAGGTTGTTAATGCTAATATCAGAAAACTTTTTCAAATCAAAGAAAGATATTTTTTTACCAGAAAAAAGATTAGAAAACTCTTTGCTCAAGTCTGGGGTTATTTTTTTATAAACATCAACCTCACTTGGTAATAAAGAAAAATCTTCTCCAACATAGATATAATTATATTTTACTATATCCATAGGGGCTATCATTTTTGCATCTATATCATAGGAGGGCTGAGAAGTAATATTTTCTGATCCTGCAATAGTGTCGTTAGAAGAAACCTGAGTAACCTCACGACCACCCATGCCTAGCGCTGAACTCATCTCTTTAACACCATTAGCGTCAGAGGAATAATTTATAGCTAAATTACCAAAAGAAGCCTTAGCCTTTTTAACAATCTTTACTTCGTCCAAAACTCCAAAATAGTTTTTATTTTGCTCTGACTCCAATAAAGAAATTTTCTTCTGCATGCCAACTACCATAAAACTAATAGTTAGTAATATAATAACCGAAGTTATTACCAAAGCTTGAGAAAAATCACTCATTAAGCTTAAAGTAGAAGAGGAGGTAGTTTTTTTAACCGGAACCTTTTTTACTAAAGGCTTCTTGGCCAAAACTTTTTTATTTGTTTTCTTTTCCATAATTTTTTTAATTTAAGATTTATGTTTTATACCCATATTATACTACATTTAAAAAATAAAGAAAATAATGCTATAATAAAGAAAAATATTAACAAAGAATATGAACTATTTAATTATCCTTTTTTTTATCATTTTAGCCTTACTTAGCCGAATAAATCTTAAGCTATCAATATTATTATTAATAATAATATTGCCATCCTATTTAATAAGATTTTCTATTGGACCAATTCCAACAACCTTATTAGAGGTTTCTATACTTATAGTCTTTTTAAGCTGGCTATTTGATAATAGAAAAATCCTATTCAAATTTAAGAAAAGAAAAGAAAAATCAGCTAAGTCATATCAGCCCTATCCATTTGGCTGGGAAATAATTTTAGTTTTAATTATTTCTTTTATAGCTATATTCATCGGAGGAATATCTAACCCGGCCCTAGGAATCTTTAAAGCCTATTTTTTAGAGCCGATTCTTCTATTTATTTTAATATTAAACAACCTAAAAGGAGAAAAAGGTGTTAAACAGATAATAAATTCTCTGGCCTTGTCTGTTTTAATTATCTCTTTATTTGCTATCTGGCAGAAAATAACAGGGCAATTTATCTTTAATGAATTCTGGGCCAGAGCCGAAAGTAGAAGAATTGTATCATTCTTTGGCTATCCTAATGCTGTAGCATTATTTATTGCCCCAATAATTCCACTATTAATTGGTACCTTCATTCTGAGACTAAGAGAACAAGGAAAATTATTAAATTTTTTTAATCAAATATTCATTTTTTTAACTATCATAGCCGGAGTATCATCTGTCTATTTTGCCAAATCCAAGGGAGCCTTATTAGCCCTAATTGTCTCGGCAATAATAATATTCTTTATCTTAGCAAAGAAAAAAATAAAAATAATTTTGATAACCATATTAATATTATTGTCCGGCTTGGCTTATTTTCAAAGAGATTGGATAGAATTCAAAATGTTAAATAGCTTATCTTACCAAATAAGGACCCTACAATGGACAGAAACTATAGAAATGCTAAAAGACGGAAATCTTCTCTATGGTTCTGGTCTAGCTAATTATCAAAATAAAATAGCCCCCTATCACCAAGATGGATTCTTCTTTAATAAAGATGCCGATCCCGACTTTCGCATGAAAGTAGTTTGGGGGGATGACGATCAATATCGAGCCGAAAGATGGCAACCCCTAGAAATATACCTATACCCTCACAATATCTTTTTAAACTTTTGGACTGAGTTAGGATTATTAGGAATGTTGATTTTTATTTTTATAATTATTAAGTTTTTAATCTTATCTTTAAAATATTATTATCAAGAAAAAGAAAACAAAAATAAATATTTAGGTCTAGCTCTTTTTTCCTCAATGACTATAATATTAATTCATGGAATGGTTGATGTTCCTTATTTTAAAAATGATTTATCAGCCCTCTTTTGGATAATAATAGCATTACTAGCAATATTAAAACTACAAAATAATTCTCCCAAAATATGGAAAAAATAAACTTGACCAAATTAATAACAGAAAGAAGTCATCATTCTCGTCGTCAAGCGGAAATATTAATAAGAGAGGGTCTGATTAAGGTGAATGGATTAATAGCTAAATTAGGAGATAAAGTAGAAAATGATTGTGAACTAGAAATAAATAATAAAAAAATAGAAAATAAACAAGATAAAAAAATTTATCTCAAGCTCAACAAACCAATCGGATATACTTGTACCAACAAAAGCTTTCCGGGAGAAAAAAATATTTTTTCTCTAATACCATTAGGTGAAAAATTGTTTTCTGTTGGGAGACTGGACAAAGATAGTTGTGGTTTGATAATATTAACCAATGACGGAGATTTAAACTATCAGCTAACTCATCCCAAATTTGAACATCACAAGATATATCTAATAAAATTGTACTTTGACAGAAGACTGGAAGACCCTGCCTTTATTAGAGAAATAATTCGATATTTTAAAAATGGAATTGATATCGAAGAAAGAACCCTAGCTAAAGCTAAAAATATTGAATATTTAGGAGCAAATGACTTTAAAATAATATTGGCAGAGGGGAAAAAAAGACAATTAAGACGAATGTTCGCTTTTTTTAATCTAAACATTAAGGAATTAAAAAGAGTAGATTTTGCCGGAATAAAATTAGAAAGCCTAAAAGACGGGGAATGGAAATTCTTAACTCCAGGGGAAATTAAGCTATTAAAAGAATAATATAAGGAGAGGTGGCCGAGTGGTTTAAGGCGACGGTCTCGAACACCGTTTGGGCGCAAGCTCTCCAGGGTTCAAATCCCTGTCTCTCCGCAACATCGTGCTAGCACGAGGTAGTTTGAAAACAGAGCTTTTTGAAGCTCTGTTTTTTTGTTTGTTTTTGACTTTTATAGTTGAAAATGAGATAATTATGCTATATTAATAACTTATTATATGGATAAAATCATTATAAACAAACAAGATGTTGTTCCATATGTCTATTTTGTATGTTCAATGGCTCAGCGTGGCAAAATGTATGGGAACCTTAGCGGAAAAAGTGATTATATTGGCGGTGTTTTTGATCGCTGGATTAATATTATTCCCGAGAGTATTATTTTCAATAAATATTTTCTTCCTAAAATAGCAAATAAACTAGAAGTTATATCTGATTATTATGAATATAATCCCAAAAAATCGGGAATCGCACCAGATGTTTTAGGTGTAAAGATCAGAACCAAAGTAGTTCCCTTTATTGAATATGTAAACAAATGGCAACCTCTTAATAATGCCCCACAAATTGAAGTTAAATCATTTAAAAAATCTCAATATATGGTTAGTTTAAGAAATCAAGGTTATGGAGGTAAATATCTTGTTATGGTTGAAACAAATCTTGATAGTGACTATTTATTGCCGTTTTTTGAACAAGCAGTTATTAGCGAAGATGTTTATAAAAAATTAAAAATGGATGATAGTATATTTATAAAAAAGAACGAAAATGAAGATTTATTACCAATTACAAAGATTGAACGAAATAATACGAACTTAGGATCTTTAAAACTTATTACGGTATGTTTGGCAAATGATTTTATGCAACATTCTACTTTGTGTAGCAAGGAAGAAAGCCCATTTTATATAAAAGAGATAAAAGAAACACGAACACCGAGGGTTCTGCCACGAACTACGGCTTTATTAAATTTAATTAATAAGAATAAAAACAATTTATATAGCTGGAAAGAAAATATCTTAGATAAAAACAGAAAACACAAATTGCTTGGTCTATATGTTGAAAATTTAAATAAAATTGAAGTTTTAAAAAACAGTAAAAGTTCAGTCACAATTTATACAACAGACGAGGCGAGGATAAACGATGTATTATTAGAGGCAAATAAAACCTACACCATCAAATTTCAGCTATTAGATAGGGCTAGCGCAAAAAGTGACGAATATTTCATGCATAAATCTATTATAGATACAATCCCAAGTAAGGAGAATGCGATGCTCAATAGTATAAAAAATTATATAAAATTAAATATAAAGTTACTACAACATTAAAAAAATTGATTTTAATTTTATGAAACTAATAAAACACAAAGCAAAAGTCTTTGGGAGTGATTGTTGCCTTGAATTAATGGATTTTGATAAAAGTGATGGAAAAAAGTGGAAAAGGCTTTTTGATATGTGGAAGTCTTTAAAGCTTGGTATGAGGGATTATAAATCCAGAGAGCCAAATTTCCCAGAAGGGCTATCCGAGGTTGCATTTTGTTTATACTCAGGATCAAAAAGATTTATATCTCTTCAAGGTAAATCCTCAGCGTCTTTTGATACATTTAATACAAAAACTAATAGAGCGGAACAAATTAAAGCTTGTAGTGTGGATTCAGATTTAACATCCTTTGGTCCAGATTCAAAATGGGATGATTTATATTTTTTAGATTTCTACAATGAGGGCAAACTTGACGGAACATTTAATGTTTATAAAGTGTCTTCCGATTTGATATATAATATGAAGGTAAATAAGGATCAGACCATGAAAGAACAGCAATTGCAGGCAAGACGCCCAAGGTTTAGTATCACTGACAAAATCATTAAAGACAAAAATTTAAAACCAATAGCTAAAAATGTAAAGGTTTGGTAATTATTTTTCAATAGCCTTTCTTATTTCCTTGGCAATATTTTCAATTACTGTTACTGTTACGGAATTTCCAGCTTGTTTATATAAGGCCGAATCAGCTAAATCTTTTGGTAATTTATAACTTTTGGGGAATCCTTGAATTCTAAAACACTCATTTGGAGTTAATTTTCTTATTCCTTTATCGTCTTTTATTATTGGTACATTATGGCCACCCATTCCCATATTAGCAGTTAAAGTAGGACATACGCCTTTTTTATTTTCTCTAACGTATTTTCTTCTCCATTGATAAACCTTATTTTGATCTTTTACGTCTTTTTTTATTTTTTCAAATAAGGGTTTACCGTTGTAGTAATATTTTTTATCAACTTTTTTATCTAAAATATCTTTAATTTTTATATTTAATTTTGTTGGCTCGGGGAATTCAAAATTATCTAAGTATTTTTTGTTTTTAAAGCCGACTATATATATTCTCTCTCTGTTTTGTGGAATATTTCCATATTCCATACTATTTAAAACTTTTGACTTTATATAATAGCCAAGATTAATCAATGTTTCTTCTATAATTTTAAAAGTTTTTCCTCCGTCATGACCTTTTAAGTTTTTTACGTTTTCTAATAAAAATCCAGCTGGTCTTTTTGTCTTTATTATTCTAGCAATGTCAAAAAATAGATTGCCTCTGTTTTTATCCTCAAAACCTTTTCGATATCCAGCTATCGAAAAAGATTGGCATGGGAATCCTGCTAATAAAAAATCAAAATCAGGTAAATCATCTATTCCTATTTTTCTAATATCTTCTACTATTAGTTTTGATGTATTAAAATTTAAATCGTATGTATTTTTGCAACTTTTGTCAAAGTCGTTGGCGAAAATAGTATTGAATCCAGCTTTTTCGAAACCCAACCTTATTCCGCCGACGCCAGCAAATAGATCGAGAGTTTGAAATCCTGGTTTGTCTTGAACCATTTTTCTAATTATATTTACAACAACACCTCTAACTTCTACTTCTTTTCTGAAAAGTGGCAATATATTTTGGTTAGCTGGTTGTAATCTAAATTTATTGTTCTCTCTGTATATCTTTTTTAAAGTTGCTGAATTGTCATCTATAATAGCAACAACAGTTTGTCCATTTTCAGCAACAGATTGTTTTTTTATTATAACTATATCACCATCAAATATTCCTTCATTTATCATACTATCTCCTTTAACTTTTAGCGCATAGTGTTCAGAATTTAAATCTAAATTTTTCGCTGATATAGATATAGTTTCTTCTTTTGTTTCGATGGCCTCGATTGGTTTTCCTGCTGTTATTGTTCCTACTATATCAATTTCAATAGCTCCAGAGTTAGATAGGGATATCGATCTAGAATGATTTTCTTCCTTTTCTAAGTAACCCAATTTTCCTAATTGTTTTATGTAATAATGAGCAGTAGAAACGGAAGATAGTTTAAATCTTTTTCTAATTTCTTCTAGAGAAGGTGAATATCCATTTTTTCTATTATACATCTCAATAAATGATAAAACTTCCTTTTGTTTTTTTGTTATCATATTTTTTGTTTATTTTTTAATATAGCAATATTATAACATATTAGAAAAAAAATAGAAAGTCTTTACTTTTTGCATTTCCATTAACAAATCGTAGTTGTTGGTAACTTTCCTTTACTTTTTGTTGTTTTTGCGTTATATTATAAGTGCGAAACAGTAAAAGTTAATATGTGAGGTTTTGTCATTTTATGGCATTTTTCCTATTTACGTACAGGAACGGGCACTCCGACTGAACGTAAGTAGGATCCTCACGGACACCTTTTACTGTTTCGCAACTAGGTCGGATGCCCGTTTTTGTTTAACGGTATAAGATCTTTTTATAATTAATACAAAAAGTATGTTTAGTTTAAAACAAAAAAAGAAAGATGACTTTAAAAGTAATTTAGAAAATGAGGAAACTTTAAGTCGCCAGCAAGAAATAGAACAAGAAGAAAAAACAAGAGCAATTGCTAGAGAAAAAGCTGAAAATGAATTAAAGAAAGAAAAAGAGCAGAAAGATCTAAAAACAGGGGTAATTGGTTGTATTGTTTTAGTTGCTATTATTGTGCTTATATCAATTTTTAGCTCTGGAGGAAAAGACAAAAATCCGGTTAATTGGGCAGAACAAGATAATTCTACTATGGCTTATATTAAAGCTGAAAACTTTGTTAAGCAAAATCTTAAATCTCCTTCGTCGGCTGATTTTCCAGGAGTTTTAGATAGAGACGGGCATGTTATCAAGGGGGAGGATCATAAATATTTAATTAATT
>DAOOQF010000030.1:0-8647 GCA_035388665.1 bacterium | reverse complement strand
ATAAAAGGGGCAATGACTTTGCTCAAGTTTAGAAAAACAAATCGCATTGTAGATAGAGAATAAATTTTGTCCTTTTGATTATCACCTTTTAATCTTTCTCTGCTTCTCCTTAAATACCAAGTAGAAAACTCATCAAAAAATGCTGTTATTGGCCTCATGGCCTTCACTGGATTATAGGCTAGCATTGATGCCTCCACTTCGGATATTAAAATATTTGTTTTTTCAATTATCCATAAGTCCAAAATATTTTGACTATCTCTGTAATTACTATAATTATCTTCATCTAATTCGGATTCGTACGTTTGATAAAAATTATAAATATTATTCAAAAGCATAATATTTTTTCTCAAAGAATCAGCTACCCCCTTTTCAGAAAAATTAAAATTTTCAGCTTGAACCACTGGAGAGGAAAGCAAATAAGCTCTCAAAGAATCAGCACCATATTTATCCAAAATCATCATTGGGTCTGGATAATTTTTAAGCTTTTTGGCCATTTTTTTACCATCTTCGGCTAAAACCATACCATTAGCTATAACATTTTTAAAAGCATTTAAACCAAAAAGACCAACGGAAATAACATGTAAATAATAAAACCAAGCTCTGGTTTGATCAATTCCTTCAGCGATAAACTCAGCCGGAAAGTTTTTCTCAAATTTTTCCTTATTTTCAAAAGGATAATGAAGCTGAGCATAAGGCATCGAACCACTTTCAAACCAACAATCTAAAACATCTGGGATTCTTTTCATCTTCCCACTACAACTAGGACATTCGAACTCTATCTTATCAGCTACGTCTTTATGAATATCGCTTATTTTTTGTCCACTTAATTTTTCTAGTTCTTCAACTGAACCAATAACTTTTCTTTCTCCGCAAGCACACTCCCAAATAGGCAAGGGTGTAGCCCAAAATCTTTGACGAGAAATTGACCAATCACGAGCACCTTCCAACCAATTGCCAAAACGACCTTCTTTTAAATAATCTGGTGACCAATTAATTTTTTTAGCCTCTCTCAGCAAGTCTTCTTTTATTTTAGTAACACTTACAAACCAAGATGAAGTTGCATAATTAATTAAAGGAGTATCACAGCGCCAACAATGGGGATAGCTATGCTCATATTTTTCTTTAGAAAACAATAATTTCTTTCCAGCTAAATACTTAATAATTTCAATATCGGTTGTCATATGATCTCCGCTAGGCTTAACATTTAGGGATGGAAAATCGACAACCTCTTCTTTAAAATTACCATCAATATTTACATGCTGAATAAAAGCCAATTTTTTTTCTTTACCTAAATTCATATCATCCTGACCAAAGGCTGGGGCAATATGAACAATACCAGTCCCGTCTTCGGTGTTTACAAACTCAGCATCATAAATCTGCCAAGAGTTTTCTTTATTCTCTAGTCTCTCGTCGTTCACATAATAGTCAAATAAAGCTTGGTATTTTTTACCCAACAATTTTTCTCCTTTAAACTCTTCAACTATTTCATATTTTTTATCCTTCAAAACATCCGTCAATCTTTCTTTGGCTAAAATATATTTCTCTATTTGCCCGCCCTCTTCTTGATAAGATATTTTTACATAATCAATTTCTTTGCCAATAGCCAAGGCAACATTACCAATAAGTGTCCAGGGAGTAGTCGTCCAAGCTAAAACAAAAGTATTCTCTTCGTCTAGTAATCTAAATTTAGCTATACAAGACAAGTCCTTTATATCCTGATAACCTTCTGTTACTTCTGACTGTGACAAAGTAGTTTCACAACGAGGACAAACATGCATAGAACGATAATCTTTATAAACCAAGCCTTTGTCAAATAAAGTCTTGAAAACCCACCAAATAGACTCCATATAGTTTAAGTCCATAGTATGATAAGCATTCTTTTGGTCAACAAAGCGACCTAATTTATCAGAAACTTTATACCACTCCTCAGCGTATTCTAAAACTTTGGAACGACAGGAATAATTAAATTTTTCTATACCCAATTCTTCAATAGCTTTTTTACTCTTACTACCTATTTCTTTTTCAACTATATTTTCTATTGGAAGGCCATGACAATCCCAGCCCCATTTTCTTTCTACTCGATAACCTTTCATTGTAAAAAACCTAGGCACTAAATCTTTCAATATTTGACCAATAATATGGCCGTAATGAGGTGTTCCAGTAGCAAAAGGAGGGCCATCATAAAAAACATAGTCGCCTTGAGAAGATTCACGCTCAACCGATTTCAAGAAAATATTATTTTTATTCCAGAAAGCTAAAACATCAGATTCCATTTGGATAAAAGATGTTGATTTTTCTTTATTTTGTTCATTTTCCATATAAAAAATTTAATATTATTTAACTAATTCCTATGATATTATATCATTTGATTAATTGGGTCAATAGAAACTTAATGACAAAATTATACCATATTTTTTTTATAATCAAAAATTTGCTATACTTAAAATACATAATTAACTTAAAAATATGCTAACAAAAATACTAGCCATACTCGCCCTATTAACCCTATTCTTTATTATTAGTAAGTCAGCTGACCTAATAGTTGTACATCTTAGAAAAACTGGAGAAAAATTAGGAATAAAAATATTCTTTCTAGGAATAATCTTGGGAATAATGACTAGCTTACCAGAGATGGCCATTGGGATAAACTCCACAATCTCTGGAATTTCAACTATATCTTTTGGCAATTTATTAGGAGGGATTATAGTTCTTTTTGGATTAGTAATGGCTATTAGTGCTATCTTAAACAGAAAAATACATACCGAAAAAAAAGCTTGGCCGTTTTTAATAACTCTAATATTCTTGTTTCTACCGCTAATACTTGGTTTTAAAGGGCAATTAAATTATATAGATGGAATTTTACTTATAGCTGGATATCTTTTATTAATATTTTATTTATATAAAAACCATCGACAAATAGGATCGCTAGGAATAGAAATTGTCAACCGAAAAGAAATTAACAAGCATTTAATGTTTATCTTAATAGGTATTGTCGGATTAATTATTTCCTCGGAATTAATTGTCAGGACCACTATTTTTATACTGCAAGATTATAATATTTCTATCTTTATTGTGGGGCTTCTTTTTTACGCCATCGGAACAAATTTGCCAGAATTAATTATAGCTATCAGGTCCTTTAAGAGAAAAGCTGAAGACTTATCTTTTAGTAATTTAATCGGATCAGCCATGAGCAACACTTTAATGCTAGGAATTTTAAGTGTTATAAAAACTATTGAAATAGAAATAGATTTACCTTATATATTTTTAATGTTTTTTACTCTGGCCCTTTTTATTGTTCTGTTTATATTTTATAAAACTGACAGATTATTAAGTCGCCGAGAAGGTTTTTTCTTGCTATTAATGTATTTAGTCTTTCTTTCTGGGCAAATATTTATTCAAATAAAGTATTAAAATCTCTAACACAAATACTATAAAAAAATCGGATTACTCCGATTTTTTTTATTTTTAAGAAAGACGCTTTTATTTATTTTATTCGCTTACCTGGATTTTCACAAGAACCTTTTAAACACTCATCAATCTTGGCTTGCATTTCCTCTCCGAAAGAATCAGCATAACCAACCCAAAATTTATCACCAATGAAAGTCATTGGAACTCCTTGTACTGTAGTATTATAAGCAGCTGCCAAGCTTTCTAGGACAACTCTATTATCAGTATTGTTCCAAGTTTCATAAGTTTTTATCTCAATATCAGAATATTTTTCAGCCCAAGCTGACATAGCAGTTTTTTGGCTAGAACAATGAGGACAACCATCGCCCCAGAAAAAATAGATGACCACCTTTTTATCAGATTCAAAATCGGCTGATTCATTAAAGTAATCAGCATTAATTTCGGTTCCTGAATCATTGCTAGTATTAACCGAAGCTGTATCCCCCTCAGACTCAGTAGTGTCTTGATTTAAGGTTTTTTCTAGTTCAGCTATTTCATAGGCTTGAGGAAAAAACTTTTTTCCATCTTTACTAATATAAGCATCAATTAATTCTCCGTTCCCTAAATCAATAGAGGCCTTATACAAATCAGTTTGTTCATCTTCTACAACTGAGACAATAGTAACAGGATACTCCGGATCCATAAAATTTTCATTAACAAATTTTTCAGTTTTAACCTTAGCCTCCTCAATACTAATAACATTATCTTTTTTTAGGCTACAAGCTGACAAAAAAACTAATGATAAAATTGTCGAAAATAAAATTGTTTTTTTAAACATATTTTTTTATTAATTAATAAATTAACTAAGAACTAATATAGCACAAAAAACTTTTTTGGTAAATATAATTATCCCCTGGTTCCATGAATTTTTTTGTTCTTTTTTACGGACACTCTTACCGGCGTTCCTACAAACCCAAAATTCTCTCTAATTCTATTCTCTAAAAAACGCAAATAGGACTTGTGTAAATCTTCTTGTGAGCCAATCCTTATTTCAAATCTAGGTGGATTAACCCATTTTTGCTTAAGACTATAGATTCTAGGATGCCTAACTCCCTTACCCTTAGAAGGTTTATGAATCTTAATCATTTTATTCAAAAACCTATCTAAAGCGGTTTCGTTTATCTCCATTTTACGAGCTTCATCAATTGATAAAACTAAATCAAATATTTTTTTTGTTTTTTCTCCGGTTGCGGCCGAAACAAACAATATCGGCGCCCACAAAATAAAAGGAAATTGCATATTAATTTCTCTGGTCCATTTTTTAGTATCACGATCTTCAATTAAATCCCATTTATTAGCTATAATTATAAAACTTTTTCCCAGCTCGGTTATCTCTTCAACTAATTTAGAATCCTGTTTAGTCATTGGGTCATTAATATCAATAACCAATAAAACAATATCGGCTCTTCTTAATGTTTGCATTGATTTAATAATTCCATATTTTTCCAAACCTTTTGTTTTTTGACCTCTTTTACTAATTCCAGCAGTATCTATTATATTCAAAGCCTTATTCTTATAAACAAGTTCAGTGTTTTGTGGTTCTCTGGTAGTGTGAGGCATATCACTAACGATAACCCTCTCATACCCCAACAAAGAATTTAAAAGAGAAGACTTTCCAACATTAGGCTTACCAATAATACATAGATTAATTTTTTCTTGCTCGTTTTCTTTTTTAGATTTTAAAAATTTGCCTTTATCTTTTTTGAAAAAATCAACTACTAGGTCTAATAAATCCCCTGAGCCAGAGCCGGTAGTAGCCGAAATAAGCATAGGTTCTCCTAATGACAATTTATTAAATTGACTAGCCTCAAATCTTTGATTAAAACTATCTACTTTATTAACCACTAAAATTGTTTTATCTTGATAATTTCTCTTTTGTAAAAACTTAACAATATCTTTGTCCTCTGGCAAAATGCCAGCTTTACTATCAACCATAAAAAGAAGTAAATCAGCCTTATTAATTAGCTCATAAACTTGTTTTTGAGCCTTATTCTCAACTCTCTCTATCCCGGCTAAATCTTGATCAATTTTCCTCTTCAAATTTTCAGTGTCCATAACACCGGCAGTGTCCACTAATTGAAGATCAAAACCCCTCCAATTCAAAGTATTGGTATTAAAATCTCTAGTAGTATTCTCAATAGAAGAAATTATAGCTTGGTTTTGTTCAACCAAACGATTAAATAAAGTTGATTTTCCAACATTAGTTCTTCCAACTATTACAATTAACGGTATTTTTTTTTCCATAATATTAAATTATTAAAATTGAACCTTACTGGCACTCTCTCCTAATATAACCAAAAAATCAGGAACTTCACCGCCAGAGTTTCCAACATCATTTTTTATTTCTTCTGATAACCACTGAGGAACTTCAAACAAAACCTCAGCCTGTAAAACATCTTTCAAATATTTAAGAGCTTCATTTTTTTCACCATAAGAAAGATCGTAAATAGTGGATTGCCTAAAGTCTCTTTGACTAGAATTACTAATTCTTAAAACTTCAAAATTCTTTTTTTCTAAGTCAATAGAAATCTGACTAGCCAATCCATTAATCCATGTTCCGTTTTTTATTTCAATTCTAGCTGATTGATTATTTTCACTTTGAATAGCTTCAATCTGATCGGTTGTAGGAAAAAAATTATTAACCAAGTATCGAATATCAGAAAAATCCCCTCCTTTTGGGCTAAGAATATAAGCACCAGCCTCACTACGACCAGCTACTAATAGACCATTGGGTCGATCATCTAAAACATAATTAGTAATATCATCGCTTTTAACATCCTTGAATATTTGCCAAATTTTTAAACCCTCCCAAACCTTAATATTAAACAAAACATGTTCATTTAATTCTGAAATTATTGAACTAATCATGTTTGGTTTTAATAAATTTTCAGCTGATAAAATTTTATCTTTAGCAGCTTGAATAATCTTCTGTTGTCTTTTAGCTCTAGCGAAATCTGATCCCTCAGCGCCTAGACCATATCTTGATCTAGCATATTTTAGAGCCAAACTACCATCCATAGTATGCCAACCTTTCTCAATATATAAATGCTCATAGCGAGAATAATAATCTTCATTGTCTTCATTTCCTAATATTGGATATCTATAATCTTCCAAAGTATTATCAACATAAACATCAACTCCACCTAAATGATCTATGATATTAGTAAACCCTTCAAAATCAACTCTGAAATAATAATGTATAGGGATTTCCAATATATCGCTCAAAGCCTGAGAAATAGCCTCTCCTCCGCTATCCTTTTTTTTATTTTCAGCAAAAGCATTAATAGCATTAATTTTTTGCCAACCCATGCCCTCTACTGAAATCATTAAATCCCTAGGAATGGATAGCATCGCCACCTTACCTGTTGAAGGTTGCAAGCTAGCTAAAATAATAGTATCGGTTAGATATCCTCCATCATGTTTTTTTCCCCCCATGCCTAATAACAAAATATTAATTCTGTCCTGGCTTTCACCCTTTATTTTTTTATCAGAACTTTCTACTAATCCAACAATCTTACCAATCAAGGGAATTTTTCCAGCCCAGGATTCAGAAGCATCTCCGGAAATTAAAACGGTAGCTGTAAATAATATAAAAAAAGCCAAAATAAAACCACAGACCTTAGCTCTGGCCCTCATTTTTTTAGGTTTCTTCTCAAATAATTTTTGTCCAATCTCTTCCTCCATTTTTTGCTTAAAATCAATCATAAGTAAATAATAAAAATTCCAAATTAATTGGCTTAATCTCATTATAATTTAAAAATACCATTTTGGCAAACAAAAAAAATATGTTATAATAAAAGATGAAAAACCTGTTATTTATCAAGTTTTGGAACAATATTTTTCGGTTTTCGTTTTATTTATAGCCGTGGCCATAAATATAGAAACTGAGGCAAATTTATTCAGAAAGATACAAAAAGGAATTTTCTTTTTTGCTAATTTTTTAAATAATCCTATGTAAATAGGAACTCCTATCGAGTTTTGCCAAAATCTTGATAAATTTAGCAGGTTTTTTATTTTACAAATTACTAAGCAATGACAAAAAGGCCAGACTAGCAGTTTCACTTCTTAAAATATAATTGTTCAATTTTACTATTTCTATTCTATTATCTTTAGCCAATATTAACTCTTCTGAGCTCCAGCCACCCTCGGGGCCAATAAAAATATTAATATTATTTTCTATATTCTTTTTCTCCTTAAAACTTTTTATAAAATTATTTCCCGAAGAATCTCCCAAAAAAGAAAGGCCTTTTATTTTCTTTAAAGTATCCTTAAATTTTATAGGCTCGGAAATTTTAATTAAATCTTGACGACCACATTGCTCACTAGCCTCAAGAGATATTTTATTTAATCGATCTAAATTAATATTTTTCTTTTCGCTTCTCTCAGAAACTATGGGAATAATTTTGGTTACTCCCAGCTCCACCGCCTTTTGTATCACCCACTCCATCTTATCTTTTTTAATCAAAGACTGAAACAGGACAATTTCTCTACTTGTTTTATTTTTTATAACAACATCTTCTTGCCAGGTCAAAAGAATATCCTTGTTGGTAATTTTTTCTATTTTATAAATTGCTTCTTTATTATTACAAAATAAAGACAAAGAATTTCCTATTTTCATCCTTAAAACATTTTTTATCTGATGAAAAATTGGACCTTTTTTTAATTCAACCATCCTTTCTCCGGAAAAGTTTTCTAAATAAAATCTATTTAATCTCATAAAATTAAAATTATTCCACAGTCACAGATTTAGCTAAATTACGAGGTTGATCAACATTACAACCCCTTAAAACAGCAATATGATAAGCTAATAATTGCAAGGGAATAGTGGTCACTAAAGGACTCAGCATTTCATCAACACGAGGAACTTCAATCACGTGATCAGCCAATTCTTTTATCTTAATATCACCTTCACTAACAATGGCGATGATTTTTCCTTTTCTAGCTTTTATCTCACAAATATTACTAATAACTTTCTCATAAATATTGTCTTGAGGGGCTACTACAATAACTGGCATGTTTTCATCTATTAAAGCAATTGGCCCATGTTTCATCTCAGCCGCCGGATAACCCTCGGCATGAATATAGGAAATTTCTTTTAACTTCAAGGCTCCTTCTAGAGCCACAGGAAAATTTATACCTCGTCCCAAAAATAAACAATTGCTAACATTTTTATATTCTTGAGCTATTTTATAAACTTCAT
>DAOOQF010000029.1:0-9361 GCA_035388665.1 bacterium | reverse complement strand
CTCCCTCTTGATCTTTAAATTCATTAAAGACTGTCTCTTTTTCAATCTCTCTTAATTTTTGAATAATAACTTGTTTAGCGGTTTGAGCAGCCATACGACCATAGCCCTCGGGCTGTTCTAGCTCAAAAACTATTTCTTCGCCTATTTTAGCATCTTTTTTTATTAACAATGCGTCTTTTAATTGTATCTCTGTCTTGGGATTAAACTTTTTATCAACCTCTTCGCCCTCAGCTTGTTCAGCAATATGATCCCTCTTATCAACTCTTTCTCCTCGATCTCTTCTCTCTAATCCCTCAAGTCGTTTTTGTTCCATTTCTTCTAATTCTTTCTGTTCTTCTTCAGTTAAATCGTCAACTACTGTTTTAACATCAAAAATCTTTGCTCCGCCAGTCTCAGCATTAAAATTTACTTTTATATTTTGCAATTTATTGCCATAATCTTTACGATAAGCTGCTGCTAAAGAGGCTTCAATAGCTGATATAACCAAATCATATTCTATCTTTTTCTCTTCGCAAACTTGTTTTATTGCACTTATTAATTCTGACATAATTTAAAAAATTATTTATTAAATTAAAAGCTAATTGTATTATCAATTAGCTTTATAGTATCATTATAACAAACTTTTATAAAAATACAATATCTATAATTAATCTAGTTCCATATGATAACTATCGTATGGAGTTATATAATTAGGATCCCCAGAGGAAACAGCCGCTAAACGTCTCATAATAAACAAAGTTATTGACCAAGCCAATAATATTATCACTAAACCAATAACAGCATTTTTGATTATTTTTTGAGCATCCTTAACTGCATCTTCGTTACCAGCAGCAGTCATCCATTTAAACCCAGCAAAAATAATTAGAACTACTACTATTAAACCCAGAACTGTTAAAACAATATTTATAATTTTAACTATTCGATAACGAATATCTTGAACATTACCAGGATCTTCACCAAAAGAAGTTCCTATTTCTCCCATTCCAACCTGAGTATCCCAATAACTATTTTGTGCCAAAGCTGGCTTAAAATTAAAAGAAAAAACAAAGCTCAAAGAAAGAAGAAATATTAAAAAAATATTTTTCGCTTTTTTCATAAAATTATGATAAGATTTTAATAATAATATTTTAATACCTTAATTATATATTATTCTTATAAAAAAAACAAATGGAGCTTAAGAAGAAGATAGCCCAAAATACAGTCGTTCAAATTATTGGAAAAGCTCTCTCAACATTGTTGGGAGTTCTAGCTTTGGCTATCATGACCAGGTACTTAGGAACAAATGGATTTGGAGAATATTCCACAATTATTACTTTTGTTTCTTTTTTTGCTATGTCAGCTGATCTAGGGCTAACCTTAATTAGTGCGCAGATGATTAGTGACCCCGGAGAAGATCAAAACAAAATTTTAAGCAATCTATTCTCCATTAGATTATTTTCCGCTTTAATATTATTAGGACTGGCCCCAATTTTTGTAATATTCTTTCCATATAACAGCATTATAAAAATTGGAGTTTTGATAGCTACTGTTTCATATATATTCCCAGCCCTAAACCAAATACTAATAGCCTTATTTCAAAAGACCTTAAAAATGAGTCAGGCTATGATCGCCGAGGTTATTAGTAAGGTTTTTTTGGTTATCACAATCTTTTTGGCTATTAAATTTAATTATGGCCTAAATGGAATATTATGGGCCTCAGTCTTTAGTGCTGGAATTGGCTTCCTATTAAACTGGATAATGGGGAAAAAAGAAGCCAAAATTATTTTAGCCTTTGATTTTAATATTTGGAAAAAAATTTGGAAAAAATCTTGGCCACTCGCCACAACTATTATATTAAATTTATTATACCAAAAGGGAGATATAATTATTTTATCATTATTTAAAGGAGTTGATGACGTTGGAATCTATGGCGCCTCATATCGAACTATTGAGGTTATTGGAACAATCCCTTATATGTTCGCTGGCATAATGTTACCTCTCTTCACTTATAATTGGTTAAGTCAAAAAACTGAATTTTTTAAAAAAATATCACAAAAATCTTTTGACTTTATGGTCATCCTGGCTATTCCATTAGCCGTAGGATCTCAATTTGTCTCTAAAGAAATAATAACCTTAATTGCTGGACCAGAATTTTCCGAAAGTGGATTGGCTCTACAATTCTTAATCATTTCTACCGCTCTTTTATTTATTAGTTGTATCTTTTCTCACCTAATCATTGCCATTGATAAGCAAAAAAAAATTATCGGATTATACATGTTTACAGCCATTAGCTCAATATTATTGTATCTAATATTAATTCCTAAATTCTCTTATCTGGGTGCCTCTCTAGTAACTATCTATAGCAACTTAATAATTTTATTAGGTAGCTATTATTACATAAAAAAATACACTGGCTTTTCGCCTAAAATAAAAATAATCTTTCAATCGTTATCGGCCTCCCTAGGAATGTCTATTTTTATGTTTGTATTGCCCAGGACACTTTATCAAAACAATATTTATTTACTATTGATAATTTGCCTAGCTATGCTAATATACTTCTTCTTACTATATTTGTTTAAAGGAATAAATAAAGAGGATATTAAAATACTTTTACCAAGCTTAGCAAAAAAATAATTCATAACCATACTTTTTTATGACAAAAAATGAAATACAAATTATAGAAAATAATGAAAATTATTTAATAATAAACAAACCGGCTGGCTTAATTGTCCATGGTGGAAACTCTATTAAAGAACCAACCCTAACAGATTGGTTAATAGAAAAATACCCTGAATTAAAAAACGTAGGAGAAGACCCTGTTCGCCCGGCCATCGTTCATAGGCTCGACAAAGAAGCTAGTGGTCTAATGATAATTCCAAAAAACAACGAAGCCTTTGAATACTTTAAGGAAAAATTTAAAACTAGAAAAATAGAAAAAGAATATATAGCTCTAGTTTTTGGGTCGTTAGATAAAGACCAGGATATTATTGATTTTCCAATTAAGAGATCTAGCAAAGGTCACAAAATGGCCTGTATACCAAAAACTAATAAGAATATTGATGGTCAAGAAGATTTGGACGAAGAAAAAATTTCTAATAGAGCCTTAGGAAACGTTCGAGCTTTAGAAAAATCTCGTCAAGCTATCACTGAATATTCTATTATAAAAAGATTGATTAATTACACCCTAATAAAGGTAAAGATAAAAACTGGAAGAACCCATCAAATTAGAGTTCATTTTTCTGCCTACGGTCATCCTTTGGTGGGAGATAAACTCTATGGAAACAAAAAAACTAGAATAAAAAATAGTAAAATAAACCTAAACCGAATCTTCTTAATGTCTAGTCATCTGGGATTTATCGATCAATCTGGAGAAAAAAAAGAATATTTTATCGATCTTAGTCCTGACTTGCAAGAAGCCCTAACAAAATTAAAATAATTTATTTTATCTTCAAATAAAATTGTTTTTAAGTTTACCAGTCAAAATATAAAATAAAACTAATCTTATTTTTAATTAAAAAATATGAAAAAATTAGTTTTATTTTTTTTTATTTTCCTAATAATTCCCTCAATAATTTTAGCCCAAGAAGAAAGGCAGCCAATTTTAATTAATCAGGTAATGCTAGAGCAAGATTCTGGGGCTAAATATGAATTTATTGAATTCTATAACCCCAATGATTATCAGGTTGATTTGTCAGACTTTAGCCTCAAAAAGAAAACCTCTAGTGGAAATGAAAGCAACTTGATATCAGCCAAAAATTTTCAAGGAATTATCAAGGCTAAATCATATTTTCTTGTTTCTAGTCCAGAGTTTTGCCAACAAATTGCCTGCGATTTAGAATATTCAACCAGCGCTTCATTGGCCAAAAATAATACCATTTTATTGTATGACCCTGAAAAAAATATTTCCGATAAATTAGGCTGGGGAGAAAGCCAAGATTTCTATGAAGCTCCAGCCATCAACCCAGAAAAAAATCAAATTTTAAAAAGAACTATTATCAATATTAAGTCTCCCAATAATTCAGCTAATTTTTCCATTCAGAAAAAATATTCAGAAATAAGAAACTCCAAAGGAAACATCATTAAAATAAATTTGCCAGAAGACTCTAATAATAAAGAAAGTCCTAAAGAGAAAGATAAAGAAACAGTCCACCAAACCAATTTGAAAGACATAAAAAATTATAAAAACGGTGACTCTATTATTATTAGCGGAATAATTACAGTATTACCTGGAACCCTAGGTTCACAGTATTTTTATATTCATGACCTATATAAAGATGATTCTAATATTTATGGAGTCCAAATATATAATTACAATAAATTATTTCCCGAACTAAAGATAGGCGATAGAATAAAAATAATCGGAGAGCTTTCCATAACTGGGACTAAGCCATATTTAAATTATAAAATCAAAACTAAAACCGAGTCCGATATAGAAATTTTGTCCTCAAATAATATTATCGCCAAACCACAACTGGAAAAAATTTCTCAATTTCAAAAAGATCAAATAGGACAATTAAAAAAAGTGGAAGGAGAAATAACTCAAAATAAAACTAATTTAATTTATTTAGATGATGGAGAAAAAGAAATTTTAATAGAGATCAAAAAAAATACTGAAATATCTAGTAAAATATTATCAGAGGGAGAGAAATTTTCTATAACGGGCCTACTTGGGAATAAAAATGAAGAGCTCAAAATAACCCCCTTAAATTTATCGGACATTGAAGGCAAGACCATTGGGGAGATTTCTCCAGGAGAAACATTAGGTAACAAAAATTGGGAAATAAAAGCAGAAAACCAGACGAAAAATATCTCAAAATATTTAATAATTTCCATATTTTTTTTAATCTTGTTATTTGTTCTCAAAATTGTTAAAATATAGAGACTGATAATTAAAAATTAAATAATATCTAGCAGTATTTCCAAAATACTGTCAGACAAAAAAAGTATGGAAAAAGAAAAATTAGAAAAAAAAGAAACCGTCTCTATCGAAGATACTAATATCTCCGAAGGCGTTAAGAAAATAAATAAAAAGAAGATTGTCCTTTTATTCATTTCAGCCATAGTGTTAATTTTAGTGGGATTATTGGTTTTTAAGTTTGCTCCTATCAACTCAAAAAGCTTGAAGCCAGATGTGGCTAAAATTAAAGCTGAGGAATTCATTAACAATAATTTAATGTTACCAGGAACCAAGGCTACTATCACTGAAATAATTGACGAATACGGACTATACAAAATAATGGTAGACGTTGGCTCAGGAGAAATAATAGAATCATATATTAGCCAGGATGGACTATTATTCTTTCCTCAATCAATCGATATGGATGATTATAACTCCGGAGTTGAGCCAGTTGAGGCCAGCGAAGTTTCCACAAAACAAGACAAACTAGACATTGAATTATTTATAATGAGTCATTGCCCCTATGGCACCCAAATGGAAAAAGCATTATTGCCAGTAATAGAGGCTTTGGGAGACAACGTCAATTTTCAATTAAAATTCAATACTTACGCTATGCACGACAAAGTTGAACTAGACGAACAATTAGCTCAATATTGTATTCAAAAAGAAGATAATTCTAAATTAATTCCTTATCTAAATTGTTTTAACAAAAGCGGAGAATCAGCTACTTGTTTAGCTGAAAACAATATTGATAAGAACCAAATTGCTAATTGTGTAAAAGCTACTGATGATGAATATAAAATTAGTGAAAGTTATGCTGACCAATCAACTTGGTTATCTGGAACCTACCCAATATTCCCTATTTACCAGGACGATAATGAAAAATACGGAGTCCAAGGATCTCCAACTTTAATAATCAATGGTGAAATGGTAACTGCTAATCGCGATTCTCAAAGCTTATTGCAATTAGCTTGCTCCGGCTTTACAAATCAACCAACTGAATGCCAAAGTCAGCTTTCCACAGTATCTCCGGGATATGGTTTTGGAGAATAAAAAAATAAAAAATTCCAATAAAAAAATCGTGGTCAATCAACCACGATTTTTTATTTAACGATATCAAATTAGCATTTACGATTTTTTTGTAAATGAGAGAAAATGCTATAGCTAGCTACAGCCCCTTCACTACAGGAGGTGATTACCTGACGAAAAGATGCTGAGTTGGTAGTAATATCCCCGGCTGCCCAAACTCCAACAACACTAGTTTTTTGTTCCTTGTCTACTATCACATAACCTCGCTCTAAATTTAAAGATAATTGTTCTGATAACAATACATCTGGCTCGGTCCCAATTTCTACAAATAAACCATCTAGATCCAAACTTGAAATATCGCCTTCATCTTTTGTGCTTTTTAGTTCTACTGATTCGAGTTTATTATCCCCTTTAAGCTTGGAAATTGCCGAGTTATAAATAATCTCAATTTTAGGATTATTTTTAACCTGATCAATCCAAACAACTTCGCCCTTAAAATCATCCCCTCTGGCTATCAAATAAACTTTTTCTGCTACTTCAGCCAAGTATAGAGCAGCTGTTAAAGCACTATTTCCTCCACCAACAACTCCTACTATTTTTTCCTTGAAAAACATGGCATCACAAGTAGCACAATAAGCCAAGCCCTTTCCTAAATACTTTATTTCCTCTTCTATTTCTAATTTTCGATGTTTAGTTCCAGTGGCAATCAGAATTGTCTTGGAAGAAAAAACTTTATTAGACTGAGTAGTCAATTGAAAAATCTCTCCGTCTTTTTCTATTTTAATAATCTTTTCCATTGATAAAATTTCTCCTCCTAAATCCTTAGCATGTTTTTGAAACTTTTCCATTAACTCAAAACCGGTGATTTCATTTTCTCCGGGAAAATTACAGACATTATGAGCTTCGGTAATCAAGCCCCCAGGAATCTCTCCTATCACTAAATGGCTCATTTTATAGCGAGAAGCATAGATTGAAGCAGTTAGTCCAGCTGGACCAGCCCCAATAATAATCAAATCATAAATCATAAAAAATAAATTAAATATTTCCTCTTAATTTTTCAGCTTTAACGATTCTTTCTACCGAAAGAATATAGGCTGAAGTTCTAAGATCAATTTTTTTATCAAATTCTAAATATTTATTATAGACATTATTCCAGGCTCTAACCATCTTTTCTTCTAATAAATTAGCCAGGTATTTTTCATCCAAAATATTACCCGTCCTATTTTGGCTCCATTCAAAATAACTTACTAAGACCCCTCCGGAATTAGCTAAGATGTCTGGCACAACAGTAATCCCTTTTTCAAAAAGAATTTTATCAGCCTGATAATCAACTGGCCCATTAGCTATTTCAATAATATATTTTGCCTTAACTTTATCAGCATTTTTTTCAGTGATTTGATTTTCCAAAGCACTTAAAATTAAAATATCAACGTCTGATTCTAATAATTCATCATTAGAAATGGCTTTATTTTCTGAGAAGGTTGAAACAATGCCATATTCTTCTTTGAACTTAACTAGCTCCGTGATATTGATTCCATCATCATTAGAGGTTCCTCCTTGGCTATCATTAACAGCTGTAATTTTAAAATCATCGGCAAACAACATCTTGGCCACATTCAAGCCAGCATTACCAAAACCCTGAATAGCGATAGATAATTCCTTTTTACTTAAACCTAGTGTTTTTACTAGCTCAGATATAATGATATAAGCTCCCTTAGCGGTAGAGTCACTTCTTAAAGCAATTCCACCTAACTCTACTGGTTTACCAGTTATCATTGCCGGTTGATGTTCGCTAATATTCTTTTCATATTGATCTAACATCCAGGACATTGTTTGTGGGTTAGTATAAACATCTGGAGCTGGGACATCCTTATCCTGACCCAAAACTTTATAGAAGGCATCGATATAGGCTCGACTTACTTTTTCTAAAAAAGCATTGTCATATTCTTTGGGATTTATTTTTACCCCACCCTTAGCTCCGCCATAAGGTAGTTCCAATAAAGAGTTTTTTAAACTCATCCAAAAAGACAGAGAGCGAACTTCATCTTCGCTGACCTCGGGATGAAATCTAATTCCCCCTTTTCCGGGACCTAAAGCTCTATTAGAAATAATTCTCCAAGCTGGAAATTTTTTTCCATCAATTTCCAATTCCGAATGAGAAATTTGCTTAGGGGTCAATAAATATTCAACCTCTTGATCATTTAGATCAATAAGACTTTTTAAATCATCAAAACGCTTGATGATATTATCAAAAACTGACATATTTTTTATTTTTATTTTTATTAAATCTTCTCACTAATTTCTTGCTCTAAAACTTCTTTGGATCTCATGCCAATGAATTCACTAATAATTTGACCACCTTTAAATAATTTCATATTAGGAATACTTTGAATTTGATATTGAGCGGCTAAATCTTGGTTTTGAGCATCTTCGGTATTAACTTTAACTACCTTTATTTTTCCCTCCATAGAAGAAGATAGCTCGTCTAAAATTGGAGACATCATTTTACAGGGCATACACCAAGGAGCCCAAAAATCTACCAAAACTGGTAATTCCGACTCTAAGACTTCTTTAGTAAAATCATTTTTGTTTACATCTAAAGCTTTGCTCATACTTTTTTTATTTATTAAAAATATTTTAATAATAATTTTTAATAAATTTATAAATTAATATTTATTTTTTTAAAATTTCTGAAACAATTTTTTTGATTTTTTCTTTATTACTAGGACATTGTTTAGTAAAACAAACATCAAATTCTTCTTCTAAAATTTTATCCATTAAAGAGGACAAACCTGACTTAATGGCCTTTAGCTGAATAACCGAGTCAAAACAGCTAGTATCTTTATTGGATAACATCTTTTTAACTCCTTCCAATTGTCCAATTATTATGTTTATTCTTTGTTCAGTATTTCTCATATTTTTTTATTTGATAATATAATTTTATCATCTAAGTTAATAATAGCATATACCCCTATGGGGTGTCAAGGGATAATAAAAACGAGTAACTTTATACTCGTTTTTATTTATTTAAAATTCGATAAAAGATTTTAAATATTTATTAATTTTTTAAACAACGAACCGCCAATCCTGCATTTTGGCCATAATCATAATTATTAACAGAAGAAGTTGTAATACTCAAGAAAAAGGGATACATAGGGTTTCCATATTCAGATGAATACCAAAAAGGAGCAGATTGCCCTAAATAGGAGAAAGATCCGCTAGAAGAACGGAAGCCGGTTGGCAAAGCTGTAAAGCCGAAAGTATTAGTACCGTCCCAAGGAAGTGGATCAGTAGAAGAAGCTTTTAAGGCAAATCCTGCTTGTCCATATGTAACCCCTCCATCACTTACTAACCAATTAATTAAATTTGTAAATTCAGTATAAGTTGGTACATGCCAACCATCAGGACATAAATTTTTATTTCCGTTAGTAGTAGTAGAAACTGCATACCAATTAT
>DAOOQF010000028.1:0-10112 GCA_035388665.1 bacterium | reverse complement strand
TACCTTTAATTTCCAATCCTTAATCTCTTGTTTGGACTGATAATATATTAATTGGCGAGATATCCCTAAATCTTTAGCTATCTGAGATTTATTATCTCTTTTCATGGCTAAATCTTTTTTTGGGCTTGAGATAATTTAATTGTTAGTTCTCCGACGATAGCTAGCAATTCTTTGTTCTGTTTTTGCAGGCTAGAATATTCTTTCCAGGTTGGTTGAGCTTTAATAGTTCTGCTTAACCAGCTATATATGGTATTGGGACTAATGCCATGTTCTTCGGCTATTTTAGGGACAGAAGATGACCCTTCTTTGACTCTTTCTAGGATTTGATCCTTTATCTCCTTGGAGATTTTAAATGTTTTTTTCATATGTTTCCATTGTAGGAATGCATGGAGAAAGTGTCAAATTTTTGGGGTACCTTCCATTTAAACGATATTTTATAATTAAACCTTATTTTTTTAACAATTTTACAAAGCATAATAAATATTATTATATTTTATTAACTAAATTACTAATAGCTCTATTTATCAATTATTTCCAGCAAATTTTGATAATTCTTATCCCCCTCACATTCTTTAATTTTTTTCATAGAATATTTAAAATCAAGATCGTTCATAGCTATAATATAAATATGAGGAGAAAAAAAACTAAATATTTTATCTAAAACATTATTGCAAAAAGTAAAGGGCCTCGAATCAACTATCTTCCAACCGGCCCTCTTAACTGTTTCTTCTAAGGTTCTTTTATTAAAAAAATTGACATGATTTATGGCCAAAGATCCTTTAAATTTTTTTAATCTTAATAAGCCTTGTATTATCGGAATAACGGGAACGCCTAAAATTAAAATAGAGTCTTTATTAGAAATTTTTTTTAATTTAATCAAAAAAGAATGCGGTGATAAAAGGTGTTCAATTAAATTATTAGCCCAAATTATTTGAAAATTAGAATCTAATTTCATACTATCAATAGATTCGACATTGCCACCAATAATATTTAATTTATTTTTTTTACCATCCTCTATCTCACTAGATGTAATAGTGATACCAAGGCTATCAGGCCCAAACCTAGCTAAAAACTGACCAACACCGCAACCCAAATCCAAAACTTTCTTGGATCCTAAATTGTATTTACTAAATATTCTATTAAAGGTTCTAGATTCCTTCATCTTTTTTCAATTAATTTTTTTTATATATTCTCTCAATATTTTATCAATTAGTAAATTTAGAGAATAATTATTAACAACAAAATCAGATAAATATTCTTTTAAATTATTTCTCTTATCAATATCAAAAAAATAATAATTATATATTTTTTCGGATAAATCGATATCATCTTTCTTTCTGAAAATAAAATTATTTTGATCCTTTAGTCCTAGAGATAAGATTGCCTCATTACAGGTTAAAATAGGAACTCCACAAGCCATTGATTCTAAGATAGCCTTATCTAAACTTCCCGTATGACTAGTATTAATAAATATATCACTATTTTTTAAAAAATCAAAAACCTTTTCATTATTTACTGACCCAACAAAATTAATAATATGATTAAGACCTAATTCTGTAACCATCTTTCTTATTTTTTCAAAATACACATCATCCCCATCCCCACATGGACCACCCACTATATTAACATATAAATTTTCTATTTTATCTCTTAATCTATAAATAGCTAAAATAAGGGTCTCATAATTTTTAACTGGAGATATTCTCCCAACTGTAGTAACTCTAAAAAAGTTATCATTTCTTGCATCAAGGAATGGTTTAAAAATTTTTACATCTATACCCTGTCCAACAACTTTCACTTTTTTACTTTTTAAACGAAAGCCAGAAGGAGTTGAAGTAAAAACAATATCGGTCATTTTCTCAGCTAATCGCAAAGAATTACTAACACCACCATGAGCATACCACAGCCCCACCCTCTTATTTAAAGCTTTCCATATAAACCCACCCAAAATTATATAAATTTGATTCATGTGGACAAAAACATTATCGTAGTCCTTCCTATATTTCCAGATATACTTAAAAAAATTAACTAAGTATTTAAAACGGGAAAACCCTTCTTCTTTACCCAAAGAAATGACTCTTACATTATCAGGTAAAGACACTTCTCCCAAATACAAACAAATAACAGTTACAAACTGGCAATTTTTGGAAAACTCCTCTACCCAGCGATGAAAGAATCCTAAATTGCTATCATTTTTGTCGATTTTTTGAGTTAATATTAATATTTTCATAAGCATTAAGACTTTAAACAATTTACCCAGCTATTCTTTAGCTCTTGTAAATAGTTTTTTTCTGTTAACAATTTGTAAGACTCTAGAGAATTCTGTGACATTCTTTCTCTCTCATTTTTATTTAACACCAGAAATTTTAAAGATTCGTACATACTCTCTTTATCTCCCACTGGGCATACTATACCATTATACCTGTTTTTTATAAACTCATTAGCGCAACCAACATCAGTCATAATAACAGGCAGACCAAAAGAGGCTGCCTCAACTGCCGTCATCCCCCAGCCCTCATGATTAGATGAAATTAAAAATATATCGGCATTATAATAATAATTACTCAAATTATTAACCCATCCTTCAAAAAATATCTTTTTATTATTTTGAGCTAATTTTTTAATTGCTGACTCCTCGGGACCAGAACCCAATATTAAAAGACCTGTATCAAGAGCTTCTTCGCTTAATTTATTAAAAACTTCTATGGCTAACTCTATATTTTTTTCTTTAACAAATCTTGAGGCCATCAGAATCATAGTCTTAATATTAGGGTATTTTTCTTTAAAATAATTTCTCAATAAATTAGTCTCCTCTTTTTTAGGAAAAAACAATATCGGCAAATTAATAATTTTTTTTGAATTTAGATTAATATTTTCTATCAAACTTTGTTTTGACCTCAAAGAAACAGTTCTAATTTGATTGGCCCCCTTTAAAATATTTTTTCCTAAAACCATTTGAAAAAAATTTCTAATAGACTGGCTTTGATATTTTTTGTTTAAGAAATCATTATGAACCTGAATCTCTAACTTTATCCCTGAAACCTTCTTCAGAATCCAAGAAAAAAAACCAACCTCAAAAGGATCTTGAGATAAAATCAAGCAATTATTTTTATTAAAATTATTGTTTTTTTGTATTTTCTTAAATAAGAAATATAGATTAAAGAAAGATAATAATTTAAAAGAGTAGTTTATTGGAAAAATATTTAAATTTCCAATTTTTTTATTATTAAAATTATCTCCCTTGGGCACAAAAACCAAAACAAAAAAAGAGTCAACCAATTTAGAATACTCCAACATCCTAGCCTCAACGGTAGACCTATCTTTAAAAATATTTTTATCAGTAGATATTGCCACTATATTCATACTTGTATTTCTTTTAAGAAAACGGACAAGTCTTCTATCATTTTAGATTGATTAAATTCCCTAATTTTTTCTAACCCTTTTTTTGATATCTCGTCTTGAAGATTCTTATTATCATTTAATTTCAATAATAATTCTAACAATTTGTTAATATCATTAAAATCAAAAAGTAGTCCATTTTCTTCATTATTGATTAACTCAGTATTTCCACCAACTTTAGTGGTGATTATCGGCACACCCAAGGCCATAACCTCTAATAACTGATGAGAAAACCCTTCATAAGACGTATTAAGAGCAAAGATATCGCTAGCTTTAATATATTTGAATAAATCATCGCGCTCTATTCTGCCCAACAACACAACCCTATCGCCTAGCTCCAGGTCTTCAATTAATTTTTTTATATTTTTTTCTTCTCCACCATCTCCGGCTATAAATAGTTTAGAATTTTTATTCTCTTGAGAAAAAGTTTTAAAAGCCTGAATTAAGCCAATAAATCCCTTCCAAGGAACTAAGCGCCCAGCACTTATAATTATTTTTTCTTGATCTCCAATATTTAAAGCCCTCCTTGCTTCTTCTTTGCTAAAATTATAATTAAGACCATCAAAGGCATTATAGATAACTTTTATTTTAATTGGATCTATTCCCCAATTAGTAACTATATTTTTTAAATAAGTACTAGGAACAATAACATTATTAGCCTTTTTAGACGAAAATAATTGAATCTTTTTAAAGGCTCTCACTAGAATAGAATATTTTTTGAAGTTAATTGAAAATTCGTCTAACAAATCAGTAACACCAAATCGTTGGCACCCCTGTTCCCAGGCATAATCTCCAACAATTTTTAAAATCATTTTTTTCCCTAAGAAGATATTAGCGAGGGCGACCGGAAAACCAACGCTGACGGGATCTTGTACATAAATAATATCAGCTCGCCGTCCTTTTTTAATAATATTAAAAAAATAAAAAATATGGCTAATTATTTTAGGATATTTATTTCTAAAATTAGAAAAACTTAATAAGTCGGGCTCAAAGCCCTTTTTGGGTAACTCCTCCAATAACAACTTGCTATAAGTAGCTGGACCGCCAATGTCTGGAGGAAAAATCCCTGTAGCAATAAGAATCTTTAACTTTTTATTTGCAACTCTAAATTCAATTTTATTAAAAAGATCGATCATCTTCTCGGCAACCAAACTCCAATCATAATTATCCTCTACTGTTTTTATCGCTCTCTCCACTATTTCTTCTTTTATTTTCTCATCTTTAAAAACTTGTTTTATTTTTTCTGCTATATCTCCAGAGTTTTCTACTCCACAAAACCAACCATTTTCGCCATCAACCAAAAAGTCAGGAATCCCTCCAACTTTAGTCGCTATCGTTGGTAATCCTGATAACATGGCCTCTAAGAATGAATTACCCAATCCTTCGGACAAAGATGGGCGACAGAAAACATCGCTACTCCACAAATATTTAGGAAGATCGTAATGAGAAACTAGCCCAAAGAAAAAGACTCTATCATCTATCATTAATCTTTTAGCTAAATTAATTAAATAATCCCTTTCGTCTCCATCCCCTAATATTAAAAGTTTAAAATTACTAGGCAAATTAACCAAACTTTCAATTAAATCTTTAGTTCCGTTTTTTTTAACCAAACGAGATGTTGTGATTATCAATTTATCATTATCTTCAAAACCTAAACCATATCTAAATTCTTTTCTATTAAAATCATCAGGCCTTTTAAACTTGCTAATATCAACTCCATTAGGAATAACCGAGATGCTACTTTTTGCTCCATTTGATATAGCCCACTCCTTCAAGAAAATGCTAATAGAATGAATAAAATCAGCCTTCTTAAATATTTTTAGAAATCTTCTTTTAATAAAAAATACCTTTTTATCTATATATTTCAGATCATCCCCTTCCTGCAAGGTTAAAAGTAATGGAACCCCACACTTTACTTTAAAAGATAAAGCCGCAAAGCCTCCAAAACTAGCCATAATTGACCAAGAAAATAAATATTTTCTGTTTTTGTTTAATTTTTTAGCTCTAACCCAACCAAAGAAAGCTAAATATAACTTATCTATAAATGGCACCCCCCAACCAATTCTATAAACATTTATACCTCCAATATTTTCAAATTTTTTTAATTTTTTATCCATTCTGGCTGTTATCATATCAAAACAAAAATCATCAGCCACCCTGTCTGTTATCTCCCTAACTGCTACCTCGGCCCCGCCAACAAATGGAAAATAAGCCGTAGAGAATATTAAAATATTTTTTCTATTATCCTTCATAAATATCTAAATACTTATTAACCATCACCTCTACTAAAAATTTATTTCTATTTAAATTGTACTGATTCTTGTCTGTACAACTTTTTTGTTCATCTAATATTAATTTAAAAACAGCTAAAAAATCATTTAGATCATTAAGCTTAAAACAATTATCTTCACCAACAATCTCATCATTACCCCCAACCAAACTAGCTATCGACCTAATCCCCGAAAGATAAGCCTCTATTAAGGCAATAGACAGACCTTCATAAATTGAAGGTAAAACAAATAAATCCAAGCCCTTTAAATATTTTCCAGCCTCAGCCACCTCCCCTAAAATAAAAACAAATCCCGACAAGCCTCTTTCTTTAATAATCTTCTCATATTTAGATCTCTCTGGGCCTTCACCCATCAAAATAAGCTTAGCATTAGGCTTAATTTTTAAAATTTCTGGGAAATTTTCAATTAAAAACTCATAATTTTTGGGATAGGCCAATCTACCAGTTGAACCTATTAAAAATTGCCCCTCATCTTCTAGACCAATTTTATTAAATATAAACTGACGAGCATCTTCTCTTTTTAGATAATCAACCTCAACTCCATTATAAGCTAAATGACATTTGTTAGCCCAGAGCTTATTACTCTTTACAAAAAGATCCAAGTTTTTTTGACTAACAAAAACAATTTCATCTACAAAAGAAAAGCTAAAATTAAAAAAAGCCCTGAATAAAAGCTTTTTAAAATGATTAGCTTTATAATTTGGATCTAAAATTGACAAACCATGAACCGTAAAGACTACCTTTGTTCTAATATTAACCAATTTGGCTATTAAAGCTCCTAATAAAGTATTAGTGCTATTTAGATGAATAACTTCAAAACTATTTTTTCTCAAATAACGCAAAAAATTAAAAAGAAAATTGATATTAGCTAATACTCCCGAGCTTCTTTGAAGCCCCTTAATTCTTTGAAAGTTAATCCTCTCTTTTTGAGCAAATTTAAATAAAAAATCACCTTTTCCACAAGCTATGGTAGGAATAATTTCTTTTTTATTAATATTTTTCAATCCCTTAGCTAAATTAGCAACAAAAATTTGTGCTCCACCAATTTCTCCTTTAGTTATTAATAATAAGACCTTCATTTATTTATATTATTATAAGTGAATATTAAATCCCCATCTTCCAAGAACCTCTCTCTAAAAAGTTTTTATCTTAATGATTTTGTCAATATAATCGTTAAAAATAACAAAAAAACACCATTTTTAACGTTTTTAAGCTCAAAAACGTTAATTATTTCTTTATTTTTTTTTCTCTTAAGCATCACCATTAAGCCAATCAAAATCAACAAAATTGGCCAAAACAAAGACCAGTCAAGGTCAAAATTCCACCAACCCATATTTTTACCAAGATAAAAAATACCTAAAAGGAAAATTAAGATTCCAAAAAAATTTCTCTTCAAAAAACAACCGGAAGTAGAACAACAAGAAAATCCATTTTTTCCATCCTTATTGTTGATTATAAAGTCTTCTTCGCAACCGCAATCGCAATTATGTTCTTCATAATCATGATGTTCACAATTACAATCATCATCATCGCAATGACAATCATCACCACAATCGCATTCTGGACCACAGTCACATTCTGAGCCACAATCGCAACCACAATGTTCTAAATTATTTTTCTCTTCTACATTTTTGTTTTCCATAAATTTAAAAATTAATTATAAAAATTATTTTTTCTTAAAAATTATTATTAAACCAATTAAGATTAGCAATAATGGCCAAAAATTAATTACTAAAAATTTAAAAGGCCAAAAATTAATTAATAAAAGACTAATACCTAAAATAACTAAAAAAGCACCAATAATAAAGCCAAAATTGTTGTTGCTCAAACCCCTAGAAACCTTTTTAGTCTTATCCTCAACTTCGATAACTAATTCTTCAACATTATTGTGCTTAGAACTATCTTTTATCGGCATAAGGAGAGCAAATAATAAATAGATTATTAAGCCAGCTCCTCCGCCAAAGAATAAAGCTACAAAAATTAAGCGAACAATTAAAGGATCAATTTCAAAATATTCAGCTAGTCCACCACAAACTCCAAAAATAATTTGATCCTTTTTAGAACGATAAAGTTTTTTTGTTTGATTCATATTTTTATTAATTATTATTTGACTTTTTTATGAAAAAATATTAGTATTAAGTAAACAATCTCATAAGAGATTTTTCCCGCAAGAAGGCTTAATGTCTAACGCTTACGATTGATTAAGTTATAACTATTTTGTGTTTCCCCGACACAAGTCCCCCCTAAATAAAGCCACTTGCGGGCTTTTTTTATTTTATCAATTAACCCTTAAACTTTAAATAAACTACTTGCCACAACAATGCTTATACTTTTTTCCACTACCACATGGGCAAGGATCATTTCGACCAACCTTTTCTCCATCTTCATTCTTAACTTTATCACGAGCCATATCAATAGTTCCAGTAGAATTTTCACCATTACCACCAGACCTTCGAGCCATTTCTTTAAGCGGAGCAGAAAATTTCTTAGCTCTTTCAATAATACTAGGGGCTATAAAATTAGAAACGTCACCAGTCTTGTAAATAGAGTAAGCCACCTGTTTTTGAATCAATCCCAACAATTCGTGATACATTCTATAAGCCTCTTTTTTGTATTCTACCAGAGGATCTCTCTGTCCATACCCACGAAGACCAATTCCTCTTCTCAAATAATCAACTGTTTCCAAGTGCTCTATCCATAAATTATCAATAGAACGAATTAAAATGCCTTTTTCAATTTCAATAAAATTAATATCCAAACCAGCGAAGCCTTCTCTCATTTCCTTGTATTTGTTTTGAGCTAAAGTGGTTAAATAACTTAATAACTCATTACGCAAATCATCTTTATTGCCTTCTTGCTTGGTAATTGAAAAAATCTTTTCTTTTTCCACTTCATTAAGAGAATAAATAGTCTTGATGGTTTCATAAATCTCGGTAATATTCCAATCATTGATACTATCAAGAGAGGTGTGAAAAGTAACAGTTTGCAAAATTTCATTTTCAACATATTCCAAAATAATATCTGATAAAAATTTACCATCGGCTTCAACTCCTTCTTTTTGAGAGTTATAGACATCTAAAATTTCACGACGTTTTTTATAGATAGCTTCTCGATGCTTATTAATAACATCATCATATTCAACCACATTTTTACGAAGATCAAAATTATTACCTTCTACTCGACGTTGAGCTGATTCAATAGAATTGGAGACCATTTTGTTCTGAATAGGCATATCCTCTGGTAATTTAAGCATACTCATAACCCCCTTTAAACGATCGCCTCCAAAAATACGCATCAAATCATCATCAGCTGAGATATAAAATTGAGAAGAGCCGGGATCTCCTTGACGACCAGCACGACCACGAAGCTGATTATCAATACGACGAGATTCATGACGCTCGGTACCAATTACGTGCAATCCTCCCAATTCCCTAACCTTAGCCTGTTCTTCTTTATCGGCTGGATTACCACCTAAGATAATATCAACTCCACGACCAGCCATATTAGTAGCTACTGTAATAGCCCCCAATCGACCAGCCTGAGCGATAATTTCAGCTTCTCGAAAATGGTTTTTAGCATTTAAAATATTAGGATGAAGACCCTCACGTTCCATCATATCTCCTAATAATTCATTATCTTCAATTGAAACGGTACCAATAAGAATAGGTTGTCCAGTAGCATTTCTTTCTTTAACTTCTTGAATTACGGCCATAAACTTACCTTCTCTAGTTTTATAGATTAAATCATTATGATCTTGTCTAACGTTAGGTTTATTAGTCGGAATAACGATAGTTTCTAATTTATATATTTTATAGAATTCCTCAGCTTCAGTTACCGCTGTTCCGGTCATACCAGCTAATTTTGGATACATTCTAAAATAATTTTGAAAAGTTACTGTAGCTAAAGTTTGAGATTCTCTCTGAACAATTACGCCCTCTTTAGCCTCGATAGCTTGATGCAATCCTTCACTATAGCGACGACCTGGCATTAAACGACCAGTAAATTCATCGACAATAATAATTTCACCCTCTTTAACAACATAATCCTTATCACGCTTAAATAACACATGGGCTTTTAAAGCTTGTTCAATATTGTGAACATCCTTAACACCGCCAGCTACATAAATATTTTCTACTCCCAAAAGTTTTTCCATTTTAGAAATACCACCTTCAGTTAAAGTAGCAGCCCTCATCTTTTCATCAATATTATAATCTTCGTTTTCTTTTAATTGTCTAACATATTGAGCAAATTGAGCATAGCGATCGCTGGATTCTTCAGCTGGAGCACTAATGATAAGCGGAGTTCTAGCTTCATCAATTAAAATTGAGTCAACTTCATCAACAATGGCGAAATAAAAATCTCGTTGCACCATCTTTGATAAGTCTGAAACCATATTATCTCTCAAATAATCAAAACCAAATTC
>DAOOQF010000027.1:0-10295 GCA_035388665.1 bacterium | reverse complement strand
CCCGCTTTAGCGGGCAAGATAAATACCACCAGCTGTTTTGCTGGTGGTAGTTTATAATTAATTTATATAAACTTCATCACTCATTTGTTAATATTTCTATTATCTAATAAGTAATAAAAATAATATGGAAGAAAAACTTTTAAAAATAGTTGAATGGACTAAAATAAAATTAAGGGTCAATTTAAAAAATACTAATAATATTTATTTTTATGATAGAGAAATTTGGTGGGCAAACATTGGATCTAATGTTGGCTTTGAACAAGATGGCAAAAACCTTAATTTTTCTAGGCCAGTTTTAATTTTTAAAAAATTTAATAAAAATATGGCTTGGGCTTTGCCTTTAACTAGCAATGGTAAGGCGGGTGATTATTTTTGTAACTTATATAATGAAGAGTATAATTATATAATAATATTACCCCAATTAAAATTAATTAGTAGTAAGAGGTTGATTAGAAAGATGGCTAAAATTTCTGTTAATGATTTTGATCTTGTTAAAAATAAGATTAAAGAATTTATATAAAAAAACGACTCTTGTCCGGTATAAGGCAAGAGTCTCGGAGTTGCATAAATATGCGAACCAATTATGTTTTTACTATAGCAAATTTTCCAAAAAAATGCAATAGTAAAAAAAATTTTCTTATAGTATTAAAGATAATATTTGTGATCCCTAGGGGAGTCGAACCCCTGTTACCAGGATGAGAACCTGGCGTCCTAACCACTAGACGAAGGGACCAATAATTATTGTAAAATCTTGCCAATAATCCAATTATTTCCTTTCAAAAATTCTTGAGCTTCCATGGGTTTTTTACCCTCTAATTGGAGTTTTTCTATTATTAAAGCTGTATCTTTGCACTTAACCAGCAAAAACCCATCCTTTAAAAAAAGAGTTCCGGGTTGGTGAGACTTGTCTTCAATAAAATTATTGCTAGACTTTAGTATTTTAAATAATATTTTTGTTTTTGGCAAGTCATTTTTTTCAATAAAAGCGTAACTTCCTGGCCAAGGAAAATAGGCTCTAATTTTTCTTTCTATTTCTAGGGCAGTATTTTCTTTAAAATTAAGGCGACCATCTTCTTTGCTTATCATTTTGACATTAGAGGCTTCGGATTCGTTTTGTGGTTGTGGTTTTAAATTACCCTCTAAATAATCTTTGATAATTGATGCTAAATTCTCGGAAGTTAATTTTTGGATTTTTTCCATTAGACTGGCTGAAGTTTCTTCACTTGATAATTCTATTTCAATCTTTTTGATAATTGCTCCCGTGTCCATACCTTTGTCCATTTTCATAATAGTAATACCAGTTTTTTTATCACCCGATAAAATTGCTCCTTGTAGGCAAGAGGCTCCGCGATGTTTGGGCAATAATGATCCATGAACATTCAAACAACCGTATTTAGGAATATCTAAGATTTCTTTTGACAATATTTTTCCATAAGCAATAACCAGGATTAAATCTGGTTTAACTTCCTTAATATTATCAATTATTTCTTTTAATTTGTGGGGTTGCCAAACTTTTAGATTATTCTCCTCGGCTAAAACTTTAACGGCCGATTTAGAGATCCTCATGTTTCGACCAGAGTTTTTATCTTGTTGAGTTATGACGGCACAAATATCAAAAAAGTCGCTATCTAGTAGCGCTTGTAATCCGATGGCGGCTAATGGGGGAGTTCCCATAAAAATTGTTTTGATTTTTTCTTTCATTTTTATTTAAATTTTTATTCAGATCCTCTTTTATTTTCTTTTTCAATTTTTTGTTTAGTTTTTAATTCGGCCTTTTGTTCGGCGACACGATCGATAAACAGTATTCCATCAAGATGGTCGGTTTCGTGTTGAATAATCCTAGCTAATAAGCTATTAGCTTCAATTTTATTTTTTTTACCCTTAATATCAAAATAAGAACAATATATCTTTTTATGTCTAGCTACGGGAAGATGATAGGATATTCCTTTTTTATTTAATACCGATAAACAGCCTTCTTCGTCGATTTCCTTGGCCCAAGACTTTTTAGTAATTTCTGGATTTATCATTGGGATAGCTTGGCCGTTTTTGTTTACGATAATAAGGCGGATATTTAATCCGATTTGAGGAGCCGCTAAACCAGCGCCATCTTTAGTAAACATAGTTTCAGTCATTTCTTTGACTAAAGCTTTAAATTCGGCTGTTTTGAGGCTTTCTAGCTCAATAGGAGCTGACTTCTGGCGTAGTATTTTATTGGGATGTAAGACAATTTCTAACATTTTACTATTATTTTTTAGGGTTTATAATTTTAAAAAAGTATTGCCACTTTTGGCCAGTTTGACATAATTCCTTGGTATCTGTCAAGGCCTGCATTATTCTGGCTTGACTATTGTCTCGACAAGCCTTGAAGACCGATGATCTTTTAAAATTAGGAATATTAAGCTCTTTTATAATTTTTAAAGCTAAATCTTGCCATTCATAAGCCGGTGGTTTGGGAGAGCTAGATTTGTCTGATAATTTATCTTGTAATATTTTTTTAATGTCATTCATTGGTATTAGATTTAATTATTTTTTTAAGCCCATGTCCATAGTTAAATATCCGACGCCTAGTTCTTTTTGATATACTAGGGTCTCTGGCTTATAGTCTATGGAATTGATAATTCCAGAGATTAAAGCAATTGGTCTTAAGCCACATTCTTTGGCCTCATTAGATAATTTTGGATCTGTTTTCAGTAGCTTTTCTATCCCGGCCGGACCCTTTTTTATATTTTCAATAGTTTTTTCGTCAAACAGAATGGCTTTTTGATAAAAGCCTCCAGGTGAATTATAGTTTAAGCAATGAGATAATTCGGCTGAGGCAATTATGGCGATTCTATCTTGGTGCTGATCAATCTCAGAACTAATTTTTTGGCCGAAATCAAAATGATATTGCAAGTCTTTTTCTTTAGAAGTATTTATTATAATCACTCGACCCTTAAATTCTTTTGATTTTTGTTTAGCCTCGGCTGTTAAAAGAAATAGAGGAATATTAGCTCCGTAATCAGCTTCAGTCTCAGCTTTTAAGATTGGCCAAAAATCTGGCTCAGCGACTTCTTTGAGTCGATAGGATAAATTTATATCTCCCTTTAAAGTTGTTTTATTAGAATAATCACCAAACTCTTCAAAATTAATAGTGAATTGAAAATGATCATTGATACTAATGTCTGGATTTTTAGGTCGGTGGGGGGAAATAATAATAATAGTATCAATTTTTTCTTCTAATATTTTATTTTTGATATCCCCAATAGCTTTAGAGGTTTTTTCTAAAATGGCAAAGTTTTTTTTACCAATATTTGGAATGAGAATAGGTGAGTGGGGGACTATAAAGGAGGAGACAATCATATTATTCTTGGATTAAAGCTCCGTCCGGGTAAAGCTTTATTATTTTTTCGCTGACAGTGATGACGCTAGCCCAATTATAGCCCAATTCTTCAAAGACTACTCCAGTGGCGAAAGCTCTTTTTTGACCGTTTTCTATTAAATAAACAGCCGGAGAATTGCTAGCCTTTAATAATTCGCCATTATCAAATTTGATTGGTCCAACAGTTTGATAAAGATTCAATTCTTCTTCGGAAACTGGAATAATAGTTTTTCCTTTGAATTTGGTAGTCAATAAAATCTTGTCCAGTAAAGGAGCTTTGGTTTCTTCTTCTACCCAATACACTCCGCCAGTTTTTTTATTTTGTAATAAGGCTCCTGTTGGATAGGCTGAGGCGATAGTGATTTCTTTTCCGTCCTGATAGGAATTAACATCTTGCCAGGAAGCATTTTGAATTTCTTCAATATTAAAGCCTAATTTTTTGAAAGTTTCGGTGGTAGAGAATAATCTCTTTTTTTCTCCAACCAATAAATATAATTTTCCGTCCGGAGACATGATTATAGAATAATTATGAAATTTAATAGGAGCTCCTTCATCATAGGGGGATAAATCTGAGATACTCACTGAAACAGCTCGATTAGGATTATATCTTGAGGACAAAACGCTAACACTGGAAAATTTTCTTTTTTGTCCATATTGAATTAACCAATAATCTTCACCAACTTTTAAGATAGTGCCATCAGGGTATCCTTGGGTTGGAAAATATTTATTCCACAAAACCCAGAAATTATAATTTCCGTTATAAACATGAGGGGTATAATTGTATAAGGCGGCAGTAGCGTCGTTTTCAATAGTAACGGTTACTTCTTTTTTGTTGGCATCTGAGGCGTAAGGATTCTTGAAAGTATAAGTTTTGCCAGCTTGATAAGTGTATTTGTTGGCATTTAACATATACCATCTAAACTGAAGAGCGGCGCTATTAATTTGTTTACCGAATCCTTTATAATATGGATTACAGGTCCAATTGTCGGGGCAACCATAACCAGTCGCCCAATCTAATTGACTTTGTTTTGGAGATTGTTCGCTAATTAAACTTTGTTCTTTTTGTAATAAAACTAAAAGAAATTTAGGATTAACTGTTCCAATCTTTTTGCATTTGGCCTGTCTCTCTTCTTCGGTTGGTTTATCACTTAAAGTTACCCCTTCACAATCATAATTATTAACAGAAGCATCATAAATAATTTCGGCCGCAGTCTTTTCTTTTCCATAGGAACTGGTGGTTGTGTAAGTTGATAAATAACTATTTTGAGACTTTAGAAAGCTTTGTATTTCACTAAGAGATAGGTCTTTGTAATTTAACATGTCTTGATCGCTAATTATAAAAGAAGGGTCAAAGACATTTTCTGCTCTTGTCATCAGAGGAGAAATAATTAAGCACGTTGCGATTAAAATAGTTAATCTTAAGGTTTTTTTCATTTTATTAATAAATTAATTTTTAATTTTTATAGATTTATTATAATATATTTGATCTTTTTTTAAAAGACCTGGGAGATATTGCTTTTTTTAAAGAAAGGACTATAATAGTTCTTTGAATAATTAAAATTAGAACTTTAAAATATATATAAAATGTTTAATTCTAGAAAGAAGAGATATTATTTTAGCGGAACTCCAGAGTATAACAAAATGTTTGCTCGTAAAATATTTTTTCGAGCCTTGAAGAAAGATCTTTTAAAATTATTAAAAATTATTATTATTTTAGTGATATTCTTGGCTTTTGTCTATTGGATGTTTATTATCTTAAAGGCTAAGATTATCTAATTTGTTTGTATTAGAATGTCATCAAAAGGATGACATTTTTTATTTATTCTAAATGAGTTTGTTCGATACTGTTTTGAATCTTTTTTAGAAGTTGAGGTTGATTCTCGAGATTAGGATCATTTTTTGTTAAAGCTTTAATTTCTTCCTCGGCTTTTTTAATAATCTCATGATCGAATAAGGAGGCATATTTGAAATTTATTGAACCAGATTGTTCTAGTCCGTAAAAATTACCACCACCTCTATTTTTTAAGTCAATCATTGCCAGAGAGAGACCGTCTTGATATTTTTGCAAGGCCTCTAATCTGGCGAGACTAGTTTTTTTATTATTAAAATCTTTGGTTAAAACATTTTCTTGATCCTCACTTAAACCCAAGAAACAATAACTCTGTAATTCACTTCGACCAATTCTTCCTCTAAATTGATGAAGTTGGGCTAGCCCAAATCTTTCCGCTCCTTCAATTAACATGATGGTGGCATTTTTAATATCAACACCCACTTCTATTACTGAGGTTGATATTAATATTTTTATTTTATTATCTAAAAATTTTTTCATAATATCTTCTTTTTCTTCGGTTTTCATTTTTCCGTGAAGTATGGCCATCTCAATTTTTGGAAAATGATTATTTTTTAATTTTTCATATTCTTCCTTAACTGATTTGGCTCCAAAATTATCCGATGGATCTATTAAAGGGCAAACTATAAAGGCTTGATGTCCTTGATTTATTTCTTGTTCAATAAAAGTATACATCTTATTTCTTTGTTCGGAATCAATTATTTTAGTAATAGTTTCTTTTCTATTTTTTGGTTTTTCTGAAATGATAGAGAAATTTAGGCCAGAGAAGGATGTCAGGGCTAGGGTTCGAGGAATGGGGGTGGCTGTCATTGATAGAAAATGAGGGGTGGTTTTTGTATTATTGTCATCAATATCTTTAGCAATGATTTCTTGTCTTTGATTGACGCCAAATCGATGTTGTTCATCAACGATAACTAGCCCTAATCTTTTGAATTTTATTTTTTCTTGAATTAAAGAATGAGTACCAATGATAATATCAGCTTGTTGGCAAATTTCTTGAGGCCATTGTTTTTTGGGTTTTATTAATTCAAAATTAGCTATTTGTTTTTTGGAGGTTAATAATCCAATTTTGAAGTTAAGATTTTGAAATAACTCTAAAGCAGTTTGATAATGTTGTTTGGCTAAAATTTCGGTAGGGGCCATTAAAGCTGATTGTTTTTTATTCTTAACACAATTTAAAATAGCAATTAAGGCCACAATAGTTTTTCCACTACCCACATCTCCTTGTAGAATACGAGACATTGGTTTGTTTTGAGAAATGTCTTTTAGGATCGTCCAAGCTGATTTTTTTTGATCATTGGTTAGCGTATAGGGTAGGGAATTGATGAATTTTTTAATAGCAGTTAATTTAGTGGGGATTGGCATGGCAATTTTTTTGTCTAATTGTTGCCTAACAAAATATGATTTTAATTGAAATATAAATAATTCTGAGAATTTTAATCTCTCAATGGCCGATTCGATATCTCGATAATCTTTAGGAAAATGAATTTTAGAAATAGCCTCTTCTAAAGATAATAATTTTTGTCTTTTTAGGGTTTCTTCTGAGAAATAATCTGGAATTTTATTTATTTTTGATAAAGCCTGGTGAATCAAAAATCTAATTTGTTTCTGAGTGATATCTTGAGTTAAGCTATATACAGGAACAATGTTTTCAGTGTGAATATTGGATTTCTGATATGATATTTTTTCGTAAACTGGCGATATCATTATTAATCGTCCTTGTTTCAAGGTAATTTTTCCGGCCAGAGAAACTTGATCCCCAGGTTTAAGAGTTTTGGCGATGAAGGGTTGGTTAAACCAAATTATCTCCAGGGATCCCGAGTCGTTGGAAACCAGTGCTTCGGTAATATTCATTTTTTTTCTAAAACTTCTTTTGTTGCGAATCAAAATAATTTCTCCTTTAAAATTGATGGGTTGATTGATCTTTATATTTTCTAGATTAGGAGCATCTTCATATTTTTCGTAACGATAGGGAAAATAAAAAACAAGGTCAGAAATAGTTTTCAGACCTAGCTTGTTGAGAGTCTTTTCAGTTTTAGCTCCAACTTTATTTAATTGACTAAGCTGATTGGACATAAAAATGTGTCCCCGCTAGGAATCGAACCTAGATCACAAGATCCGCAATCTTGCGTTCTATCCGTTGAACTACAGGGACGTTTAATTATTGTAAGTAATAAAAAAATCTCTGTCAACTATTTAAAGTTGAGATTGTTTTGATATTTTAAAGACGAAATATTTTAGCTAGACCCTCGGTTAGGGGTTCGTTTTCTTTATCTAAATCTTCTGTTAAATATTGAAGTAAATAGTCCCTGATAATAATAGGATTTTGATCGTAAAGATTAATTGATAGGCGATGTTTAAGAGGATTTTTAAATTCAAAAAATAATTTTTTTACACCTTCTTTTGGTTTGTAGATAATATAGAAGTTCAGCATGGAGGCAAATTCATAAAAATTTTTACCAATTTCTACTCCGTCATATTTGATTGTAAAGTCTAGTTTTTTTGGTGGTTCATTGTCAAAAAATACTATTAAACCGGCGGCAATAATAATAACTAGGGCGAAAAAATAATTTTTGTCTATGAGGGCATAGACAATTAATCCGATAGCAATAATCGAGGCAATTATATACCATTTTTTGTCTCGAGGGTGTTTAGTATATTCTTCTATTTCCCAGGTTAATTCTTGAGGCGAAGAGGTATTGTTTTCGTTAGACATATTTGTTGACATTATTTTTTATATTTTATAAGATGATTATATTGTAGCATATTTTTTTAGTTTAAACAATTTTGGAGAGGTGGCTGAGCGGTTGAAAGCGGCACACTGCTAATGTGTTATACGAGCATTTACTCGTATCGGGGGTTCGAATCCCCCCCTCTCCGCGAACAAAAATGACCCAAATTTCTTTGGGTTATTTTTGTTTTTTGCTGATAGGGGGGGGATTCGAAAGCCGGAGGCGATGTGCACGAAGTGCACCGCCGAGGCCAGGCCAGAGCGCTTAGTGAGCGAAGCCGAATAAAATGAGGCGAGCGAGACTTAGCAACGTGTGGCCGAATCCCCCCCTCTCCGCCGTTGATCTGTACCCCAAAAAGTAGACAAATTTGTCTGCTTTTTTTGTATGAGGGTGGGGGGGACGAAAGAAGACCCTTGGTTTTGATTGGTTGAGCTTCGGTAATTTGTTATAAAAAAGTTAATAGAAATGAATTAGAGATAGATGTTTTTGATGCTGTGTACGGGTCTATAATAAGGCCTTGACAATATCTATGAGTTTTTATATAATGTACATATATGTACAGTATAAACAAACAAAAAAACACAAAACCAGCCAATATCAAGCAAAATAGGTTTCTTTCTATTGCTAAAATAAATACACCTATTTTTCAAGTTGATGATTTGGCTAGAATTTGGGGTGTAAACAATCGCAACACTCTCTTAACCAGTCTAAAGCGGTATGTTAAAGATGCTTTAATCTATAGATTACATCGAGGTCTTTATTCTATTAAGCCAGCGTCAGAGTTAGACCCGCTTCTGCTAGGATCTAAAGCGCTAAATGGTTATTGCTATCTAAGTGGGGAGACGATATTAGCTAAACATGGAATTATTTTTCAACAAGTTGAATATTTTACCTTCATGGGAGAAAAGAGCAGGCGCTTCAAAATAGGGGATTATAAATATTATTGTCGACAAATTAAAGATAAGTTTTTATATAATGATACTGGTGTTGATAAAACTGGAAAATTTAATATAGCGACATTAGAGCGAGCAGTCGCCGATATTTTGTATTTTAATCCCAAATATCATTTTGATAATACTGGTGTGATTAACTGGAAAAAAGTTAAAAGAATTCAAAAAACTGTTTATAATAAATAATATATGATAACTTTAAATTCTCAAGATGCAGTTCATAAGGCTTGGTTATATCGAGTTTTAATTGCTATTTTGGATAATAATAATTTACAGAAACTATATTTTAAAGGGGGCACTTGCGCATCTATGGCTGGATTTTTAGATAGATTTTCGGTTGATTTAGATTTTGATTATGTTGGCGAGCAAAAAGATTTAAAAAACGTTAGACAGGAACTTGAAAAAATATTTAAAGATTTGGGCTTGGAAATAAAAGATGCAAGCAAAAAAGTACCACAGTATTTTTTAAAATATCCGGCAAAAAATAGCCATAGTCGCAACACATTGAAAATAGACAGTACTTTTCCGCCACCCGTGGCTAATGTTTATGAACCAATTAAGCTAGTTGATATTAATAAAATTGTTATTTGTCAGAATATTTCAACAATGTTTGCCAATAAATTAGTGGCAGTGCTTGATCGTTTTGAGCGCAATAACTCAATTGCCGGTCGTGATATTTATGATATTCATCATTTTTTTCTAAATGGCTATAGGTATAACGAGGAAGTGATATTTGAAAGAACCAGCTTGGATTCAATTACTTTTTTTAAAAAATTATCTAATTTTATAAATAAACATATTACGGAAACAATCTTAAATCAAGACCTGAGTCCGCTTGTCCCTTATGAGAAGTTTAATAAAATTAGAAAATCATTGAAAAGAGAAACTCTTATGTTTTTGGATGATGAAATAAAACGTTTAGAAGTATAATAATATTTATGTTATGGTTATGTTATAAAGTAAAATATAAATTTGATTTTTTTTGTCTTTATAATAATGAATTGTTAAATGAAAAAGTTGAAGGTTCAACTAAGTATGAATATCACGATTCTCACAGTAATAAGGCTATAAATAAGGTTGAGCTTAATCGTAGTGATGAAGATATTCGCATAATTATAGATAGCCTTTTCGAATATCTAAAGGGTCGTTAATTAAGGTTTTAAAGAATCGTCAAAAAGACGATTTTTTTATTAGCTTAAAAACCACCAGCGTCAGCTGGTGTGTGCGTTTGAAGCGAAGCTCTCGGGTTCTAGATAAAAGATGATATAATAAAATCACCCCCGGGTCTAGAAAGGAGGTGATTTTTTTGTGTCTAAAAAATTTAGACTATACCAATTGAGCCATTGTACCTACAGGTGTCAATACCATCTGGTATGGATACCAAAATATCGAGGTAAGGTCATGGC
>DAOOQF010000026.1:0-10310 GCA_035388665.1 bacterium | reverse complement strand
ATGAAATATTTTTACAATTTCATAAGCTAAGCGCATCTTTACGTCTTTAGGATTGATTTGTCCCTCAGCTAAATCTTTTTTAATTTGAGATATTTCTGATAATTCCAAAAAAGTACAATCAGTAAATAATTGAGGAATATTTTCATCGGGCTGAGCCATGATTTTTCCATACATATCAATATTAGAAGAATCCAAAAATACTCCGGTTCCCAAACTTTTGGACATCATTTTTTCTCCAGTTATTGGATTTTCTAATAAGGTAGTAATAAAAACAAATTTCTCTTTATTTTTATATTTTTGTAATAAAGTTCGTCCACATAGAGCATTAAATTTCTGGTCATTGCCACACATTTCAATATCCACCTCTAAATGAACACTGTCATAACCCTGCATTAATGGATAAAAGAATTCATGAACATAAATAGGCTTTTCTTCTTTTAAACGTTTTTCAAACATATCTCTCTCCAACATTCTTTGAACGGTAAAATGGGAAGCTAAATTAATAACATCCTCAAAGGTCATTTTAGCCAACCAATCATGATTATAGACAACCTCAACTGGATTTTCTGGATCATCAAAGCTAATAATAGGAGCTAATTGTTTTTTCCAATTCTTAGTATTAGCAACAACTTGTTCCCTAGTTAATTGAACTCTAGTAGCTAATTTATCAGTCGGATCACCAATTCTAGCAGTAAAATCTCCAAACAACAAAACAACCTTATGACCAAGTTTTCTAAACTTTTCTAAGATAATATAATTAGTGGCGTGCCCTAAATGTAAAGCTGTGCCAGTAGGATCGGCTCCAATATATATCTTTAATTGTCGACCAGACAATAGCTCTTTCTTCAATAATTCCTTGGAGGGCAAGACTTCCACCACACTACGACTCAATAATTCATCAATAATTTTAGGGTCGGTAATGATTTTAGGCATATTTTTATATATTTTAATATTATTACTTTCTGAAAGTATTTTATATTATTTATTCATTTTTGGCAAACCTTATTTTATCTTTAAAAATGTTTTTTTTCTTTTACATTTTTTAAAATTATGGTATAATTCAAGCGTTAAGTAAATTAATAAATAATAAAATTAACAACTCTAAAAAAATAGAGTTTAAAATCTATGCTATCATATCGAACCGTTTTAAAACAAGCCTGGAAAATTTCTTGGAAAAACAAAATCCTATGGTTTTTTGGGTTTTTTGCTTCTTTAATTAGTTTTTCAGCTGAATTTAAAGTTATTTCTAGATCCCTAAATCAAGAAATGGGACTACAAACTTTAAATAATTTAAAATTATTTTTAAACACTGGTATTTTTTCTAAAGATTCTTGGTTAAATTTTATAGAATTAATAAAAAATGATCCTAAATCAATCTTATTTTTGGTATTAGTATTAATATTGATTGCCGGAGTATCAATTTTCTTCGCTTGGCTATCAACCGTCTCCCAAATAAGTATAATCAATTCTGTTAAAAATATTATCAATGAAAAAAAAGAAAAAATTACTATCAAGAATTCTATTAAAAATAGTAACAAAAGTTTCTGGCCAGTCTTTTTAATGAATATTGTTATATCGCTAGCAATCAACATTATTTATCTAATAATAAGCTTCCTTTTTGTATTAGTAATTATAAAAAACCAGGCTACTGCCACTATTTTATACGGACTAGTCTTTATAATCTTTATAGCCATATCTTTATTTTTATCATTTATTATAAAATATGGAATTGCCTATGTAGTAATAGAAAAAGAGAAATTCTTTTTAGCTATAAAGCGTGGTTGGAGCTTATTCTTCAATAATTGGCTAATTAGTATAGAAATGGCTATAGTTTTATTTTTTATAAATCTATTAGCTATTATTTTGGTTTCCTTCCTTTCTTTCATTGCCTTTTTTCTATTTTTCGGATTAGCTCTATCAACCACTTTAATTGCTTCTCCGGCTATAATATTCTGGACAATTTTAATTATCGGAATATTAGTTGTTTTGGCTATTATGGCACTAGGTGGAGCTATTTTAAATACTTTCCAAACCAGTTCTTGGACAGATTTATTTATTAAAATTAAAGACGAAAAAAAAGAAGCTAAATTAGAAAGGATATTTAAAAAATAAATTAGTTCATTATGAGTGGATTCGATTCAATTTCTAGCTTGTTAAAAAAAAATGGTGACGAAGAAAGCGCTTCCTCAAAATTATCGACCAAACAACAAGAAATAAAAAACAAAGAAATAGAAAAGCAAACTCAAACAAGAGCTCAGGCCCTAGGAATTTCTTACATTGATTTATTTGGTTTTCCAATCAGCCCCGAAGCTCTAGTTTTGATACCCGAAGAAGAGGCTATTTCCAATAAATTAATTTGTTTTTTTTATGATGGAGAAAATATTCGCTTTGCGACCACCAATCCAGAAAATCCTAGTGTTTCAAAAATAATTGAATCAATCAATAAAGAATACTTCACAAAAAGCAGTCTTTATTTGATATCACAGAATAGTCTAAAACATGCTCTAGCTATTTATGAAACTATTCCTAAATCAAAAAAAATTATAAAAGGAGTAGAAATAACCTCGGAAGAACTAGAAAAATTCAAAGAAGTTATAACCAATTACAAGAGTCTAAATGAGAAAATTAATGATGTTAATACTTCTGATGTAGTCACTTTGATATTAGCAACGGCTCTAAAAACTGGTGCTAGTGATATTCATATCGAAGCTGAAAACGAAAATATTGTAGTCAGGCTCAGAATTGATGGAGTTTTGCAAGAAGCTGCTACTATTGAGAAAGATAAATGGAAAAAAATAATTTCTCGCATGAAAATATTAGCGGGAGTAAAAATAAATATTGAAGATAAGCCCCAGGATGGAAGATACTCTATATTTTTATCCAACGAGAGAATTGATGTTCGCTCTTCATTTTTACCAACCTCTTATGGAGAGAGCGTGGTAATGCGTCTTTTACGCTCCAGCTCCATAGGTCTTTCCTTTGATGATTTAGGATTAAGACCGCAGGCCTACGAAATTTTAAAAAAGGAGATAGAAAAGCCTAATGGATTAGTTTTAACAACTGGTCCAACTGGTAGCGGAAAAACTACTACCCTATATGCAATTTTAAATAAATTAAATCAACCCGGAACAAAAATAATAACCTTAGAGGATCCTATAGAATATCAATTAAACGGAATTAGTCAAAGTCAGGTTGAGGCTAAAAAGGGCTATACTTTTGCCTCTGGGCTCCGATCTATTCTTCGCCAAGACCCAAACATTGTTATGGTTGGAGAAATTAGAGACTTAGAAACAGCTGAAATAGCCATTCAGGCCAGCTTAACTGGACATCTAGTTTTATCAACCCTACACACCAATGATGCTTCTGGAGTCATACCGCGTTTAATTGATATGGGAATTAAACCATATTTTTTAGTCCCCTCAATCAACGCTGTTATTGGTCAAAGACTTCTTCGAAAAGTCTGTCCTAATTGTAAACAGATTCACGAATTAACTGAAGAAGAGGAGTTTTTGGTTAGAAAAATTTTAGCAGTAATTTCTCCTAAATCTGGCATCAAAATTCCAACTGTTTTACCAACAATATATAAAGCTGGCCCTGGTTGCGAAAAATGCGCCGGCATCGGATATAAAGGAAGATTAGGTATTTATGAAATATTTACCATGGATGAAAAATTAAAACAATTAACAATTGACAGCGCTCCCTCTTTTAAAATATTACAACAAGCCATCGAAAATGGAATGATAACTATGCTACAAGATGGAGTTCTAAAATCTCTAGAGGGCCAGACCAGCCTAGAAGAAGTTTATCGAGTAATTGGAAACTTCGATTATGTTGATGAATTATATAACGTGGCTATATCACAAACAATTAGCAAAGGAATAAAGATAAAAAATGAAATTCTAGAAAAAGCCAAGACTATGATGAATAATAAAGAGCTAGTAATGGAAGCTATTGAAAAAATTCCAACCAATGAAATTATATTGTTATTATTATCTTTAGCTATAGAATCAAATGCTGGAGATTTGCACATAGAACCAACGGAAAAAAATGTAAAAATTAGATTTAGAATTGACGGAGTTTTACATGATATGTTTGATTTATCCAAAGATAATTTTTTACCATTATTGGGAGAAATTAAATTGTTGGCCGGATTTGAAACAAATATTAAAAAAGCTACCATGGATGGTCGTTTCTCTATTTCTTTGGCTGATAAAAAAATGGATTGTCGTGTTTCCATTATATCTGGTGGCTTTGGAGAAACGGTTGTTATTAGAATATTATCTGGCGGAGAAGGAGCTTTAGATTTAGAAAAATTAGGATTTTCTCAATACTCATTACCAATATTAAAAAATGCTATTCAAAAAACTAAAGGGATTATTTTAACAACTGGTCCAACTGGTAGCGGAAAAACTACTACCCTATACAGCGTTTTAAAAACGCTAAATACTCCGGATGTAAAAATTATTACTGTAGAAGATCCTATTGAATATCAAATGGAAGGAATTATTCAAACTCAAATAGATACAGCTGGTGGTTATACCTTTGCTTCAGCTATGAGATCATTACTAAGACAAAACCCCAATATCATGATGATTGGAGAAATTCGTGATAATGAAACCGCCAAAACAGCTATAGAAGCCTCTTTAACTGGACACTTAGTATTATCAACAGTTCATGCCAATAGTGCCGCTGGAGCTATTTCTCGTTTTATCGGTCTTGGAGTAGAAAAATCAATGTTAGCTAATGCTATTGAATGTACTATTGGCCAAAGACTGGTTAGAAAAATATGTCCTTATTGTGAAAAAGAAGAAATTGAATTAGCGCCAGAGGTTTTAGAAGAAATAAAAAGAGTCTTGGGACAAATTAAAAACAAGGAGTTTATTATGCCAACCGAATTTAAATTCTATCGAGGAAAAGGTTGTGACAAATGTAATGGTATTGGATATAAAGGAAGACTTGGTCTATACGAAATTATGTCCATAACCCCAGAAAATCAAAAAATACTTTTCGAACAAAACTTATCTGATAAAGAAATTGAAAGATTAGCCGTAGAAGATGGTATGATCACCATGACTCAAGATGGAATCTTAAAAGCTCTAAATGGGCTGACCACCATCGAAGAAGTTATTAAAACAACAAAATAAAAAATTAAATAAAAAAAATGTTAGATAAAAAATTTATCGCTCTATTAAAAAAGGATTATTCAGAAAAAAATAATCAAAGAAGACAGATTATTAGCGCCTCTAATCTAATTTTAAATAATTCTAAAAAAGCAATTTTTGCCATCCATAGAAATGAAATAGATGTGGCTGAAGAAAAATTAATTGATAACGAAAAATCAATTAAAAAGTTAAATGAAAATTTTGGGGGAAACAGAGTTATTGAAGAAGGTGCTTTTATGGCTGCCCTAGAAGAATATGTCGAAGCTAAATTATTTTTTAATTTTGCAATAACTGGAAAAATCGGAAAAATAAAAGAAATAAAGGTTCCATTAGAATCATATCTAGGAGGGATTTGCGACTTTACTGGAGAGTTGGTCCGAAGGGCCGTTAATGAAAGCATTAATAAAAACTTTACAGAAGTCAAAAAAATAAAAAATATTATCAACGAAATATTAAATGAATTAATCGACTTTGATATTACTGGCTATCTTCGAACTAAATATGATCAAGCTAAAGGAAATTTAAAGAAAATAGAACAAATGGATTACGAAATTAGTCTAAAAAATTTATAAACTATGAAAATAGCTATAATTTCAGATATCCATGATAATCTAGCTAATCTCAATATTTTTTTTGAAATTATTTCTAAGGAAAATATTGAAAAAATAATTTGTTGCGGAGACCTCACTAACTCAGAGACTCTGGAAATATTAGCTAAAAAATTTAATAAACCAATTATAATAGTTTTTGGAAATGCCGAGATCTATTCCCCAGAAGAATTAAAACAATATTCTAATATTATAGACCTAGGTAGATTCGGACATTTTCAATTAAATGCTTTTAAAGTCGGGGTTTGTCATGAACCTGGTTTTATCAGAAATCTTTTTCAAGAAAAGCCAGATCTCAACTTCATATTTTACGGACACACTCATAAACCCTGGATGTCTATGAAAAATAAAGCTACCCTAATTAATCCCGGAACCTTAGGTGGAGTATTTCAAAAACCTAGTTTCGCTATTTGGGATGATGAAACTGGGAAAATAAAACTAAAATTACTTCACGATATTAAATAAGTTTAAAAATAAATGAATAATCAAATAATAAAAAAAATAGCCCTAGAAGCTGTTTCTTTGTCGGCCGAAAAACTAAAAAAGGAATATTTTAATTTTTCTAGAAAACAAGTCAAAATAAAGGGACGACATGAAATTGTGACGAAATATGATTTGATGTCTGAAAAGATTATTATCAAAAAAATAAAAGAGCATTTTCCCAATCATCATATTTTATCAGAGGAGCAAGGCGATAATCAAAAAAAATCTGATTATCTTTGGATTATTGACCCCATAGATGGTACTACTAATTTCTCTATTCATAATCCCCTTTGGTCAGTTTCTTTAGCTCTTTTATATAAAAATGAAATAATTTTAGGAATAATTTTAGCCCCAATTTTAAATGAATTATACATAGCTGAAAAAAATAAAGGAGCCTTTTTAAACGGAAAAAGAATAATAACACCCCAAATTAATCAAGAAAAAGCTATTAATACTTTTTGTCATGGTAGCACTAAAAAAGATATTAAACGGGCTATTAAATATTATTTCCATCAAAAATTAAATAATTTGGATTGCCGACAATTAGGCAGTGCCACTTTAGAATTGGCTTATGTAGCTACTGGCCGAGTTGATTCTATTGTCATCCCTGGAGCTAAACCCTGGGATGTAGTCGCCGGAGCTCTGATAGTAAGTGAAGCTGGAGGTAAGGTTACTGACTTTTCTGGGAAAAAATGGACCATAGAAAGCCCTGATATTTTAGCTAGTAATAAAAATAATTATCAAGAAATATTAAAGACGATTAAAAAACTAAAAATCTAACTTATTTTATAAAAATTTTTATCAATAATTATATTATTAAAATTTAAATTTTCTAAAATTTTCTTTCTCAATTTATAGTTATTATAATGCTTCATTGCCCCTAGATAGGAATTAATACTAGAAACGATATTTAACTCATTGTTTAATAAACAACCTTTAACGTTATTTATTTTTTTATAAAAATTATTTTTAGTTCGATTACTTATATATATTCTATAAGGCTTAATTTTAACCCCTAAAAAACTAACTCCTTTTTTAAAGTTTTGTAAATATATTTTTTTTGGATTTATCTCCAGACCTAATTCTGTTTTCAAATATTTTTTAATAACCTTAATTGAATTTTTTAATTTTTCTCTATTATTATCAATTATTATAAAATCATCAACATATCTTCCATAATATTTATATTTTAAATCTCTTTTAATAAAATGATCAAGACTATTTAAATAAATATTACTAAATAATTGAGAGGTTAGATTTCCAATTGGTAGACCACAATTATTTTTAGCAAAAAACAAGCTCTTATTCCTTGGTAAGCTAGACCAATTATTTTTATTTCCCTTAATAATATAATTTTTTGTATAATTATGAAAAACTATTTTTTTTATTAAAGAAAGTATTATAAAAAAATCAAAATTACATTTTTCTTTATTTTTTAATAAGACACTTCTTATTTTATTCCATAATATCTTCTTATTAATACTCATAAAATATCCAGAAATATCAAGCTTTAAAATATAGGCCTCTTTTTGATAATTATCAGAACAAGCCCTGATAAAACTATTAATCCTATTTATACCAAAATGAGTTCCTTTATTTTTTCTACAACTATAGCTGTCATAAATAAAAGTAGGCTCAAAAATAGGATTAATATAGTTAAAAACTAAGTGATAAATTATTCTATCCCTAAAAGAAGAAGCGATTATTTCGCGTTGAACCGGATCAAAAATTATAAAAGCTGTGCTTTTACTAATTTCATAGCTTCCATCTTTTAATTCTTTATATAATTTAAAAATTTCTTTTTCATAATTTAATTCAAATTCTAAAGCAGGGGGAGTGTTTCTTTTGTTTTGACGAGCTGAAAAATATGCTTTAAATAAATCTAATAATAATTGATCAGGCATTTATTTTGATAGATAATAGTAAATAAAATTAAAAAGAGCTAAGGCTCTTTTTAAAAATCAGTGCTCAAACAACGAACAGAAAAACCGTTAGTCTGATTGTCATTATTGCGATTGACTTCGGTATTACCTGATTTCAAGTTACGGTTCCAAGAATTACCAGGATCATTCTCGGACGATGACCAAAAGTTAGCGTTATCACCAAGATTATTGAAATCACCATTGTCATTGCGGTTGCCGGCTGTTTTTAATAATCACTATACTCTTTATTTAATCTGACTAAAAAGAAAAAATAAATAAATGATCGAAGATCTATTACTAAAAATATTTTAGTGGATTATTGAACTGATTTAGGGTACTCTTGTTTTAACCTTAGCCAAAACAACTCTGACCCAAATTTAAGATTTTTTATTCCAAGATATTAATTGTCTATTGATTATATCTATTTTCTCGTTTAGCCAAACAAATTTCTTTAAATTTATCTGCTTTAAGTCTTTTAATATTCTAATATATATTGTTATTTTCTCTATCCTAATTTTAGCTAAATCAAGATTTTTCTTTCTATCTACAAAATTGCTATTAGCTTGAAAAATATTAATTAATAATTCCAATGTCTCATCCTTGATCTTTTCTCCTAAATTATATTTATATTCTTTGGAAAAATTAGAACATAAATTATATAATATTAACAATAAATCATAGGAATTTTTATATACCATTAAATCATAATGCATAAAAAATTGACTTCCTGCTTTTTAAAAAAGCAGGAAGTAAATAAAGAAGAGAAAAGGAGAAAAAGAGAACTCTCAGCTAGGGCTAAGCCCTAGCTGAGCAAGGATTACTTATTTATTCAGTTCTCAAACAACGAACAGAAAAACCGTTAGCCTGACTGCCACCATTGCGATCGACTTCGGTACCACCTGATCCCAAGTAACGGCCCCAAGAATGACCAGGATCACTCTCGGACGATGACCAAAAGCCAGCGCCATCACCAAGACGATCGAAACCACCATCGTCAGAGCGGTAGCCGGCTGGTAAAGCCGTAAAGCCCGAACTATTATCTCCATCCAAAGTAACTGATTTTAAAGCAGTTCCTTCTTGTCCGGCTGTAACTCCTCCATCACTTACTAACCAATTGGTTAAAGTTGTAAATTCAGCATCAGTTGGTACATGCCAGCCTGTTGGACAAATACTTACTTGATCGACTGCATACCAATTATATAACACTCCATAATCAGTATAATTAGCTTGAGATTTAGCTGTAGCTACGTCACTTCCGTCATAGTTATAAACACCGTAACCGGGCAGCCCACTAGATCCTTGGGTGCTAAATTCAGCATTACTATGAACTTCTGGTAAATAGGCAAGATTTTCTTGAAACCAACATTGGTCTCCAATAGCTACAGTATTGTAGACATTGCCATCTCTTGCATCGGCAACAGTATCACCACAGGCCCACACTGGAGCGGAAGGTGTGCTAGGAGTGAGAGAAATACTTGATGACGGAGCTGGTAAATTTGGCAAACTACCAACACTTGTTCCTGTAATTATTATAGTATTGCCATAAATAATCTGATTATCCGAAGTTATAGCATATGATCTAATAAATGGATATGATCCTGGGATTAGATTAGATAGGTTAATGGTATAGGTATTATTTGGAGAGCTAATATTGGAGATTAATTTTTGATTATATTTATCTAAAGTTGGAGTTAGATTAGTATTAGGGGAAATAGTGAAGTCATAGAGTAATCCTCTTTCTTTGATAGAGATATTATTAGGATTAGTTATGGTAGCTGAGACAGAAACAATATGAGAGAAATTATTCATAGGAGCTACGGGATTAGTTACTAGGGAGATATTGGTTTCTGTTTTTTCTTGTTCTTCTGTGATGGTGATATTACATTTAGATAATATTTCGGTGTTATCTAATACTGGGATAGTATTTAGATTAGTATTAGTAATACCTAGGGCTAATTCTCTCATTAGCTTTAGAGCGTCACTAGGTCTTCCTAGATAATATCCTCTTAGATTATCAGGATTAATATAATAGGCTTCTCCATTTTTTTCTACTGCTAGAAGTATTTTACCAGATAATCTGGTTGGGAATTTATTAATATTATTATTTAGATATTTGTTTAAATCATTATTAGATA
>DAOOQF010000025.1:0-10899 GCA_035388665.1 bacterium | reverse complement strand
CAACATGGAGGAACTTTCCTTTTGAGGATAGAAGATACTGATCAAAAGAGAGAAGTGGAGGGTGCTGTTGATAGTTTGTTGGATATTTTAAATTGGGTGGGCATAAAATTTGATGAAGGTCCTCATATTGGAGGCGATTATGGTCCATATATTCAAACTCAAAGGCTTGATATTTATCAAAAATACATTCAAGAATTATTAGATAAAGGAGAAGCTTATTATTGTTTTTGCACAGAAGAAAGACTAGAAGAGATGCGCAATAAACAGCAAGCTAATAAAGAAGCCCCAAAATATGATGGTCATTGTCGCCATTTAACTAAAGAAGCTGTAGCTGAGAAAATAAAAAACGGAGAAAAATATGTGATTAGACAAAAAATTCCAACTAATTGTTGCGTAGAAGTTTATGATGAACTTCGAGGAAAAATTATTTTTAAATCAGCCGACCTAGATGATCATGTTTTAATAAAATCTAATGGAATACCAACTTATCAATTTGCTGCCATTGTTGATGATCACTTGATGAACATAAGTCATGTAACGAGGGGGGATGAATGGTTGGCTAGTTTTCCGAAAAATGCTTTATTATACAAATCTTTTGGCTGGCAAATGCCTAAGTATCTTCATCTGCCTTTAATATTAAATAAAGGTGGTGGAAAATTAAGCAAAAGACAGGGCGATGTTTTTGTAGAGGATTATCGAACAAAAGGATATTTACCAGAGGCTATTATTAATTTTTGCGCTTTATTAGGTTGGCATCCCAAAGATGATCAAGAGCTTTTATCGCTTGATGAAATTATTGAAAAATTTTCTATTGAAGGAATGGGTGTTTCTCCGGCCGTATTTGATTTAGAAAAACTAGATTATCTAAATGGGCATTATATTCGCCAAAAAAGTATCGAGAGTTTAAGAAAATTATGTTATCCATATTTATTGCAAGAAGGTTTAATTACTGAAGAAGCTAAAAATGATGTAATTGATCGAGCCTTAATGATAAGTCGAGATAGATTAAAAAAGATTGAAGATATTGCTAGCTTAACTCATTATTTATTTATGGACGAAATTGTTTACGAAGAAAATTTATTAATTTGGAAAGATTTAACTATGGAAAATGTTAAAGATAATTTAAGGGAAATTTATCAGATTTTTGATAGTATAAAAGAAGATAATTGGAATAAAGAATATTTAGAAAAAACAATTATTAATTATTTAAAAGAGAATGATAAAAAAAATGGTGATTATTTGTGGCCACTTCGAGTTTCACTTTCAGGACAAAAAAATAGCCCTAGTCCTTTTGAATTAGCTTGGGTATTAGGAAGAGAAAAAAGTTTAGAAAGAATAAAAAAAGTTATTTTTTAATTTTTTTCTGGTTTAACGGAAAAGGGAGCAAAACTAAGTCGATGAATGGGGCAGGGACCATATAAATTAATCATTTCCATGTGAAATTTGGTTCCATACCCTTTATGTTTATCAAAGCCATATTGAGGATATTGTTGATGAAATTTTTCCATCATAAAATCTCGACTAACTTTAGCGATAATAGAGGCCATAGCAATACTAAAGATAGAATTATCTCCAGAAATTATAGCTTGTTGAGGAATTTTAATTTTTGGAATAGTAAATTTGCCATCAACTAAAACAATATCAGGATTTAGATTTGTTTTTAATAAAGCTTTTTGCATAGAAATAAAGGTAGCTTGTAAAATATTAACCTTATCAATTATTTGATGACTACAAATTCCAATCTCTACAGCCTTAACATTGTTTTTAATAATAGAAAAAAGTTCTTGTCGATTTTTGGCGCTTAGCTTCTTAGAGTCTCTTACTTTCTCTAGCTCCGGTGTTATTTTAAAATTTTTATCAATAATAACACAAGCGCTAACTACCGGGCCAGCTAATGGACCTCGGCCAACCTCGTCAATAGCCGCAATCAAGCCATTACCGATCTGAAATAATTCTTTCTCCTTTTCTAGATTCATATTTATTAATTCTTATAAAATCATTTAAATCTATTTTAGCACATATTTATATATAACCCAATTTATGAAATTCAACAAAGAACAACAAGAAATAATTACTAATATTTTTGGAGCTTATTTAATTAATGCTCCAGTTGGCACTGGGAAAACTACAGTTTTAACCGAAAGAATAGTTGAGGCTATTAATAAGGGAATTAAACCTAATGAGATTTTGGCTCTCACTTTTACTAATCGAGCCTCAGAGGAAATGAAAAGCAGAATCAAGGAAAGAATCGACGATAAAAATGATTATGACGCCCTATCTATTAATACTTTTCACGGATTTTGTGCTTATTTTATAAAAGCCGAATCTAAAAATATTGGTATAAATTCTGATTTTATAATTCTAGACGAAGAAGAGCAAGTCAATTTAGCAAAAAACATTTTAGCTAAGAATAAAAAAATTTTCATTGAAAATGATCGTGACATTTATAATATTTTAGAATCTGTCTATAAATATCGGATTTCCTTAATACAATCAGAAATGGGGCACAACTTAAAAATAAAAGAGTTAGAACCAGAATTAATTAATTTTAGCAAGGAATATTCGGAAGAATTATTAAAACAAAATGCCTTAGACTTTAATGAATTGGTTCTATTAACTCTGAAGACATTAGTATTTAATCAAGAAATAGGCGAAAAATGGTCAAATCGTTTTAAGTTTATTCAATTAGATGAATTTCAAGACACTCATTTATCGGAATACTTGGTTATAAAAGAATTAGGGAAGAAACATAAAAACATCTCTTTTATTGGAGATATTGATCAAACTATTTATAGTTTTAGAGACTCTCGACCAATTTTTATAGCTCAATTATTTAAAAATCATTTTTCTCCAGTCAAAGAGTTCTCTTTAAAGATAAATTATCGCTCCAATCCTAACTTGATTAAAGCCTTTTTGTCCGTCTTGGGAAATATGGAAAATTCCCAAACTAAAGAGTTAAACGATTATGGTCAAGACTATAATAAAGAAAACGGAGAAAAATGTATTAAATTATTTAAGGGATATAATTTTTCCGAAGAGGTTCTATGGGTTATAGAGAATATTAAAAAAATTAAAGAAAATAATCCCAAGGCTAAAATTGCTGTTTTAAATAGAGCTAATAGAGCTATTGGTGAAGTAGCTCAAATATTTTCTCAAAATAATATTTCTTTTTTGACAGTTGATCAATATGATTTTTTCAAACGACAGGAAATAAAAGATATTTTTGCCTATTTAAAGATATTGATTAACAAATCTGATTTATTTTCTGCTAAAAGATTGATTGAAAGACCAGCCAAAAATATAGGGGAAGAAACTTTGAACAAAATTAATAAAGAAGGGCGCGAATGTGGTTTAAATCTATCCGACTTTCTTAGTTTTAAAAATTATAATTTTATAGAACCATATAGCCAATTAATTGAGCAACATGATAATGGTAGAATTATTGTTTTGGATACAGAAACTACTGGCGTTAATCCAGCCTCTGATGAAATAGTCCAAGTCTATGCTAGGGAAATCATTAATGGTAAACTAGGAAAAGAATTCCATCATTATCTAAAAAACACCAAGTCTGTGGGGTCGGCCTATTTTGTTCATAAAATTAGCGATGAATTTCTGAAAGAAAAAGGGGAGGATCCTAAAAAAATATTAACAGACCTTAAAAAATTTATTGGTGACTCCATTGTCTCTGGTCATAACGTTATTTTTGATTTAAGTATGATTAAAGAAAATTCCAAAAGACATAACATAGATATTGATTTTAAAAACTATTATGACACCTTAGATTTATCTAGAAGATTTTTAAATTTAGATAGTTATAAGTTAAGTAATATTTCTAAGCATTTGAATTTTAAAAATGCTACACATAGCGCCGACGATGATGTAGCCGCCACTATTGATTTATTATTGTATTTAATAAAGATATTAAAAACCGGAACAGAAAAAAGAATTGTTTTGTGGAATAAATTTAAAAACAAGTTTATAAATATTAGTGCCAATTTAAATAATTGGGAAAAAGAATTAGACAAAAAAAGACCAGCTGATCTATTGGATTTTTTATGGAAAGAATCTGGCTTAAAGCAATATTATCAAGACAAAAACTTTGAGCAAAAAGAAAAGTCTTTTCAGACTCTGAAAACCTTTTTTCAAGGTAGAGATAATTTATCGTTGCCAATTAGAACGTCTTTACATAATTTAATTCATTTCTCTGGGTTAGTAAAAAACATTGATTTTTTAGGATTAGAACAAGGCAAGATTCCAATAGTAACAATACATCAAGTTAAGGGATTAGAATTTGATTACATCTTCTTATTGGGCTTAAATGAAGGAAATTTTCCGTTATTTAAGAGTGATAACTTGGAAGAGGAAAAACGGTTATTTTATGTAGCTTTAACTAGGGCTAAACAAGAGGTTTTCCTCTCCTATAGCAACTTCAATAGAAGATTTGAACGAGACTACCCATTGTCCAAGAGCCAACTATTAAATTTAATAGATAAAAAATTTGTAGAGGAATCATAAAGTCTTGCTTTTTTATCAAAAATATGTTATTGTTGGTTAACAAAAATATGAATAAAAATTATAAAAAAATTTTAATTTATTTATTGGGACTTTTTCTGGTTTCAAGTCTTTTTTTATTAAAATCAGACTCCGCTATTGGACAATATTCTAGTATTGATTCAGAAATTGAAGACTTGAATAGTCAAATTCAAACACAAAGAAAGCAAATGGAAGCTTTGCAGAAAAAACAAGCTGAATATGCTAAATTAATTAAGGACAAGGAGCAAGAACAGGATAGTTTGCAAAATCAATTAGAAATTTTGGATACTAGACTAAAGCAATCAGAGCTAGAAATTGACGAAGCTACTTTAGAAATAAGCAAAAATAATTTAGAAATAAAAAAAATAGAAATAGATTTGGAAAATAAAACAGAACAAATAGAAAAGGAAAAAGATCATATTGCTACTTTATTAAAATTGATCTATAAACAAGGAGAAACCAGTCCTCTGGAGGTTATTTTGTTAAATAATTCTTTAGCTGATTTTATAAATCAATTAACTTATTTAGAAAATACTAATGAAGAGATAAGTCAAAGTTTAACTACTTTAAAAGTTGGAAAAGAGGAAATGGATGAACAAAAGAAAGTTTTGGAAGAGAAAAAAACGAAATTGGCTGAATTAAAAAAAGAATTAGAAAACAAAAAGAACATATTAGATGGAGAAATAACTAATAAAGAATTCATTTTATCAGAAACTCAACAATCGGAAAAAGAATATAAAAAATTATTAGAAAAAGCTAAAAAAGAAAATGATCAAGCTATGGCTGATATTTCTTCATTAGAAAGAACTGTCCGAGAAAAATTAGCTAAAAAAGGAGATAGCGGAATCCAAGAACCAGTAAGTGATTTTGCTTGGCCCGTAACTAAAAATACTATCACCTCAACCTTTCATGATCCCTCCTATCCATTTAGAAAATCAATTGGAGAACATTCTGGAATAGATATTAGAGCTTCTCAAGGATCAACCCTAATGGCCACTGCTTCTGGTTATGTTGCTAGGGTTAAATTTGATGGTAGCACTAATTATGGATATATTATGATAATACACGACGATACTTATTCTAGTGTCTATGGTCACGTTTCAGCCGTTAGCGTTAAAGAAGACCAATATGTAACCCAGGGACAAGTTATAGGTAGAACTGGAGGTGCTCCTCGAACTCCTGGGGCCGGACCATTTTCAACCGGTCCTCATTTACATTTTGAAATTAGAAAAGATGGAATACCAGTTAATCCTTTAAATTATTTACCATAAATTTATATATTTTGAGAACTTTAGAGTTTTTCTTTTTAAATGTCTTTCAATGGTATCCGTACATAACAGGGAAGACAGCCTCAAGATTTTTGGGGTCAGGTAGAGTTTTTGGGATGGAAAAATCTGAAAAAATACCTATTTCATTTCATGGATTGAAAAAGATTGGCAAAAAAAATAATCTTTTTCATCATAAAGGGGAAAAATTTAGATGGGTTATCAAGAAGGGTGATAATCGTTCATTGTGGTCAAAAAAAATTGATTTAAAGGGTAATTATTATCTCGAGTTAACAATAATATACCTTTAAAAAATATCGGGCAATAAGTCCGATTTTTTATATTCGAAGATAAAAAATAGTAATAAGATTAAAAAATAAAACCCTCCTTTTTAATTAGGGAGGGTTTTATTTTTTAATTATTGTTTAATTAATTGAGATTATAGTAGATAAGCTATTATTATTTTCGTTTAGCTCATTTAGTTCGTTAGCATTATCAGTTTTATAATGGACATAATAATTTCCTGCTTCAGTAAATTGACCTAACCAAACAAAAGATATTGATTCTCCAGGCAATAAAGGATTATTGGAGCTTGGCAATGGTCTACTTGTTAAGAAATTCATTGGTGAAGATTGACCGTAAAATTGCCAATCGGGTTGTTGAAATGGCAAATTAAAGTAAGTATTTAAAATCCCTTGAGTGCTTGTTAGAGATTTGTTTCCAACATTTTTAATTGTTACCGACATTTTTCCAATTTTGTTTATTGAATGACTTGAAAAATTAATATTTGTTACCGTTAAATCAACTTTTCTTTTTTGAAGCAGTGGTTTTATTACTTGTTCGTCTCTCGCTAGGGCAGGTGAAAATGTAAAAATTATTCCAGCAACCACAAAAATTGATAATAATTTGATTCTTTTCATAGTTTTTTTTGATAATTAATTATTAAAGTTATTTTTAATACTTTTAATTATATCATAAAACTAAAGATATGTCAAGTGAATGAAAAAATATTAACAAAAAAAGGCTTTTGTTATGTTTTTAGATTATCTTGTAGCGCCAGAATAAGTGATAGCCTGAAGAATATTCCAATCATTAGTGTTTTGAGGTAATCTATTATAAATAGCTCTAAATGTTTTTAAACCGGCTGATTCACTATTTAAATTTCTATTCTCGGCTCTTTGTCTTAGGCCGTAGGCCATAATAGTTATAGCAGCGTTATCATTAGCGTTGTTCATATTAGCCGCTCTTTTGTAAATATTTTTAAATTCGTTTTTAGCCTTGTTTTCAGCATTTAAGTTAGTAATAGAAGGCCATCGACCATTAGCAATTTTAATAACATCGTTTATTTCCATATCGCTTTCTGGCATTTTTCCAAAAGCTAATTGATATGAGCTTATAACAGCCATTCTTTCTCCTTTACCTAATCTTATGGTGTTATTGTCTACTCCATTATTAATAAAATTATTAATAAAAAAACTTGTATTTATTGAGACTGTTTCCTCTGTTTGATTATTAAAATTAATTTTAATAATTTTTCCGTTATCTCCAACGGCTATCATTTTGTTGCTGTGATTATTTGAACTAGAAATATAATTAAGAGGGGATGAAAAATCGATAACTTCTCCGTTTTTGTCCATTATAAATCCTTTATTCCATTTATTTGAAACTAATTTACTTCCTACTACAACAAAGCTATCGGAGTCAATAGTATGTATAGACTTTGGATTAAGATTATCATTCTTTGAACTAATGAAGCTCCAATTATTTCCGTTGTCGCTAGTTTTGTATAAAAATACACCATATCCACCATAATGAACCCCCACCATGAAGCCATTATTATTATTAAAAGATGATGTCACGGCATATGTCATTAATTTAGATGGATCTGTTTCTACTTTTCCAGCTTTCCACGATTTTCCGTTATCACTAGAGGTATAAACAGAAGAAAAAATTCCACCATTATTTAGGTTATGCAAAAAAGTAACCAAGGTATTACCACTTAAAGAATTCGCTCTATAAGTAAAATCACTTATTCTGGGTGAACTTTTTCTTGCCGGCAAATAAAAGCTATTTGGGTTATTATTGGATATTAAAAATTTAGTACCATTTCCTTGATTATTTTTTGGAAATAAATAAACATTGCCGTTACGGTCCGACAAGATAGAGCTAAACCCACCATCTTCGGTAAAGTTAGAAAAATTTCCCCAAGAAACATAAGGAGTATTTTTGCGCCTTATAAAGGAATCTCCGATTATTATCACATCCTCGCTAGAAGGAAAAACATAGGCAGATTTTATGCTTCCTTCGCAATTATTAATGTTGAATATTTCCCAAGAAACGCCATTATTGGCAGATTTAGCAGCAAAGCAATCATCACCAAAAACATAAATATTATCACCATTAATATAGGCTGATGTTAGGTTCTTGCTAGTAGGGGAGTTAATTTCTTCAATCTCTATAGATTGAGCAAAGGAATTGTTAATAGGAAATAAAAAAATAATTCCAAGAATTAAAAATAAAAAAATGTTGTTTTTAAAAAATTTCATAATTATTTATATTAATTATTATTAATAAACTCAATTGTTTCGAACCAATATTTCAGGGAACCATTATCTAAGATATCTAGGACTCCTTGAGGCTCATGTCCTCCATATTCTATAACCATGAAATGATCTAAATGTCCAGAATCAAAACAAAATTTATATTGATTACTTAAATAATGACTAGTATATTTTCCACAAATATCAAAAATATTATTTAAATTACTAGGTATTTTATCGTAATTAGGTAATATTTGATAAGTATCCTTAAGATTATCATCATATTTTTCAGATATCTTACAATAATTTTGGTTCTCCGTTTCTATAATATTGTTAACAACTTCTAAATTACTTAGGTTGGGATCTTTTTTAACAATTTCTACGCTATAGCCACAAGAGTTATAAATAGTATTATTTTTTTCAGATATTTCGCAATTTTGATTATAAAGTGGATCTTTTTTAGCATAAACAAATCTAATGCCCAAGTTTTTAGAGGTATAAATCTCTTGATACTCTTTAAGTTTTACTCTTTCTTCAATTAATTGAAAATCATCGTCTTTTTCCAAATTAGGTTTGCTGTTGCGGGGAAATGAATTTTGATTAGAACAACCAGATAAAAAGAATAATAGAAAAAATAATAAAAAAGTTTTTTTGTTAAATATAAGTTCTTTATTGAACATAGGTCTTTGATTAATTATTATTTATATGATAAATTTTAAAATACTAATAGGAAAGATAAAATAATTAAATCTCTCTATTATTGTGTATTTTTTTGTGTATATCTTTTAATTGTTTGCTAGTTACATGGGTATATATTTGAGTGGTAGCAATATTCTTATGTCCTAAAAATTCTTGTACTAGCCTTAAATCAACGCCTTGGGTTAACAAATCAGTCGCAAATGAGTGTCTCAGGGTGTGCGGAGTAGCCATTACAGGTAGACCAGCTATTTTTATATATTTTTTAACAATATCTTCTATACTTTTTGTTGTTAATCTCCTAGAATTACTAGTTTTTTCTATCCCGGGCTTAAAATTTATGAACAAAGCTGGGTCAATGTCATTTCTTTTATTTAAATATCTTGCTATAGCAGAAACACATCTTTTAGAAAAATATACCGTTCTGACTTTCTGTCCTTTTCCTATTACCGCTATTTCTAAATAATCTAGACTATCAGATACTTTAATTTGATCTCTATCTAACGAAACTAATTCAGAAACTCTTAATCCGGTAGAAAATAGAGTTTCCAAGATAGCTCTATCTCTTAATCCAATAATATTATTTTGATCTGGTGAATCTAATAATCTTTTTAATTGTTCGAGACTTAAAAATTTTATTTCTCGTTCTGACCTATCTTTAGCAAGTTTTATTTTACTAGGAGGTAGGGAAGAGATGTTTTTTTCTATAAAAAACTCTAATAGACTTCTTAAAGCTATTAGATAATAATTTTGAGTAGATTTTTTTAAAGTTTTTTTTGTTCTGTGGTCAATATGTCTTGATAAAAACAGTCTATATCTCCAAATATGTTCATCATTTAAAGATTTTGGGGTAATATGGGTTAAATTATTGTCCTTTAACCAATTAAAAAACTTGTTAAGAAATCTGGAATAGTTTTCTTGTGTTTTTACCGACAATCCTTTTTCTATTTCGGAATAATCAAGGAAGTCTCTTAAATATTTAATTAAAGGTTTTTCGGCCATAAATTATTTTGTAGTTTATATTAATAAAGGGGGTATGTTTGTTTATATACCTTAACTTCGCATAATGTATATTAATTAACCTTATATACTTATATTAACCAATAAACAATAGCTTTTAGTTATTCTTATACTGTTAACCTAATATTAGAATATGGTTAACCCCATGATACTAATTTCTGGAGTAAACAAAAGTAAAATTTTTAAAATAATTAAAAACACTCCTATTGTTACTAAACAAAAAATAAAAATTGCTAAAACAAAAACGAATTTGAACATTCCTTCACCCATATTATTTAAAATTAATAATAAAAAATTTTATCGCCATATCTTAAATCTATATATTTTTTGCCACTTAAGTCCTCTTCTAGCTCCTTTTTTAATACAAAAAAGCGGGATATTTGGTCAGAATACTCATTTTTAAAGCTAAAATAGACCTCTAGAGAGTTATTTAGCTTAATTTTAACAGTATTATACTCCTCGTCTAAAATAATGTTTTTAAGGCCAAAATTACCACTAATACCAATATCATTATATAGTTTAATGACAAAATCTATATATTCCCGATCTAATTTTATATTTTTTTGGCTATCATTAACCTTGTTTTTACCGATATTTTCTATTAGTGGATATAAATTCTCTTTCTTGTAGTCCTCGTTTACAAGTAAGCAATTATTAGAGTTTTCAGTAATAATTTTTTGATACTCTTCGTTGTTAGTATTGTTAAAGCCGTTGTCATTTTGGTTATTAATTGTTTTTTCTTCGGTGCTAGAAGAATTAATTTCAATAACTGGATTAATTTGTTTTTTTAAGGCCTCTATATAATCACAATTATAAGAGTAATCTATTATATAACCATCAGAATC
>DAOOQF010000024.1:0-13888 GCA_035388665.1 bacterium | reverse complement strand
GTTTAGTCTTTCTAGTTCTTTCCCTTTCTTTTCTTTCTGAAACTCTTTTTCCGCTCTATCTCTTTTACCTTTTTCTCCGAGGGTTGTTGTGTAATGAATAATTGGCTCTATTGGTCTATAAAGAATAGCGAATAAAAGGGTTTTTGTGGTTAATGGTTTTTTTGTTAAATAAAATGGCTTATTGGCTATGTTTTTGCTATATTTATCTTTTATAATTAAAAACAAACTATATAGAAAATATGTTATTAATATTTTGAATAAAATTTTCATTTTTTTTGTTTGTATTTTAGTTCAAAGCCCTTTTTTCCTTTTTTAATATTCATATTTTCTACACTTGAAAGAATATATTCATCTGAAATATTTGTTGGGTTATTAAACATATTTCCTTTTAAAATATACCAAAAAATAAAGGATGTAAAAATTTCTGACACATTTTCTATCGGCATAGTGTCTTGTAGGGCAGATAATTTTTTGCCCACCTCGTCAATGGTTGATTCTTTTAAGTTAATTTTTTTTCTTTTGTTTAATTTAGTAAATATAGATTTTATTGAGTTATCAATTGATATATTGTTTTTAGAGTTTGTTGTTATAATTTTTTTATCTTCTTTTATCATTAATTTGAATATTATAAAATTTACAATCTCCCAAATAACATACAAAAGAGCAAAAATTAAAAAAGAGGCAAAAAGATTTGTCATACTTGATATTATTAGAAAAATATAGATTTTTAAAAATCTTTTTTCTGTTATCTTTTTTATTTCTTTTTTGCTTTCGTATTTTTTTGTTGGAAATAATAAAGCAACACCAAACGAAACTGCCAATATTATTAAAACCTTATAAATATCAATAAACGAAAGTGATAAGATTGATAGTCCTAAACTAATTATAATTAATAGGTTTGTCATATTTTTTTATAAAATTATTAAAGTTCTGGAATAAAAAACCGGATACCCCAGATCTGCGAAACTACATTAAGGTATCCGTTAAGACGCCCGCTTGTGGTTTTGATCGAGGTATCCGATCCTTTGCACAAACGAGCAAAAAACAATTATAAAAATTGTTTGGTTCTTAACGGTTTATTGTAGTTTCGCATTATTAATATAACATAAAAAATATGGTTATTCAATAAAATATTTGGGAAGAATGCTAATTTCTCTTTCTGCTTGGTATTATTGTCATTTTTGATTATTTATAAGTTCTTGTTTGCTTATTGAATCCAAATATGGTCCTTTTGTTGTTAGACTTATAAAGCAAAAAATGTTATTATCTTTATAGTCAGTATTGTTATATTGGATATGAATTATAATGAGGCCGAAAAAATAGTTGCCGTTGTTTTAAAAACAAATTATCCTTGGAGCTATTATGCCCTCAGGTCTATTTTTATTGACAAAATACCGGAATCTTTTTTACCATATAGTAAAGAAAAAATATTATCAGCTATTACAATTCTTATGACCGACAAGAAGAACGATAAAATTCAGAGAGCATTAAGGGGTTTGTTTAAATCAATGTTTTTTTATTCTAATAACGAAGAGGCTTTAGATAGATTAAAAGATAATCTTTCAAGTAAAAAAATTCAAATTATTAAAAAGAATATTCTTACGCTTCAAAAATGTTTTAAAAATTATAAGATTAAATAAAATTTTTAGAAAATAGAATTATTTTTTATGGGAAAAGTTGATTTTATAAATAAAGAAAATTTAAGAATAGCCAGAGAAAATATGGGAATGTCTACATCCTTTGTTTCTGGTAAGTTTAATAAATCTGGTAAAGATGTTGTTGCTTCTTGGGAAAGTGGAGAAAATCTGCCAACCTGGAGACAGATTAGTGTATTAGCAAAAACATTTAATATTCCGGAATTATTATTTTTTTCTAATGATATTATAAAGCAAAATAAAACTATCCCTGATTATAGGGTTAGTAATTATGATGATGACAGTAATCGAATAAAAAAACTAGTTAACTTTGTTATAAAAAGACAGGAATGGCTTGGGGAAAAAATGAAAAGAGACGGGCATAAGAATTTGTTGCAAGGGAGTGGAAAAGACTTAAATCCCAAACAATTGGCTTTTTTTATAAAAACAAAGCTTGGAATATCAAATGATGATATAAAAAATATTACGGGGGTTGATTGTAAAAAAAATACCTTGAAATATTTAATAGAAAAAATTGAGAGTCGTGGAATATTTGTTGGCAAAACAATTTCTCACCACAGAATAAGTGTTAAGGAAATGAGGGGTCTTTTTATTTCTCACGATTATTGTCCTTTTATAGTGATAAATAGAAAAGATTCTCAATCAGCTCAGATATTTTCTCTTGTTCACGAGTTAGCTCATTTTTTTAGAAAGACAGAGGCTGTTTCTAACTCTTTAGAGTTTAGAAAAGACGATGGCATAAATAAAGAGGAAACGTTTTGTAATAGAGTTGCAGTTGAATTATTATTACCATCTGATGATTTTAAGCAAATTTTTTATACTAAATCTGATATTGATTATTTATCGGAAGTTTATAAAGTTAGTACTTTAGCTATATTCTATAGACTTAAGGAACTAAAAAAAATAAAGTCTATTGACAGTGAAATTATAGAGTCATTGATTAAGAAAGAGCAGGAAGAAAATTTAAAATTAAAAAAAAATAAAGAAAAGAATAAAAGTGGAGGGAATTATTTTTATAATATGAGGGATTCTAATGGTAATTTATTTAATAGTATGGTTTCTAAATATTATTTTGAGAACAGGATAGGATACACAGAAGCCTCTAATATCCTTCGGTTTTCAGTAGAAAGTCTATGAAAAATAAAGAAACTAAATATTTATTAGACTCAAATATTTTAATAGGATTCGCTCTTTGGAAGCCAATGTCTTTGGAGTTGAACAAATTTTTTTGGAATAAATTAAGTCAGTTACTTAAGGAAAAAAAATGGTTTTTATTAGATTGTGTTGTCCAAGAAATCGAAAAAACCTTTGATCAGGATTTCAAAAAATGGTGTAAGAAGCAAGTGGAAGATGGTTTGGTATGTAAAAATACTGAGGATGATAAAAAAAGAGCTATAAGTATAAATAATAGCTATAAAATGATTGATGATATCACTGGGAAGTCAGAAGTAGATACATATTTGTTGGCTTTTGCAGAAAGGAATGGCTTGGGAGTTTTTTCTATGGAAAAACAAAAAACCCCCACAGATGCCTTATTTAAAATACCGGATGTTTGTAATTTTCTGGGCATAAAGAGGATAAGCAAACCAAAGGCATTTTTAGAATCCGTAGGTTTTAAGTAATTTTTTGATATTTTTATAATTTTTTAAAATATTATTAAACAAACTGTCTGTAAGATTAGCACAGATAATTTCAAAATGGGTGTTCCCATTTTTTTATTTATTGTTAGTTTTTATATATTGACAGTAATAATTTTTTGATTTATAATATAATTATACATTAATGTATAATTATATGAAAAAACAAAAAATAAACAAAGAGGGGGAAAAATCAAAAACAGATCAATATATTCAGGATTTGTTTATAAATAAATCTTTTTCTATAAAAGATACGGGGCTAACCTATCGAATCATAAACAATTGGAGTGAAAAAGGACTAATTGATCATTTTCGCAAATCAAAGAAAGAGTGGCATAAATTTTCTTTTATACAGCTTGTTGAAATTAGTATTTATAATGAATTTAGAATTGCGGGCTTCTCTTTAGATAAAATATTAAAAATAAAGAGAATGATAAATAAAAAATTCAGATCTCCGGATGGTAATGTTATTTTTATTTATGAAATTAAACAACCGATTACACCATTGTCAAATGCATTATTAAGCGTTTTAAATAATGGAGAAAATTATTTTTTAGTTTCTAACTCAAGTTGTTGTAGTATTAATTTCTTTTCAGAACTGATTTTCGCTGAAATTATTACAGGAATTAGCCCGGCGATGAGCGAAATTTATGAAGAAAATATAGGAATTTTTTTTATAGATATAAAATTATTATTGGCTAAATTAAAAATCAAAATAGAAAATTATAATAGTAAATTAGCTTTATTGCTTAATGCTATTTTAAACTCTGACAGCGCTAATGGAACAGAATTTTTAATTAATTCTTTAGACTCTGATAATTCTAATTTAAAAATTAAAAAAATAAAAAAAAGAGAATATAAAAATATTAGGGAAGTAAAAGATTTGAAAAAGGTAATTAATCAGCCAAATCAGTCAACTACAATTCATTCAGATGATTTTGGGGCTCATAAAATTGTTATTGAAAAAGAAATAAAATAGACTATACGAAAATAGTCTAATTATAAATTATTCTAAAGTAGCAGACGACCTGCTTTGATGGAATGCAATTTGTAATTAGATGGAAAAAAATGAAGAAATTTTAAAAAATGAAGTTGATCTAAAAAAAGAGTTAAATCATAATATTGAAACAGAAGTAGATTTTTTAGCAAATTTATTGATCGATATTTATTTAAAAAATAAAAATGCATAGCCAATATTCAAAATTTAAAAAGGTCTTAAAAAAAACAAATTTTTGTGATGAAGAATCTGTTTTAAAAGAACAAGTTGAATTATTAGAGTCGGGGGTTGGTATAATTGAGGAACAATCTTTGTTATTAAGATCAAAAATAGACTCAATTGGAAAAGATTCTCGCAAAAATTTTGAGATTGGAGAGGTCTTATTGTTTCAATCTGATAGCTTGGAGTATTTTTATAATCTTATGAATTTTCTGATAAATAAAATAAAAACAGACGATAAAAAAAATCTTAGATTTTATTTTCCAAACGTTAGAACATTAATTGATATATATGCTAAAATATTATATTTGTACAATAAAAATGAAGAAGATCAGTCAAGAATTGTTGCTTGTCAATATTTAAAGACATCAAAAGAAATTGATAATATAAAACTCTTTTATGAAATTTTAAAAAGATGTAAAAATCTTTTCGAAGACTGTGGGTATGAGGTTTCTAGTTTTGGAAATTTTCCTAAAAAAAATATGAAAAAAGAATTAGTCGATAATTTTTGTTTTCCGGGAGTAAAGCAAATAATAAAAAATGCTGATTTTAAGAATATTTTACCTGGTTTAAATGAAGATAAAATGAAATTTAGTTTAATAAAAATGCATAGTGCTTGTTGTGAGTATGCACACGGTAGCAGTATTTTAAAAAATTTTTTTGGGAATGAGGATCTGTGGATAATAATTTCGATGAGATCTCTAATAGCCGGAATCATTAAATTGTTTGATGGATGTGATGAAAAAATTAACGAGTGGAATAAAGATTTAATAGCTAAAAATTTAAATTTTTTGCAAATTTATGATAAAAGAAAATTATTTTGATAATATTAATAGATTAAAACAACGATCAGTTATATATTGTCGCGTTTCAACCAGGGAACAAGTTGATGAAGGTAATAGTTTAATTACTCAAGAAAGACTTTGCCGTGATTATGCTTCTAGGCATAATTATGAAGTTGATCGTATTTTTATTGAAGAAGGTGAAAGCGCAAAAACTACTAATAGGACTAAGCTTTTAAAAATGATTGAGTATTGTCGTGTAAACCATTTAGTAATAGATAATATAATAGTTTATTCAGTGGATAGATTGTCTCGAAATACTGATGATTATACAACCCTAAGAACTTTGTTCAAAACTTATAAAATAAGATTAGAATCTGTCACAGAAAGGCTTGAAGATAATCCTTCCGGCAGATTTTTAGAATTTGTATTGGCAGCAAAATCACAACTAGACAACGAAGAAAGGGGTTTAAAGTGTAGAGGAGGTATGATAGAGGGAGTTCGCAGTGGGAGATACGTCTTTATAGCTCCTTTTGGTTATAAGAATGGAGTGTTAAATGGTGAAAAAAATATATTGATTGACGAAGTTAAAGCAAAATATATTAGAAGAATTTTTGAATTGTTATCTACTCAACTCTATTCTCCAGAAGATGTTAGAAAAATTATAACCAAGGAAGGAGTGAGATTGGGTCAAAATAAAATAATAAGTAAGCAATATTTTCATAAAATAATTAGAAATAAGGTTTATAAAGGATTTATCGATGTTAAGAGCTTTAATTTGGGTGAAATTAAAGGGTCTTTTGAGCCTATAGTTAGTGAGGGCGTTTTTGACGCTGTTCAGCTTGTTTTAAAAAGAAAGGGTAAAAGAATGACGGGCTATAACACTAATAACCCAGACTTTCCCCTTAGAGGCTTAATAAAGAGCGAGAGCGGTCATAAATTAGATGGGAGCTGGTCTAAAGGCAATGCTAAAGAAAAAATGCCATACTATCGATTTAGGGGTCTTAATGGCTTTAATACTAGGAGAGATTTGCTTGAAGGTGTGTTTATTGATTTTATTAAAAAATTTGAATTTAAACCTGAAATTATAAATCTGTTGAAGAAGCGTATCGAAATTAATTGGGAGTATAGAAATTTATCTAATAAAAAATTAAGATCAAAGATAGAAAGAAACATCTACTTTTTAAAAGAAAAACAAAACCAGATTATTGATAAAAACTTAAAAAGTGTTATTAATGATGATTTAGCAAGGGAGCAATTAGACAAAATAAGCAATGAAATTAGTAATCTTTCATATGAGCTTAAAAATTTTGAAGATTCCGATAATGTTGCCGAAGTTCTGAATTATGGCCTTGATTTTATTGGAAACCTCTCCAGCCGTATTAAAGATTTGGAAATTCAGAAAAGAAAAAGTCTTCAATGGTTCCTATTTCCAGAAGGAATCATCTTTGATGGAAAAAAATTACGAACCACTAGAATCCCCTTGATTTTGAATATAAAAAAGACTTCTTTGGATGAGAAGTCTTCTAAGGTGGACCTTAAGGGACTCGAACCCTTGACCCCCTGCTTGCAAAGCAGGTGCTCTAGCCAACTGAGCTAAAGGCCCAAAGATATTAAAATATCAATAGAAATATAATAATTAATAAAACAAAATAAGTCAAGAAAATTATAATTGACCCCTAGTTAATGGCGATAAAATTAGATTTATAAAACCATCGAAAGTACCAGTAGCTAATAATAATCCAAAAAAGATTATAATAATTCCAATTAGTTTATATCCTAATCGAGAACCACCTTCAGCTCCAAAGTTTTTTTCAAACCAAGCAATTCTGCCAAAGTTTCTGAATAGAACTTCTGATTTGGCAGTAAAAAGTGTTCCTATGGCCATCAAGATTAAACCCCCAATTATTTTCATATATTTGTATTAATTTATTTTATATAATTTAATGGATTTTGTTTTACTCCATTAACAATAACTTCGAAGTGAATATGAGGTCCAGTAGACCAACCAGTTGACCCCATATCAGCTATAATATCACCACGACTAACTTTGTCTCCGGCTTTAACATGTAGTTTAGAAGCATGAGCATATAGAGTTTTTAGGCCTCCTCCGTGGTTAATTACAACATTATAGCCATAACCATTATTCCAACCGGATCTCTCTACTGTTCCAGCCTCAGAAGCATAAAGAGGGGTTCCTGTTTTGTTGGCAATATCTAAGCCTTTATGACTCCATGAATAGTATTGAGTTATTCTTGATCCGACGGTTGGCCATAATAACTTTCCTCCCGTATAGGCTGGTTTTTGGTTAGCAGTTGATCCAGAATTTTGAGTAATAGTTGTTCCTGAATATGTTCTGCTTGTTACAGTAGTTGTTTCTGTTATTTTTTTACCACCTGGTATAAATATTTTTTGACCAACTTTTAAAGCCTCATCGACATCAATATCATTACTATTTACAATTGATTCGATTAAGACTCCATATTTGGAAGCTACTTTAGTAATATTCTCATTTTTAGCAACAGTATGCATAACTCCATTTTCTGGTAATATTGTTATTTTTGTCCCTGGCTTAATTAAAGATCTAGCAGTTAAATTATTTTCCCATAATATGGTATTAACATTTAATCCGAAATCTTCAGCAATACTACTAATAGTTTCTCCGGCTTGGACGGTGTATTCTATAATCTTATCTCGAGCATTATTAGATTCTATAGAGGTTAATCCTGGGTTAGTTAAAACATCTCCATGTTCATATGATAGCACGGTATTAGTTTCTTCGGTGGCTTTTTTTGTGCTTATTCTTGTCTTAGCTTGTAAAGATCCAACTGATTCAACATATTGAGGGGAGCTTATAGAATCTAGTTTCCCATCTTCAGCTGTTTCGACTATCAATTCTTCTGGTTCAAAGTCTTCAAAATCAGATTTAATATTTTGGGCTAAAGTAGTTTTGTATATTTGATTGGATAGGCTTTGAGCCTCTGTCTTTTTAATATTACTTCTTAATATAACTACAAAAACTAGAATAATAATAACAAAAATAGAGGAATTTCTTTTAATTAGATATAGTTTAGAATTATTTTTTTGATTAATTTCTTTTATTTTTTTGTAAATTAAGATATAATTATAATATATCTTAACGATAATTTTGAAAAACAAAAAATTCAAAATAAACAGAATTATCTTTTTTATTAATTCAAAAATGAAAACAATCAGTTTCTTAAATAAAAAGATTGTTTTTATTAGAATTATTAGAATTGTTTTTGATAAGTTTTTAAGCCAAATATATTTAAAATTAACTATAAAAGCTTAACATTTTTAACTTTTTAAGTCAATTTATTTTAAAAATATGTATAAAATAGTTTTAATTCGTCATGGAGAGAGTGAGTGGAATAAAAAAGGTCTTTTTACTGGTTGGGTTGACGTTAATTTGACGCCGTTAGGAGTTAAACAAGCCAAAGAGGCTGGAAGGTGTTTAAAAAGTAATGATTTTGTTTTTGATATAAGCTACACTTCTTATTTGAAAAGGGCAATTAAAACATTAAATGTTATTTTAGAGGAGATGGATTTGATGTGGATACCTGTTATTAAGGATTGGCGTTTAAATGAGAGGCATTATGGCAACCTGCAAGGACTAAATAAAAAGGAAATGGCTAAAAAATTTGGCGAAGAGCAGGTTCTTTTATGGCGACGGTCCTATGAGACCCCTCCTCCAAAAATAGAAGAAGATAATCCATATAACCTAAAAGATGACCGCTATAGTTTTCTTAAAAAACCAGTTTTATCAGAATGTTTAAAAGACGTTAATAAGAGGGCTGTTCTTTTTTGGAAAGAATTTATTATACCAGACTTAAAATCTGGAAAAAAAATAATTATTGCCGCTAGTGGAAATAGTCTTAGGTCCATAAAAAAATATCTAGATAATTTAACAGATGCAGAAATAATTAAGATTGATATTCCTTATGCTACTCCCATGGTTTATGAATTAGATAAAAACTTTAAAGTAATTAAATGGTATTATTTGGGAGATAAAAAAAAGATTAAGGCAACTATTGATAGTATAAAAAATCAAGGGAAAATAAAATAATAAATTAAATTGATATGAAAAATATAATGAATTTAGATCAAGGCGTTATTAAAGCGCTGGAATTCTTTGATAAAAATAAATTACCGAAATTAAATTTAAATCGCTTTGCTTTTCCTATTGTAGTTGGTAGTGGCAACGCTTATAATACTGGTCAAATATTATTTTCTGGAAAAAAGGCTATTATTGCCGATGAAAGTACTTTTAAAAAAACTATAGAAAATTACAAAGATCTTATTAATAAAAAAATAATAAAAGAGGCTATTGTTATTTCAGCTTCAGGTGAAAAAGATTCTGTTTGGGAAATAGAGCTAGCTAAAAAATATAAACTTAAAACTATTTTATTAACTTGCTCGCCTGACTCTAGTTCATCTAAAATCGCTGATGAAGTGATTACTTATCCAAAAATTGCCGAGCCTTATACCTATAATGTTTCTACCTACTTGGGAATGATTTTATCAGCCACCAATGAAAATCCTAAATCAATTTTAAATTTTCTTAAGAAATTAAAAATTAAAAGTGGATTTAAGAATTATAGTTCTTATGCCATGGTTTTGCCCGATGATTTTATCGCTATCACTCCGATGATTGATATTAAAAAGAGCGAACTATTTGGATCCAAAATATCTTTGAGAGCTTTTAGTTTTGGTCACGCTCGTCATGCCAAGTTTGTTATCAGAGATAAAAAGGAATTAGTAATAACTTTAGGAAAAGAAAAAAATTTATATTTTGGAGAAACCCAGAGTCGTTGGCAAATAGAATTGCCAAATAAGGTTGATTTTGCTTTTATTTTGTGTTTAACTTATTATTTAGTAGGACAAATACAAAAAAATAAACCGGCTTACTTTAAAAATAATATTAAGAATTATTGTCAGGACTATGGTCCTAAGGCTTATGGTAATAATAAACCATTTGATATTATTGTGCCGGGAAGTATTAATAATTAATTTTTATAGAATATGTCAGGACATTCTAAATGGGCTACCACCAAAAGAGCTAAGGCAGTAGTTGATGCTAAAAGAGGGGCTATTTTTACTAAATTAGGTAATGCTATTACCGTGGCTGCTCGTGAAAAAGGCGGAGACCCCGAAAAAAATCCGACTCTTCGAGCTATGATTGATAAGGCTCGTGGCGTTAATATGCCAAAGGATAATATTGAAAGAGCTATTAAGCGCGGAACTGGAGAATTAGGTGGAGCGGCTGTTGAAGAATTATATTATGAGGGGGTTTTACCAAATAACGTTCAATTTGTTATTAAATGTTTAACTGATAATAAGAATAGAAGCGCCTCTTTGGTTCGACATGCTTTGTCGCAATTCGGTGGAAGTTTAGGTTCAGTAATGTGGAATTTTGAGCAAAAAGGAGTTATTGTTATTTCTCAAGAAATTATTAAAGAAAAAAATATTAATTTAGAAGAATTACAATTAGAATTGATTGACGCTGAAATAGATGACTTCAAAGTAGAAGAAGATGTTGTAGTTATTTTTACAAAAGTAGAAAATCTACAAAAGACAAAAACAATATTGGATGATAAGGATATAAAAACAGAATCTTCGGAAATAGAATATGTTTCCAAAGATAAACAAGAATTGTCCGATGAAGAACAGGAAAAAATTGATCGGTTTATCGACGAGTTGGACAATTTAGAGGATGTTAGTGATTATTATTCCAATATTTAGCTTAAAATATTACATCTTGACTAAAAGCGTATCTTATGATATGCTTTTTTGTTTGGTACATTAATAACTTAAAGAAAGGAACCTTAATATGAAGAATTTGTTTATTTTTGTAATTTTAGCATTGTTTCCTATTTTAATTTGGGGGCAAGATGCTCAAGATGCAGTAGTGTATAAAATTAACGGACAAGAAATTTCTGTGGTTGGCGAAGCTCAAAAATATAGCCAATATTTTGAGGAGATTGTGGGCGATAGCATTGATATTTTGTATATAGAATGTAGGCCGATAATTAGAGGGTTTTCTTTGCCATTTAAAGAAGCGACGGCCGTAGAAGCCAAAGGTGTTATTTATGACAGAGAAAATAAGACAATAAGTCCTTTCAAAGAAGAGATGGACCCTGATGAAAGAAATGGCTCTCTGATTCTTTCATTATTTCTTTTGTCCGTAGTTTTCTTTATGTTTTCTCATACAAAAAAGAGCCAGGAAAAAGGCACCGAAAAAGTTTACTTAATGGTCGCCGCGGTTTTATTGATGTTGCCCTTAGGATTTTTATTGGTAATGATGCTTCCGACATTAGAGTTAATACTTTTTGGATCATTTTTTATCCTGACATTATTTTTTCTGCTAATAGCAATAGCGATAAAAGCATTCCTTAAGAGTGAAAGTTCAATTAAATTTTTTAAAATTATAAAAATTTTTATAGCGATCTTTTACAGCTCTGCTATACTGACTATTATAATCTTGTAAAAATTTTTTGATAAAATAACTTAAATCCCGATCATCAAGATCGGGTTTTTTATTTTTTAAAAAGTTATCCACAGTCGAAAAATATATTTTATTTATTTTTTAAAAAAAGTTTTTAAAAATATTTAATATTAGCTGTTTTTTGTTTATTTGGCAGATATCTAAAATTTTGCTATAATTTGAATTAACAATATATAGTGGTTAGATTCAATTATATTATACTATATATTGTGTTTAAGAGAATTTTAGAATTTATTAAAAATACCAATGAAATGCCCCGTTTGTCATTTTGAAGATACCAAAGTTGTGGACTCAAGAATTTCCGGAGATGGTTTTTTGATTAGGAGGAGAAGGGAGTGCTTGAAGTGTAATTTTCGCTTTTCTACTCACGAAGAAATGGAAATTTTAGATTTAGTGGTAATTAAAAGAGACGGTCGTCGGGAAATCTACAATAGAGACAAGATGGTTGGTGGCTTAAAGAAGGCTCTAGAAAAAAGAGACATAGAGGGAGAAAAATTCAAGAAATTAATATATTGTATAGAAAGAGATTTACAGGTTATAAATAAAGACGAAATTGATTCTAAAGAAATTGGTGAAATTGTTATGAAAAATTTAAAAAAATTAGATAAAATTGCCTATATTCGTTATGCTTCCGTTTATCAATCCTTTGAGGATTTAGAAGAATTTAGTGAAGAGTTAGATAAATTATTAAAAAATAAAAAAAAATAATTATATAAATTAATAAAGAACTCTATGTCAACCAATATTACTAAAATTTTAAAAAGGTCCGGAGATATTGCTGATTTTGAAATTTCTAAAATTTCTTCAGCTATTCTAAAGGCGATGAAGGCTGCGGAAGAAGAAAATCCTGAATTGGCTGAAAAATTAGGAGGACAAGTTTTAGATAAAATTGGTAAGAAATTTCATTATAAAACTATCCCAGCGATAGAGGAGGTTCAAGACATAGTAGAGGAAACTTTAATCGAAAATAAATTAATAAAAACAGCCAAGGCTTATATCTTGTATCGAGACCAAAGACGCCAAGTTAGAGAGATCAACAAAGGTGATGAGGAAAAATTGATGGAAGATTATTTGGGCAAGGCTGATTGGCGCTTAAAAGAAAATAGTAATATGAGCTTTTCAGTGCAGGGATTAAATAATTATATTGCCTCTTCAATTTCAGCTAAATATTGGTTGAATAAATTATATCCAGAAAATATTAGAAAGGCTCATGTTGATGGAGATTTTCATATTCATGATTTAGGATTATTAGCCCCATATTGTTGCGGTTGGGATTTAAAAGATTTATTGCTTCGAGGATTTGGTGGAGTTGATACCAAAATTCAAAGCAAACCACCAAAACATTTTAGAAGTGCTTTGGGCCAGGTTGTAAACTTCTTTTATACTATGCAAGGTGAGGCTGCTGGAGCTCAGGCTTTCTCAAATTTTGATACCTATTTGGCTCCTTTTATTAAGTATGATGATTTATCCTATCGAGAGGTAAAACAAGCGCTACAAGAATTTGTTTTTAATGTTAATGTTCCAACCAGAGTCGGATTTCAAACTCCCTTTACTAACGTTACATTGGATGTGATTCCTTCAAAAATGATGGCCGAAGAAAATGTTATTATTGGTGGAAAAATAATGAATGAAAAATATGGCGACTTCCAAACTGAGATGGACCTTTTCAATAAGGCCTTTGCTGAAGTAATGATAGAAGGTGATGCTAGCGGAAGAGTTTTTGCCTTTCCAATCCCAACTTATAATATTGATAAAGAATTTGATTGGAATAGAGAAAGTTTAAAACCGATGTGGGAAATGACTTCTAAATATGGTATTCCTTATTTTTCAAACTTTGTAAATTCCGACATGAGTCGTGATGATGCCAGAAGTATGTGTTGTCGCTTGAGATTAGATAATCGTGAACTTCGAAAAAGAGGTGGTGGACTTTTTGGAGCCAATCCTTTAACAGGAAGTCTGGGTGTAGTAACTGTTAATATGGCTAGACTAGGATATTTAGCTAAAGATGAAAAAGATTTTAAAGAAAGATTATTAAAATTAATGAATTTAGCTAAAGAAAGCTTGGAAATAAA
>DAOOQF010000023.1:0-14594 GCA_035388665.1 bacterium | reverse complement strand
CAGCTAAATTAAAAGAACGTTCTGATAATACATTTGAATATATTAATAAAATTTAAACCACTTACTTGAATATAATCACTATCCTTATTTTTAAATTTTCTAGAATCCGAAAGCCCATACTTAAACCAACAAATAGCTCCGGCGCTTATACCTGACAATACAATATCTTTGTTAAGGGCTTTTTTTAATATTTTATCCACACCCTTTTTTCTCCAAATATTCATCATTTTTAGAGTATTTCCGCCGCCGACATAAATTATATCAGATCCCAGTATTTTTTTACTTATTTCCTTTTGACTTAAATTATTATTAATCAAATATAAAACATCAACCTGGCACTTCAATTTTTGACCAAAGTATTTTTTAAAAGTATCGCAATATGATTCAGAGTCAGAGCTAGCAGTTGGAATGAACAGTATTTTAGGATTTTTTCTTCCAGATAATTTAATAATATCCTTGTCTATTTTTAATGTTTCAACAGAGTAGCCAGGTCGACCTATTTCCCCACCTCCAATTGCAATTATTTTAGACATAAATTAAAATTATACTTTATATTATATTTCTTTAGCGCATTCAATACATTTTTGACCAATATTATATTTTTGATTCCTATAAAAATTAACAGTTTTTTTGCTTTTTGTAGAAGCATATAACACAACCCAAGAGCGTCCTTCTTTTTTAGCGTTTTTTTCAATCTGTTTAAGTAATTTCTCTCCAACTTTTTTTCCTCTATAATCCTTATCAACTACTATTACCCAAACCATAAAACCATTGCACTTTACCTCCTCCCCAAAAACTAAGCCAATAACTTTATTATTTATTTCTGACACTAAAAAATATTTTTCATCCAACCGGGCTTCTAAATCGGAAGTCAAAAAGTGTCCACCATTGGCAAAATAAAGCTCTGGAATATTACATAATTCCTCACATCTCAATAAATCATCTATTTTACAGGGTCTAATTTTCATAAGATTAATTATAACATATTATCGCTCTAACATAAACGTCTACAAGATATTGACTTTTATGGTTAACTACTATAAAGTTTCTAGTTAAACAAACATGAACCTTAAAAACTTAATATTATGAAAAAAACAATCAGAAAAATATGTTTTTTGCTTTTTGTCGCTTGTATTTTTTTGTCCAACCTAATTCCAATGTTTGGACCGGTTCTAACCTCTAATGCAATGGGCTATAACGAAAAAAGATTTAGAAGGCTTTATAGGATAAGCAGAAAATCACAAATTATCTCCATTTTACTCGGAAACTTATTTTTTTCTTTATTTCTCTTGTTGCTAATGAACTACTCTATCGAATTCAAAAGTCTAATTCGTTTTTGGCTTATTGTGATAACCTTTGTGCTAAATTGTATTTTCTCAATTATCTTTTATTTTATTGGGAAAAATATATTCGACCAAAAATCTCAATAAACAATAATCCTAAAATTCTGAAAAATATGAATATTTTAGAAATCCTTTATCCAGACGAAGAAATTTTTGTTAAAAATTATTCTTTTAACAAAGAAAAAATGTCAATCGAAGTTGAGTGTCTCGTTCCTCTAAAAAGCAATTACGCTAAAAAAATAGTTCCCTACGTAACAACAGAAAACTATGTCAGATGTTTATCGGAGGCATCATACTTATTATCTCACTATCTCATAAAAGACAAAGTCCTAGATTTCAAAATTAACGAGCATGAATTTGTTAAAGCCATGACTAATTATGATCTCTATTATCGTAATCTATCAATGACCTTTCACAAAAGAACCAAGAAAGATGAGCCCTTTAAGATCATAATGGAATTAAAAAATGTTAAGGAAATAAAAAGCCTAAACAGCTCAATTCTTTTTGTCTTTTCAAACCGAAAAACAGTAATAAGTGGTGAAATGAGTTTTGTTTATGTAAAATAAAAATTTTAAAATATGACACAAATAATTCCAATTTTAGTTTTAATATTTTTATTTCTTTTATTATTTTTTCTGATTGTTAAATGGTTGTATCACGGGAAAGCAAAAAAAATGTCCGATCTTTCTATCGGAGAAAGAGTAGTAATTCTCCAAAAATTTGGTGACCATGATTATCATTACTATATTATAATGATAGATAGAACTGGCGAGATTAAACTATTTAAAGACAAAAATAGTTATGACAAGGATCAAAGTCATCTTTTTTTATGGAACGGAAAAAGACTAGTGCCGTCTTATTAAAACACAAAAGACTTTCAAGAAGAAAGTCTTTTTTATTTATTTTTTATAATTACCTCTATAATCTAAAGTTTTTATATCTTTATTATTTTATTATATTTTTCCACTGTTCAGGATAAAAAGGAGGGTTAGTCAAAATAACAATTTTTAAATCTTTGGCTTCTATATAATATCTTTTCCCAATTTCGATATAAAAAACATCCCCCTCTTCTATATCAAATTTTTTTTATCAACAAATATTTCTGCTGAGCCAGATAAAACATAATAAACTTCGAGACAAACCTCGTTTTTTACCCAACCCCTTTCCGGGACCCTGCCATTTATTTCAGAAACTGCCATTCCTATATTTTTATTAACATCAGGATATTCAAAAACAAATCCACTCTCCGATATTTGCTTCTTTATAGCCTGTGATTTTTTTATTAACATATCTTAAAAAATTAATATAAAAAATATTTTAACGCTAGTCAAAAGAAATTATTTGTAGCCCTTTTTCTTTTATATCAGCCTCACTCCACCATAAATCTTGAAGTTTAAATTTTCTCAAATATTTAACCTTCTTTTCTATAACTCTGCCAGTAGCCTCTCTAGTCTCTGGATTTGCTGATGTATACTCCTCCAAGACAAGGATGTCACCCGGCTTAATGTCAAAATCATTTAATCGAAGCTCATATTTCTTCTTGCCGTCAACAATATCTTGAAAATAATCTGGCAAAACTTTTTTAATTATTTTATTTTGCATAAATTTATTATATATTTTCTTTTATAAATTTTTCTAAAGAAATCAAATCCTTCTTATCTTTATTATAGTGGTATGTAATAATGCCCAATGATTGAGCGCTCTTTACTGCTTCCATATTATGTTCAAAATATACCACATCTTTTGCGTTGAGATTAAAATATTCTAGCACTTTTCTATAATATTTATTATCAGTTTTTTCTGGATTATGTTTTAAGGTAAATAACTCATAGGGCAAATTATCTAAACCAAAAAGCTTTATCTGCTCATCATTGGCATTAGTTAATATTATCTTTCTATTTTGATACTTCTCAAGCATCTTATACATCTCATTAAAGACACCAAAATCTTTAATGACAAAAGTATTGACTGCATCAACTAAAATAGTCTTCATACTAATTATATCTATTATTTATATTAATACCAAAAGTAACTAACTAGGATATTATAGCATAAAAAAACGTTATGAAAAAATAAAAAAGATGCCCTTTTGAGCACCTTTATAAAATCCTTTCTATCTTATATCGCTAAAAAAGCAATTATCACTTTCTTTGCCAAAACCTGCCATGACATAAGGCTTAATAATACATTCAATTAAAGTAGCCTTTGGAAATAAGCAATGAGCCCCATCAATTAGGTGATATATAAGCATCCTCTTAACGTTTTCTGTCCTTTCTGGACTTTCTTTTAAACCTTCAACAAAAATGATAATTTCCTCTCCCAGGCCTTTGGACATAAGATCTTTGGGAAAAAACACTGAAACCTGTTCTTTCTCAATTTTCAATTCACGAACACTAGCAATCCTTTGACGCATGAGCTCGCAAACAATGTTTAAATCCTCTTCGTTGGTTTCTGTGGGAATTCCATAAATAATTAAAATCGGCATAATAACCTCCTCTTTAAAGTTAAACAATTTGTTAAGGTGACAAAAAACAATATCACAACAACCGTTACTTTGTCAATATACATGGGTAATGCGCACATACATATGGCGGTTTTCATAAAACTTACAATAAAAAAATTCTACAAAAATTAAAAACCTATTAAATCTTGACTTTATATATGTTTTTGGTTAAAGTCCTATTGCTCTTTTACAAATTAATAACTTAAAATTTAAATCATGGATGCAAAAAAAATTATGGAAACTGACCCATTAGTAGTTTTAAAAAATTGTGACGGCTATTATAGTGCCAAAAACAAAGATGGAAAAATTACTGGACCACTAGTAGCCTATGCTGGAACCTACGAAACCGAAAGCCAACAAAAGAAAAACTATGTAGGCTTTGAGTACTTTAATTTTGCTAAAGCCGAAGAAAACCCTGAAGCCCTAGATTATTTCGCTAGAAGTTTAGCCGGAAAACTAAAGGACCTTCAACCCGATATGATTATCGGTGCTGCTATGGGTGGTCTCTTCTTGTCCTGTTTAGTCGCTAAGCATCTTGGATGTCGCCTTGGTTTTGCAGAAAAAAAGATAGTTAAAGTAGCTGATCCGACGCAAGGCCTTAAAGAAATCAGCGAACTAATAATTGAACGCCACGAAATTAAAGCCGGTGATAAGATCATTATTATTGAGGATGTTGTAAATAACTACAGCACAACTCAAAAAATGCAAGAGCTTATTAGAGAAAAAGGTGGAGAGTTTATTGGTATTGGCTGTGCTATTAACCGCTCAGGAAAATCTTTTTACGAGGAATCGCCAGTCGAATCGGTATGCTTCGTTACAGCGCAACAATTCAGACAAAATGATCCGGCAGTTTCACAATTAATCGCGGAGGACAAGATTGTTTGGAAGGCAAAACAAAATTGGCCCGAACTTAAGGCTACCATGGAAGATTAAAAAAGATTAACTAAGTATTATTTTAAAAAGACTTTCAAAAAGAAAGTCTTTTTTATTTTTACAAAAAAAGTAGACAAATTTGTCCACTTTTTGGGGTACAGATCATTGCTCGAGGACAGGGATTCGGCCACACGTCGCTAAGTCTCGCTTGTCGCGTAAAAGCGCTTCGCGCTCACGCGACTGCTCTCACTAAGCGCTCTGGCCTGGCCTCGCGGTGTGAGCAAGGCTCACACATCGCTCCGGCTTTCGAATCCCTGCCGCGAAGTGCGCAGGCACTTCGCTTCCCCTTCGCTCGCATCAAAAAAACACCCAAAAGGGTGTTTTTTATCGCTCGCTCGAGGACAGGGATTCGAACCCCGATAGCCAGGACCAAAACCTGGAGTCCTACCATTAGACGATCCTCGAATATTAATAAAAATATAATAATTGATATTTATACGTAAGTCAAGAACTCTACTAAATAATTTTAAACCTTAGCATATTTTTTTACCGCCAAATAACTAGCGATCACATTGACAATAGAAATTCCCAAAAATTGCAATCCAAATATAACTAAAAAGTTACTCATAAAATAATTAACAACATTAATATTATAACCCACAAAAAACACCTCTAAATATGGCTGCAGAACTCCCAATAAAGGAAAAGTAATTGCCACAATAATTACAGTCGCCACTAGCGTATATATAAAAGAAGACAGCAAAAAAGGAGCATAAATAAAGGAATTAGAGGCCCCCACTAAGCGCATAATCTCTATTTCTCTTTTATGGGTATAAACAGCCACCTTAATGGAATTATAAATAACCAACAAGCTGGTAATAATAAAAATTACAATAATAAAAAGACCAATATCATCAATCCTATTAGTAATATTATCAATCTTTTCTAATATCAACCTATTATCGGTGAAATCACGTGAGTCAATGATATCGTTATTAATTGATTTTAATTCTTCAATTAAATCAGCAACCTCATCAACATTCTTCGGAGATATTACTAGGCTAGGTGATAAGGGATTTTTACCTAATTCCAATAAGGCTTGTAAAATCTCTGGCTTATCTTGATTTTTCTCTCGAAAAGAATCAAGGGCTTCTTGTTTAGAAATATATTTAACCTCTCTAACCTTTTCCATGGCACTAATTTTCAACTTTAAATCTAAAATTTCAGTCTCTCCTGCCTCTGACTTTAGGTACAAACTTAAATCAATTTTTTCTTTGATGGCATCAACAGCACTAAAACTAATTACCCTAGTCAAAATTAAAGTATTAATAGATAACATTGCCAAAAGAATAATAGTAATAGTAACTATTGATAACCAAACATTTCGACTAATATCTTGTAAACTAAATTTTAGAGCACGAAAAAATGAAATTAACATATCTAAAAAATTAAATTATATATTTACCATGTTCTTTATCGCTAATAATAGTTCCATTATCAACTGTAATAACTCGACGATTTAAACGATTAACAATTTCTCTATTATGAGTAACCAAAATAACAGTAGTTCCAAAATTATTAATTTTTAATAATAATTCAATAATATCATTAGCATTAATAGCATCTAGATTTCCTGTTGGTTCATCGGCTAATAATATTTTAGGTTGGTGAACCAAAGCTCTAGCAATAGCAGCCCTTTGTTGTTCTCCCCCAGAAACTTCATGGGGATAACGATCCATCTTATTTTGCAGCCCAACTATTTTCATAACACTGGTAACAATTTTATCAATCTTGGACTGATTTTTCCCACAAACCTCTAAAGCAAAAGCTACATTTTCTCGTAAAGTCTTTTTAGGCAATAATTTAAAATCTTGAAAAATAACCCCAATTTGACGACGCAAATAAGGGACCTCAGCTTTACCAATATTAGTAATATCCCAATCTCCCACAAAAACTTCTCCCGAGCTAGCTAACTCTTCGCCTATTAATATTTTAACTAAGGTAGTCTTACCAGTTCCCGATTGTCCCACCACAGAAACAAACTCACCAGCTTCAATATTTAAGTTAACATTTTCTAAAATCTTTATTTTGTTTTTATAGGCCTTACCAACATTAACAAGTTTTATCATAATTTTATTTACTTATTTTATAAGAGGCAAAATTAAATAAATCAATTGTCTCTGAAAAACTTTGAACTCTAGAGGAGGCATTTAAAATAACGGCTATATATTTTTCTCCATTAATCTCAGCTCTAGTAATTAAACAATACCCAGCCTCATCTAAATATCCGGTCTTTGATCCAATAATTTTAAAATTTTTAAAATTATTATTTAAAACTAAATCACTACTATTATAACGCAATTTTAAAGAGTTGTCATTTCTGGTAGAAAAGCGATAACTTGGAGTAACACTAGCTTGACTCATTAATTTATTTTCAAAGATTATAGAAGCCAACATCGCTAAGTCTTTGGCAGAAGAAACGTTGTTTTTATCTAATCCCGTAGGCTCATTTATCTTGACAGTAGTCGCCCCATTTTCTTGAGCCCAAGAATTTATTTTTTTAATAAAATCATCTCGACTTAGACCACTAACTCTTGCCAAAGTTTCCACTACGTTATTAGCCGATCTGACTAAAGCAGAATATACCAAATCTTTAACAGATAATAAGTCTCCCGATTTTAAATTAACCAAAGCTACTTCCCACTTAGGAAAATATTTAAAATTGTATTCTTCGTCTTTAACATCATATTTAATAATTTCTTCTAATCTATTACTATTATTTCCTTCCTGTAAAAAAGTATAGACTGATAAAATTTTTGTTAAACTGGCGATAGGCAGAGCTTGTTCTGAATTTTTCTCATATAAAATGCTATTATCACTTTCCTTTATTAAAATAGCGCCGACCGAATTTATTTCTGGAACTTCTCCTGAACCAAGCTCAACTAATAATTTTTTATCAAAACTAGCCTTAGCAATACTGAGTGGCTCTACGGAAATATTAATCAAACCTTCCCCTTTGTTAGCTATCTTTTTAAAGGCCTCATAATCTAAATCCAAGATTCTATCTGGAAAGATTGATCTATCCGGACCAAAATCGTTAACCGTAACATCAACATATTTTCCATTGGCCAAATTTTTAACCCGCAAAACTGAACCTTTAGGAAAATCGGGCGAAGCAGTGAAATCACCTCCCTTATATTTATACCAGCTAGCCTGACCAACAGACAAAATCTCTGGATAAGAAAAAACTGCAATTCTAGCATAAGGCAAGTGGATTAAAGACCGAACAAATTTTTCTTCCGGAAAATCCCAAGTAGGAAGCGGTCTCCAAGTGGCATAATTTTTATCATAAAAAAATACTTGTTTATAATTAGAATCTTTTTCGTCATAAGAAAACTGAATATAAAAAGGTTTATGGTTATCATAAGCAGATTTATTTTTAAACTCAAACTGCAAAATAGAGCTTTCTAAGTCCAAATTCCAAGGAGAAATTACCTCGCTCGGATTAATTTCTTCTATGGCCACCTCAGTATCTTCTGACAAGATTCCAGGAACCAAGGATAATTTTAATTTATCGGAAAAAGCCGAAACAGTATATCCCTTTAAAATAGTTTCTTTATCTAAAATAATATTAAATTTTTTGTTTTCAGTTTTACTAGTTAGAATATTCTCAGCTTCGCTAGCTAAAACATTTTTAGAAAATAACAAAAATAAAAATATTAACACCAAAGCAATTCTTTTTTTCATGAATATATAAAATTAATTATCAAAAAAATATTTTATCCATTTTTGAGGATTAGTTAATTCCTCTTCGTCTAATTCCTTATTCTCTCCCTCTATAACCTCATCTTTAATTATTTTTTTTATAACTACCACTTTTTCTCCTTCTTTTTGCAATCCTAAATTTAATCTAGCCTTTTCTTCTATAGCTTGATCAGATTCTAGATATGATAAAAATTCTCTTAAATCTTCGTTGTTCTTCTCATATTGATTAATGTCCTCTCTTATCTTAGCAATTTCATTTTCTAATTCTATTTTCTTTTTTTTGTTTTTTAAGTAAGGAAATAAAATCAAGACCATCATTCCAATTATAAAAACCAAAAAAAGAGATTGTTTTAAAACTCGCCCCTTTTGTCCCTTTATTTCCCCCTTGTGGACATAATTTAATTTTTCAGTTGGACTAAGATTATATTTATTAGACATAAAAAATAATAATAACTAACGAGATTTAGGAGTAACCCAGAATCCCATATATTTACCCAACATCAACCTAACCTGAGCATCAATACAAGGAATGGCACCAAAGATTATAATAGAGACTGGAACAAAGATCCATTCAAAAAATAATTTAATACTTCTAAAAAATCCATAATTTTTTGGTTTTTTTGGTAATAACAAGGAAGATATAGTGGCTGAAATAAGTAGCCCAATCATAGAAATTGTCATTAAGGTTTGAGTAATAGCCGGTAAATTAAGGGCTATAACCGTTTCATTAAATCTATCCCCACCCAATATCATTGGTAACCAACCTACAAACCCAATAATTAAAGCTGTTGTGGCCCAAGAATGAAAACCATAAATCTGAATCCAGATATGTCTCAAGGCCTTTCTCTTTTTTAAGTCTTTTCTTTTTTTAAAAAAATTGAAAACTAAATATGGAACATTCTCACTACCCCAAGCCCAACGTCTTTGTTGTTTATATAAACTCTTGGCGGTCTTTATAAAATTCTCATCACAAGTAGCGTCCATAGAGACTGGAAAATATAATGGCTCTACTCGATAATCAGCTTTATAATATAAAAAGCAATGCCAAAATATTCGAGAGTCCTCACTAACCATATTAGTTGCCCAGAAACCAATATCAACCAAGGCCCTAAAGGTCATAGAATGAGATGAGTAAGTGGCCAATTTTTCTGGTCTAATTTGTTGCATCATTTGCCAAAAAGTATTAGAAGCTGAAGAAACTCTGGCAAAAAAAGGAGCCTGCCAAATATTATTATGGTAAACCGGTATTGGCTGATAGCTAGCTCGATAAGGATTTTGAACCGTTAAAAATTTATAGGTCAGGCAGAAAAAATAATTATAAGAGGCCACTGTATCAATGTCAAAAACGCTAACTAGAATTTTGTCATAATCGATTCCCTCTTTGTCAATAATTTCTGCTTTTACTAATTTACCAGCATAGGCTTGATTAGCGCCCTTGCCTTTTAGCTCCCCCTCAATATCAGGATGAAAAGAAACAAAAAATTTTCTAAAATAATGCCCAAACTCTTTCTCAATTATTTTGGCTTTTTCTCTGGCACTCTCTCCCACTCTTTCCTCCATGGCCAAAACTATAATCATCTTTTCGCTCGGATAACCATTATTAATCAATCCATTAAAGCTAGTTCTAATAACCTCGATGCTTTCATTATAAGTTGGAAGAACCACCATGTGAATAATATCTTGCCAAACCCATCCACTCTTTCCCAAACTACCTTCTAATAATTTTTCTCTCTCTGAGGGTAATTCTTCACATTTTTTAAACCAGTCTATTTTTCTGTTATGCTTTAATTTTTTGTAAGAATTAATTAAATAAATAGCTAAAAAAATAACTAATAAAAAATAATAAACATTAAAAGCTATCAAAAAATAAGCCACCCAGGTTGGCTGAAAATAAGAAAAAACTATTAAAATCAACAGAGTGCCAACTGATAAAAACCCCGGAAGGATTTCCAAAGATCGGTAAATCTTTCTGTCTCTACCAGAAAGCTCAGTGGCCTTGGCTACTTTTAAATAATCCATATTTAGTTTTTTAGTTTTCTAAATTAATATTTTCGCCCTCCCTCATTTCTCCACTAATGTTTTCTTTAATTTCTTTTTCAGTATTATTGTTTCTAGGAGAACGAAATCCAATGGGCTTGGCCTGTTTTAAATCATCCAAACTCAAAGCCTTAATATCATCGATTATTTCTTCGGTTGTCTCTATTTTTTCTGGTTTAATATTTACAGCAGAATTAACTTTTACATTTGACCTCGAGAAAGAGTTTGATTTAGGATTGAATTTAGGAGTAGAAGAATTTTTTTCTTTGTTTATAAAATTATTAGGAGTATTATTTCTTTTAAAATTGGCTCCTGCTGGTTTACTAACGGCCGGCGCTTTCCTTTTGTCTGGATTATTCAAACAATCCTTACAATAAGTTGGTCTAACTCCATCGGGCTTAAACGGAGTAACAATATCAACCCCACAAGAAGAACATTTTGAAGCGAAGCCTTCTTCTTTTCTACCAGATTTATTATCAAATTTATTATCAGACTTTTTATCAGAATCACTATTAGAATAATCTTGATGCCATAACATAATTTTTTCCTCTACAATCTCTTTCTTGGAAGCGTATTGCTCCCTAGAGTAATTTATAACTTTCTCTGTGTTATTGGTTTTATCCTCAATTGAAAGAGGTGGCAAACCTCGAGCCGAAAATGGGTCAGAAGCAATTCCATCAATCATCAACTTCAAATACATTTCATATTTTGGCAAATTAACAATATCCTCTTCAGTAAAAACGGGGGTAAATTCTTTAACTAATTCTTCGGCATCAGCAGCCCCTACTCTGAAAACAATAATAGTACCGACGTTTCCAAAAACTGCCGGCTTAACTCTCTCATTTAATTGCTCAATATATTGGTGAGCCATGATTAAATTAAGGCGGTATTTTCTGGCCTCTGATAAAATATTAGCAAAACTCTCAGTAGAAAAATTTTGAAATTCATCAATATATAGATAGAAATCTTTCCTCTCCTGTTCGTCAATATCAACTCGACTCATGGCGGCTAATTGAATTTTAGTAATCATCATAGCCCCAAGCAAAGCTGAATTATCCTCTCCGATTCTTCCCTTACTCAAATTCATTATTAATATTTTTCTACCATCCATTATTTCTCTGATATCAATAGAAGACTTAACTTGACCAACGATGTTTCTCATAAAAGAGCTAGACAAAAATTGTCCAACTTTGTTTTGAATTGGAGAAACCGCTTCTGAAGCAAATTTGTCAGCATAACTGGAAAACTCTTTTTCCCAGAAAGACTTCACCACTGGATCTTTAATATTGGAAACTACTTTTTTTCTATAATCCTTGTCGGACAACATTCTAACAACGCCCAAAAGAGTTGACCCAGGAAAATCTAAAATAGCTAAAATAGCGTTTCTTAAAATATATTCTAGACGAGGCCCCCAGGAATCAGCCCATAATTTTTGGAATACCCCAATCAAACCAGAGGCCACCAAATGACGCAAATGAGGCTCAACTTGCTCTACCAAATTGAAAGCAATGGGAAAATCAATGTCCGATGGGTTGAAGTAAACCACATCCTTAACCCTTTCTTCTGGTATGTATTGAATAATTTTTTCGGCTAAATCTCCATGAGGATCAACCACGGCTACACCTCGGCCAGCTCTAATGTCCTCGATAATCATATTCTCCAAAATAGTAGATTTTCCCATTCCAGTTTTTCCAATCAAATACATATGACGTCGACGATCATCGGTTTTTATACCAAAACGACGCATTTCATTGCGAAAATTAGTTTGAGCAAAAAACATTACTTCATTATCCATATAAAATTTATAAAAATAAAATTAAAGGCCAACCAAACCATTGACCGACCCAATCATCCCCTGAACTGATGCTGAAAAATCCTTTAAAAAGGGAGGTAAATATATAAAAGCTAAGATTATTGGAACAACTATTAAAAATAGCTTTATCCAACTAAAAATCTTCTGCCAAATAATATATTTTTTTATATATTTAGTTAAACTTAGGATTTCTTGACTTACTTTTATATTTTCTCTAACCAAATCATTCAGTTCTAGCCCTTTCTCAAAAAATTCTCCCAATTCTTCATTATTCTCGGTCTTTTTTTCTTCTTCTGCTATTTTCATACTTTTAAAAAATTAATTTATCTTATAAAAGAATTATAGCAAAAAAATATTTTAAAATCAAACCAATTTTTACTCCCTAACCTCACAATTTGGGACGTTTTTTTGAGCTTTTTTTAAGACCGTTTCTATCTCTGTCATTTTAAAAGCTCCTAGCCCTTTAAATTCAGAATTTACCAATTCCGTATCTGATTTAAACCTTTGTAAAAACCATTTTTTAGCCCCAGATATTTCTTCTGACATTTTAATAATATCGTCTAATTCATGTAATCCCGGCACCAGAGTAGTGCGAAATTCATACGGAATTAAATCCTTCATTAATAATTTTATAGATTGTTTAATTTTTTCTAAATCGACTCGAACGCCGATTACTTTTTCATACTTATCCAAGGGAGCCTTAATATCCATGGCTACATAGTCAAGAAGATTATTATTAATTAAATCTTCTACAATTTCCGGATTAGTTCCATTAGTATCCAGCTTTACCTTAAATCCCATTTCTTTTATTTTGGTAATAAACTCTTTTAAATCTGGCTGTAGGGTTGGTTCTCCGCCAGATATTACAACACCTCCTAATTTCCCTTTCCTTTCTTCTAAAAAAAGAAGAAGATCTTTCTCGGGAAACTGAGAATAATCTTCTTCTCTATATTCATTCTCACCCTCACCATTAGTCAGGACAAGCATAGGGTTGTAACAAAAATGGCAACGAAAATTACAGGATTTGGTAAAAATAATAGCTGAAATTTGTCCGGGAAAATCAATTAAACTAAGTTTTTCTAATCCACCAATTACCATTTTAAAAATTAAAAACTAACGGAAACACAATAATTTCGACAATTATTAATATTATTCGCTAATCTTTTCAGCCTTAAGTTTATAAGTCTTTCTGTCAACATACTCAGCCGCCTTCCCCTTGTTATAACATTTTGTAGGAGTAAGCCAGCCAACTACTCTAGCATAAACAACACATTCTGTTCTGTTGTTAGTTTGAATTGGGCTCATATTTTTTTGTTCTAAAGCTGACATATTTTTATAAAAGATGAAAGCCTTATTATTAATTATTATAAAATATATTTTTCTAAAAAGCAAAATTAGCAAGAGCAGGTTTCAATATTTTTATCATCTGGTATTTGATTATAAGCAAATACCCCCAGTCCTTTTTCTTCATCACATTTTGGACAATATTTATGTTCTCCTGGTAAATATCCGTGAATAGGACAAACAGAAAAGGTTGGAGAAATTGTAAAATATGGTAATTTATAATTCTCAACTATTGTCTTAACTAATTTTTTAGTAATCTCGGGATCGCTGATTCTTTCGCCTAGGAATCCATGCAAAACAGTTCCTCCAGTATATTTAGTTTGAAGTTCGTCTTGTAAATCTAGGGCTGTAAAAATATCATCGGTAAAGCTAACTGGTAAATGGGTTGAGTTTGTATAATAAGGATCACCTTGACCAGCTTTTACAATGTCATTATTAGCGCAAATCAAATCTGGATACATTTCTTGATCCTTTTTAGCAAAACGATAAGTGCAACCTTCTCCCGGTGTAGCTTCTAAGTTGAAAAGATCACCTGATTCTTCCTGAAATTTAGAAATAGTTTCTCTCATGAAGTCCATAATATCCAAGGCAAATTTATATCCTCTAGCACTAGCAATATTTTCTCCCAATAAATTCACAGCGGCCTCATTCATCCCGTTCAATCCAATAGTATTAAAATGATTTTTCCAGCTAGAGCCAAATCTTTCTTTAATTTCCGCCAAATAATGCTTGGAATAAGGATAAAGCCCTTCTTCGGTAAAGTTTTCAACTACCTTTCTCTTAATTTCTAAACTATCTTTAGCTAAATTCATTAATTTTAATAATCTTTCTTTAAAGTCTTTTTCATCTTTAGCTAAATATCCTAATCTGGCCATATTAACAGTCACTACACCCAAACTTCCTGTTAGAGGATTGG
>DAOOQF010000022.1:0-15029 GCA_035388665.1 bacterium | reverse complement strand
AACAAATTTTCCACTGCCAAGGGAGATTGTAAAATTTGTTTTCTTATTTAGGTGGTGCTCATGGAACTCAAAACTTTTTTGATACCTGGTTTGGCGGGGAATTTCAATTATCTTTTAGTTTTGAGATAGTTAGTTTAGAGGGCTATACCCAATTTATAATTAGAACACCTATTCAATTTAGAAATTTAGTAGAATCAGCTGTTTATTCTCAATATCCAGATGCCGAAATTATTGAAGTAGATGATTATTGTGAAAATTTTCCTAAGAAATTTCCAGATGATGAATATGATATTTGGGGGTCAGAATTTATTCAATCAGCTCACTATATGTATCCCATTAAAACTTATCAAGAGTTTGAGCATCGTTTTGGTCCAGACGAAACAGTTTTTAGGGATCCTATGGCCGAATTAATGGAACTTTGTAGCAGCCTTCGTCGTGGAGAAAATCTAATGTATCAAATAATAGTTATACCAACTGGTTTTGATTGGGTTGATGATGGTCAGGGTGAAATTGATAAAATTTTAGGTAAAAAACCAAAAACTAGTTTTTTAAATAAAATTATTGATGGAATTGTGGAGATAATTTCTGATTTAAGCGAAGCTGTTTATTCTCTTTGGGGCGATGTAGGAAGTGACAAAAAAGATGATTTTAAAAAATTATCGATGATGGAATTAACCCCCAAACAGAAGAAAAAAATAGAGGCTATCGAAAATAAGTCGGCCAAAATTGGATTTCTTTGTAAAATTAGAGTTGTTTATTTGGCAAAAAAAGAAGTTATGAACAAAGCTAAGGTGGTCAATGGTTTTGTTGGATATATTAAACAGTTTTCCGCTCTGGATTTAAATAGTTTTAAGCCCGACATGAAAAGAACCGCTACCAAGACAGTTTATTTTAATAAAGGAAGTCGATTGGTAAAAAAGAAAAATAATATAATAACTAATTATATAAATAGAGATGATTGGGCTGGTTGTACTCCTTATTTATTAAATATAGAGGAATTAGCTACTATTTGGCATTTCCCAATAGAGGCCACTGCTAACGCTCCATTAATTCAAAAGACTTCTTCTAAGAGATATAAACCACCAGCAAATTTAGCCTTGGATGACTCTATTAAGGTTGATACGGAATCATTGGAAGAAGAATTATTGCAAGGAGACTTTTCTTCTAAAAACAAAAAAATTATTAAGGAGGAAAATATTTATACCGAGGATCGAGATGATCAATTGATTGATATTCCAAGCGATAAAAAGCCAGAAATAAGTTCTAAATCAACCAAAAAAAATCCTCCAAGCAATTTACCTTTTGGATAAAAAATAAATGAATAATAAAAATAAAAAAACAATTGGTATTGATGCTCGTTTTTATGGTCCGATAGGCAAGGGGTTGGGTCGCTATACTCAAGAAATAGTTGATAATATTTTAAAGTTAGATCCTAATAATAATTATGTTATTTTTTTAAGAAGAGATAATTTTGATGAATTGATTATCGACAAATATCAAAATGTTAAGAAGGTTTTGGTTGAAGTTCGTTGGTATACTCTAAGAGAACAATTATTAATGCCTTTTTATATTTGGCGGGAAAGATTAGATTTAATTCATTTTTGCCATTTTAATGTTCCTTTTTTTGTGCCCACTAAGTTTGTTGTGACTATTCATGATTTAATTCTGACTAAATTTAAAACAACTAGAGCTACTACTTTGAGTCCTTTTATTTATTATTTAAAAGATTTGTTCTATAGGATAATTATTAAAAGGGCCTTGAATGGATCTCGCAAGATTATTACAGTTTCAAATTTTACTAAAAATGACATAATTGAACAATTCAAAATTAAGCCAGAAAAGATTGAAGTTATTTATGAGGGCGTGGCAAATCTAGCCAGAGGAACAGATTCCTTATTTGTGGCTAAGCTTGATAATAGCGAAGTTCTAAAAGATTATAGTATCGAAAAGCCTTTTCTTTTATATGTTGGAAATGCTTATCCTCATAAAAATTTAGATTTTTTAATAAAAAATTTTTTTGAAATTTATAATAAGAACAATGAGCTTAGATTAGTTTTAGTCGGAAAAGAGGATTATTTTTATAAGGGTTTAAAGGATTTTGCCGAAGAGCTTTTCTCCTCTCAAAAAATTAATCCAGTAATATTTGCTGGTTATGTGCCAGATGATAAATTAGAGATTTTTTATAAAAAGGCCTTGGTCTATGTTTTTCCTTCTTTATACGAAGGTTTCGGGTTGCCTCCGCTTGAGGCTATGGCCAAGGGTTGTCCAGTTTTGAGTTCTGGGGCTGGAAGCATGCCAGAAATACTGGGAGATTCAGCTATTTTTTTTAATCCACAAAGCAAAGAGGATTTTTTTGATAAACTTAATCTAGTTTTGTCTGATAGTAGCTTGAGGCAAGAAATGATTGAGAGAGGAAGGGAGCAATGTAAAAAATATAATTGGTGGGATTGTGCTTTTGCTACTTGGAAAATTTATTTACAGTAATTAAATATGGAAATAAAAAAACATAAAATTGATATTTTGCAGGATGATCGAAGATCTAGTTTTGTGGTTGATTTAAGAAACGATAAAAAAGAAAAAATATTAGAAGAATATCAACCTAATATAAATCAGAGAGGAGCTAACGAGTCTAGTGATTTTTTAAAAAGAGAAAAGAGTTTTAATAAATTTAAGAAAATTATTTTTAAGGTTCCTTTTAATTCTTCTAAATTTAAAAAAACTAGCTTTTACCCAGTTTTATTTTTTATTTATAAAATTATCAGAGCTGTTGTTGTTTTTTTTGTAGATTGGATTAAGGATATATTGGGCTTTATTAAAAAGATTTTAAAATTAACCCTTAAGATTAATCAGAGAACGAAAAAAAATATTGACAAGAAAATAAAAAAAGAAATTAAAAAAGAAATAATTAGAGAAAAGAAAATCGTTAATAAAATAAAAAATATTCCAATAATAAATTTTGACATTAGTAGGACTTATTCTTCTCCTCCAAAAAAATCCATTTGGTTTTTTGTTTTGTTCCTTTTTTTATTAATTGTCCCGTTCAAATTATTTAGTTATTACAAATTGGTTTCAGAAAATAAAACTCAAAATAATTTGATGAATTATTCTTTTGAAGCCTTGTCTAATCTAAATGACGCTTCTTCAGGATTTTCTCAATTAAATTTAAACTTAGCTCAGGAGAATTTTTTTCAAGCCGGTGAAAATTTTTTGTTGATTAATCAAGAATTAAATAAAATTGATGAATTTATTATCTTTTTAGCTTCATTCTCTAGAGATGATAAGATAAAATTAGCCTCTGAGTCTAAAGACATAGCCAAAGTTGGTTTATATATTTCTTCGGCTGGAGATAATTTTAGTTTAGCGGTGGATTCTTTGTTGAGGTCTTTATCCGATTCTAAAGTCGACAATCAGGATTATTTTTCTGATTTTTATTTTTATAGCAAAAAAACTGAAGATGATATAAAGAAGATTAACAAATATCTTAAGAGAATAAAGGCATCATCAATACCAGAAGATTATAGGGATCAATTTGTTGACATTAGAGAAAAATCTCTTATTTTGGAGAAAAATTTTAATGTTTTTTTAAATTTAATTCCCGGTATTAAGGATTTCTTAGGAATTGATTCGGATAGGAGATATTTAATTGTGTTTCAAAATAACTCTGAGATTAGAGCAACTGGTGGATTCATTGGTAGTTATGCTATCGTTGATTTAAAAAGAGGGAAAATAGCAAATATTGAAATCCCAGCTGGAGGTTCTTATGATACTGAAGGTGGAATGAGAGTTTTAGTGGAAGCTCCTAAACCGCTCCACCTAGTTAAGTCTGTCTGGTATTTTTGGGATGCCAATTGGTGGCCAGATTGGAAAATGTCAGCCAAAAATTTAATGTGGTTTTATGAGAAGAGCGGTGGATCCAGTGTCGACGGGGTTATTAGTATTACGCCAGATATTTTGGGCGATATTTTGAAGATTATTGGACCAGTTGATTTGACCGAAAAATATGGAGTAATAATTGGCGAAGATAATTATTGGGATATTATACAGGAAGTGGTTGAGGTTATTGGACAACCAGAAGTTTATCAAGACAAAGATTTAAAAACAGATATTTTGGATCGAGTAGCCACTAGTAGCGATATTTATAGTTCTGAAATATCTTCTTCTACTATAGAATCCAAGGAGGGTTTAGTTCGAAACGAACCAAAAAAGATAATTGGGGATTTGATGTTGGAAATTATGGCAAGATTTTCAGAGAGATTTGATAAAGATTTATTAATAAAAAGCTTAGGAATCATAGAAAAAAATTTATCTCAGAAAAATATTTTACTTTATTTTACAAATAAAGATATTCAGAATGAAGTAGAAAATAGGTCTTGGGCTGGTCAAGTAAAAGAAGCCCCTCTTGATTATTTGATGATAATCAATTCCAATATTGCTGGTGGCAAGACAGATAAAGTTATTGATAATAATTATTCTTTATCAACCAAAATAGATGCTGACGGGTCAATAATAAATAAATTAACGATAATTAGAAAACACACTGGTAATAAGAGTGACTTATTTTACGGAGTAAGAAATGTTAATTGGTTGAGGGTTTATGTCCCTATGGGCAGTAGCTTGCTCGGCGCTAAAGGCTTTTCTTCTCCGGATAAAAATTATTTTAAAGATTCTGAAGATTTTTATGAAAAAAACCCTATTTTAGAGAGTGGAGAAAATCGAGCCGAAATAGATTTATCTAGTGGGACAAAAATTTATCAAGAATCTGAAAAAACAGTCTTTGCTAATTGGACCATGTTAGATCCTGGACAGGAACAAATAATAGAAATAGAATATCGATTGCCTCATAATTTTTATGGAGCTAATCTAAAAAATTATTCCTTATTGTGGCAAAAGCAGCCAGGATCTGGCAATATTAATTTTAATTTTGATTTTTTAAATAATACCGACTTGAGACCTATTTGGACTTATCCGCAAAACATCAACAGCAATAATTTGATTAAATTTTCTGGAGATTTGGGCTCTGATCGTTATTTAGTTATTATGTTTGAATAATTATTAATTTAAAATATATGGGTAAAAAAAATAAAAATGACAATTTTCTTTTTACTAGGCACAAGATTGATAATGAGATAAAAAAGAATGATATTAAAAAAGAAAATATTGAGAAGGAGAATGTTAAGGAGGATCTAGTTCATGATCCTGAGGAAACATCGGAAAAAGATTTAAAATTAACTTCAAAAGATTTGCCAAAAAATTCTCGTTTTTCTGAAAGTGAAATTGAAAGTAATTTAATGGATATATATAGTGATGATGGTGATTTGCCAGATTTTAAAACTATTAAAATAAAGAAAAAGAGGGGGTTTTGGGTTTCTTTATTTTATTTTGTTTTGTTTTTTTCTTTAGTAGCGGGGGCTTCTTTTTGGGCTTTTAATTATTTTAGGGGTGAGCAGAATAACTCTTCGGTCTTGGACATTTCTATAATTTCTCCAGAAAAAATATCTTTAGGGGAGGAGTTTTATTATGAAATAGAATATAAAAACTCTAGTAATTATAATTTAAATAATGTTAATTTGAGCATTACTTATCCTGACAATTTTATCTTGTTAGAGGTTTACTCAATTGATAAAACTGAAGATAATAAGAATTGGGTAATAGAAAGCCTTGGCGCTAAAATAGGGGGAAAAATAAAAATTCGTGGCAAGATGATTAACAAAGAGGGGATTAACAATCTGTTCTCTATAAAAAGTAGTTATGAGATTAGTGGTATTTCCTCTAATTTTGGAAAAGAGAGCTTTAATTCTGTTATGGTTAGTTCTTTGCCGTTTCAATTTCAGGAAGATTATTTTTCAACAGTCTTGGTTGGAGAGGAATATCCTTTAAAAATTACTTTAAAAGATTTTCCTTTCGATAAAATAAAAGATTTTGTTATTTCCTTTGATGGGCCCGAAGAAATCTTCTCGGTTAAAAATATAGAAAACAAAGATTTTTCCGAAGTTATTATTATTGAAAAAATAAATGATAATAATTTTAAAATAACTCCTAAAACGGAAGATATTTCTGTCGAAAAAATGGAGTTTGATTTTAAATATAAAATAAGTGAGAAGAGAAATGATCAAGAAAGTTTTAGTTGGAATTTAAAATATATTGATGAGAGTCAAAAAGAGTTTGTGTTTTTAGAGAAGCCTATAAATTTGGAAATAATCAAGAGTGATTTGCATCTAAGCTTGTCACAGAATGATAGTTCTACTGATTTCCCAATAAATTTTGGTGACAATATTGATTATGTTATTAAATATTCAAATAAGGGTGATAAAAACATGAAAGATTTGGTGATTATGGCTGTTTTGGATAGCAATTTTCTTGATTGGTCGAGCTTAAAGGATTCTAATAATGGAAAGATTAGTCGAAAAACTATTAGTTGGAGTTCTCAAGAAATTCCTGGCTTAAAGGAATTGGCTCCTGGAGAAGGTGGGGAAATAAAATTCTCTATTAAAGTATCCGATTTTGATAAAATAGACTTTGGGCAAAACTTAGAAATAAAAAATTATGCTCAATTTAGTATTGGTAATATTGAGGAATTGGAGGAAGATGGCGATCGATTAACTGATAATAGAAGTAATACAATTATTAACAAAATTAATAGTGATTTAGTTTTGGAAGAAAAGGTTCTTTATTTTGATGAAGATAATATTCCAGTTGGATCAGGTCCGTTACCTCCGGTGGTAGGGGAGAAAACATCTTTTAAATATTATTGGAGCTTAAGTAATACTTTGCATGAGCTTCGAGATATAAAAATAGAATTGAATTTACCAGCCTACGTTATTTGGGAAGATAGTTTTAGTATTAGCGCTGGTAATATTATGTTTGATCCGGTTACAAATAAAGTTATTTGGACATTAAGTCGTTGGCCTTTGGGCATAGAGAAGGTTGATGTAAATTTTTCTGTTAGTATTACTCCAACAGAATCTGAGTATAATAAAATAATGATTCTTTCTTCAGGATCCTCTTTAGAGGCCACTGATATTGAAACTGGCTCGATTATTAATAAAAAAACAGAGGCTAAAACTAGTCGCTTAGAGGACGATTCTATTGCTAGTTTTAGTAACGATGGACGAGTTAGATAAAAAGATTATGGCTATCAAAAAAATAAATACTATAAAAACTCCACATGGAGAAATAAAATTACCTCTTTTTATGCCAGACGCTACTCGTGGTTTTATTAAGATGTGTAATAATTCGGAACTATTGTCCTCAGGCATTTCAGCTTTAGTGGTTAATACTTTTCATCTCTATCTTCAACCAGGAATTAAAATAATAAAAAAAGCCGGAGGAATCCATAATTTTATGAATTGGAAAAGGCCTTTATTGTCTGATAGCGGAGGATTTCAAATATTTTCTTTAATTCATAAGAGCAAGTCTTTAGGAAAAATTGACGATAATGGAGCTGTTTTTAAGTCGCCGATTGATGGGTCTCGTCACGAAATTACTCCAGAAAAATCAATTCAAATTCAATTTGATTTAGGGACTGACTTTATAGTATGCTTAGATGATTGCCCTCCTTATGGTTTTGATGAAAAGGCCATTAATTTATCAGTAGAGAGAACAATCAAATGGGCTCAGAGATGTTATCAAGAATATATTCGTCAGATTAAAAAAAGAAAGATATCTGAAATTAATAGGCCAAAATTAATAGCTGTAATTCAGGGTGGTCTTAGTCGAGAGCTTCGAAAAAAATGTTTAGACGGTTTGGCTAATATCAATGATAAAAAGTTTTTAGGAGAAAGTTTTTCTTTTGCTGGCTATGGTTTTGGTGCTCGACCTATCGATGAGCAAGGTAATTTTCTATTCGATATTTTGGATTATACTGCTAAAATTATTCCTGATGACAAAATTAAATTTGCTTTAGGGATTGGTACTCCAGCTGATATTTATCGTTGTTATAAAATGGGCTGGAACATGTTTGATTGTGTGATTCCGACCAGAGAGGGCCGACATGGAAAACTATATCAATTTAAGAACCAAAATGATATTAAATCAATTAATTTTTATAAGGAGGTTAATATTAAAAAAACAGTTTTTTCCAATAATTTTGAAAAGATTAACAAGAATTCTAAATTGATGGAATTAAATAATAATTCTTTGGCTTACTTGCAACATTTATTTAAAGTTAATGAAGGGTTAGGTCAAAAATGGGCTAGTTTGAATAATTTAGAATTTTATGCTAGCTTAATGAAGAAAATATCAAAATAATATGAAAATTTTAATATATAATACTTTGAGCAGAAAAAAGGAGGAATTTAAACCGATTAAAGCCGGCAGTCTTTCTTTTTATTATTGTGGCCCGACAGTTTATTGGACTCAACATATCGGCAATTTACGCGGAGCTTATTGTGCCGATATAATTCATCGATCTTTCAAATATTTGAATTATGATGTTTCTATGGTTAGAAATTATACTGATGTCGGGCATTTGACTTCTGATGAAGATGAAGGTGAAGATAAAATGGAAAAAACATCTTTAAAGGAACAAAAATCACCTGATGAAATTGCTAGCAAATTCATAAAAATTTATGAAAACGATACTAGGGAAATAAATATTTTGGAACCAAAATTTAAACCTCGAGCTACGGAAAATATCAGCGAGATGATAGAGATTATCCAATTATTGATAGTTAAGGGTTATGCTTATGTTACTGATTTAGCAGTTTATTTTGAAGTTGAAAAATTTAAAACTTATGATGAATTATCTGGACGTAAGCCCGAGAAAAATAAGACCGGGGCTGGACGAGGAAATATTAGTGATCCCAAGAAAAAAGATCCAAGAGATTTTGCTTTATGGTTTTTTAAAGCTGGTTCTCATAAAAACGCTTTACAGTTTTGGCCATCACCTTTCTCATCTCCTTTGGTAGAAAATGGATATGGTTTTCCTGGTTGGCACCTAGAATGTTCGGCTATGATTAAGAAGAATTTAGGAGAAACAATTGATATTCATATGGGCGGAATTGAACATGTTAGTGTTCATCATAGCAATGAAATAGCTCAGAGTGAGGCAGCCAATGGCGTTAAATTAGCTAATTATTGGGTTCATAATGAACATTTATTGTTAAATGATGGAAAAATGTCTAAGTCTGAGGGTACTGCTTATAGCCTCGACGATATTGAATCTAAAGGTTTTTCTCCAATGTCTTTGCGTTATTTTTATTTACAAGCTCATTATCGGTCTAGACAAAATTTTACCTTTGAAGCTTTGAAGGCAGCTCAAAAGGGGTTAACTGGGTTAATTAGCAAGATAGAAAAATTAGGTGACAAAATTGGCGTGGTTGATAAAAGTTTTAAAGATAAGTTTTTAGAATATTTATTTGATGATTTTAATACACCCAAAACTTTGTCATTAATTTCTGAAATTTTAAAATCAATTTTAAGCGATGAGGATAAATTAGCAACTATTTTAGATTTTGATAGGGTTTGGGGTTTAAATTTTTCTGAGATACTTAAAAAAGAAGATTTTGTTTCAGAGTATCCCGAAGAAATTAAAAAGGTAATTGCTGAAAGGGAGAGAGCCCGACAAGAAAAAGATTTTGCCAAATCCGATAATCTTAGACAACAACTAATAGATTTTGGTTATGATGTTAATGATTTACCGGATGGGAAAATGGAATTAATAAAAAAATAAATAATGAAAAATTTTTGGCAAGAATTAAAAAAAAGTAAAAAGGGTCAACCAATCTTGGCCTTAGCCCCTTTAGCCGGATTTACAGATTCGGCTTTTCGTTTGCTTTGTCGAGAATATGGAGCTGATGTTGTTTATAGTGAAATGGCCTCGGTTTCGGCTCTCAATTATAATCCAACCAAAACCTTAGAATTGATAAAGTTTGATAAAAAAGAAAGACCATATATTGTTCAGATTTTTGGATCCAATAAGGATCATTTTATTAAAGCTGTTAAAATTATCGAAAAAGAAATTAAGCCAGATGGAATTGATATCAATTTTGGTTGCCCAGTGAATAAGGTCTTGAAGCAGGGAGCTGGATCTAAATTAATGTCAGATTTAAAATTAAGTCGAGAAATCATTGAGGCAGTTTTGCAAAACACTAAATTGCCCTTGTCTATAAAAGTTAGAACCGAAGCCTTCTCGGTTGATTTGATAAAATTTTTACAAAATATTTCAGATTTGCCGGTTTCTGCCTTAATGATTCACGGTAGAACCTTAAAACAATTATTTTCTGGACCAATTGATTTGGAGGTAATTAAAAAGAGTCGAAATTATTTTTCAGGAATAATTTTAGCTAATGGAGGAATAAATAACCTCGATGAGGCAGTGGAAATTATGGATAAAACGGGAGTTGATGGAATTGGTTTTGGAAGGGGCGCCTTGGGTCAACCTTGGATATTTTCTAAAGACTGGCAAAACATATCAGGTGAGAACAGAAAAAAAATAGCCATTGAAGTAGTTTTGAGGCACTTAAAATTAACTAGAGAAAATAGAGGCGAGATTAGTTTTAGCGAATTCAAGGGTCATTTAGCTTGGTATCTAAAAGATTTTGCTGGAGCATCAGAATTAAGAAGTAAAATTATGTTGTGTAAAAATTATTTAGATATAGAAAATATTTTGAAAAATAAAAAAGTGCTTGTTTAAAGCACTTATGTTCTTTAGAAAAGATCCGAGTTTTTAATAATCCAAGAATCAGCAAAATAATTTTTGGAAGTAAAAACTCTTTCAATATATTTATACCTAGTCTTTTTTTTGTAGGTAAAATAAATCTCAAAAGAATTGTTTATTCTTTTCTCTCCTTTATTTCCAAAAGTATCTCCCTCTCCCGATCTTATTCTTAGTGTGTCCATAGAGTTGACTATTATAACCAGGTCATAATCAGTCTTGTTTTCAATCACAACAGAAGATTCGTAGTCTGTTATTATGTAGGTGGCAGTACTGCATCCAGTAAATATTATTAAAACAAGTAATATTACTAGTGTTTTTTTCATGATAACTCCTTTCTTTTAGATTGTTAAGTAACTATATATTATTTAAATATAAATTGCTTGTTTTGTCAAGGTTTTGGCTTGACTTTAGTTTTTAAATTAGCTAATATGTAAACAGCTTAAATATGGAAGATTTAGGCTTTTTATTAATTAAAAAACATGTTTGCCCAAATTTTCTTGTTTATATTATTAAAACAAATATAAATTTTGCAAACAGAGGCTCGTTTTTACGAGGTAAAAGAAAAAAATATGAATATTCCAAAACTAGAAGAGATGATGAAGGCTGGTATGCACTTTGGTCATCGCACTAATCGTTGGCATCCAAAAATGGAACCATTTATTTTTACTAAGAAAAATGGTATCTATATTATTAATTTAGAAAAAACTCAAGAGCAATTAAAATCAGCTTTAGAGTATATGATTAAACTTATCCAAGAGGATAAAGTTATTCTTTTTGTTGGTACTAAAAAACAAGTAAAAGGTTCTATGAAAAAAATGGCCGAAGAAGCCAAGGTTCCTCATATCACTGGTAAATGGATCGGAGGGCTTTTAACAAATTTTCCAATTATTAAAAAATCTATTAAAAAATATCAAGATTTGATTAATGATCGAGAAAGCGGAAAATTAAGTAAATATACTAAAAAAGAACAATTGGATTTTGACAGAGAAATTAAGAGACTAGAGGAAAGAGTAGGGGGATTGGTTGGTTTAACAAAATTACCAGATGCTTTGTTTATTTGGGATTTAAAAGAAGAAAGCACTGCTGTAGTTGAGGCCCAAAATAAAAATATCCCAATCATTGCAATCTGTGATACTAATGTTAATCCTGATTTAGCCGCTTACCCAATCCCAGCTAATGATGATGCTACTAAAACTGTTGATTTAATTTTAGATACTATTAAGGAGAATTTAATTAATGCTAAAAATATAAAATTAAGTTAATTTGTTTGTTGATTGTTTTAAATTATAATTAAAAAATAAAAATATGGAAAAAATAAAAGAATTAAGAGAGAGAACTGGGGCTGGAATGGTTGACTGTAAAAAGGCCCTAGATGAAGTTGGTGGAGACTTAGAAAAAGCTATTGAAATTCTTAGAAAAAAAGGAATTGCCAAAGCGGCTAAGAGAAGTGAACGTGAGGCCGGAGAGGGAATTATTAAAGTGGATACTAACTCTGATAAAACCGAAGCTTATTTGGTAGAATTAAATTCAGAAACTGATTTTGTGGCCAGAAATGAGAAATTTCAGGAATTGATTGATAAAATAATGGAAGTAATTAAGAATAATAAACCAAACAATACCGATGAATTAGCTAAAATGGAATTAGACGGGGTTACTGTAGAAGATCAAATTAATACTTTAAGTGGCGTTATTGGAGAAAAAATTGCTTTAGGTAGAATAGCCATTGTAGCTGGTCAAACAGTTTCAGCCTACTCTCATTTAGGTGGTAAAATCGGAGTTTTGGTGGCTCTAGATCAACCAGGTAAAGAAGATTTAGCTGGTGATATCGCTATGCATATTGCTGCTACTAATCCTCGTTACTTGGAGGAATCCGAAGTTCCAGCTGAAGAATTAAATACAGAGAAAGAAATTTATCGCGAGCAATTATTGAAGGAAGGAAAGCCAGAAAATATGATCGAGAATATTATGCAGGGAAAAGTTAAAAAATATTATTCCGAAGTTTGTTTAATTGATCAAGAATATATTAAGGACGATAAAAAGAAAATTAGAGACATTTTAGAAGAGTCTAATATTATAAAATTTGTTAGATATTCTCTATAATTTTTTAAAACATGAAAATAGCACAAGTACAATTTGCTTCTTGGGATAAAAAATATAATTTTAGCTTTACTGACCAAGAGGGTCTAAAGGTTGGAGATTATGTTGTTGTAGAAACTGAGTTTGGTCAAGAAATCGGAAAAATTTTTGATTTCAAGGATATTTCAGAAATTAGTAATGAAGAAAAAAGGGATATTAAACCAGTTATACGTTTGGCCGAAGAAAGTGATTTGGATAAAATGGTTTCTGATGAGGAAAAAGAATCAGCTTTAGATTATTGTCGGCAAGTTATTAAGAAGTATGATTTACCAATGAAATTAATTGATGTTCATTTTTCTTTAGATAAAAATAGAATTAATTTCGCTTTTTATTCTGATAATAGAGTTGATTTTAGAAATTTAGTCAAAGATTTGTCTTCTTATTTTAAGGGTATAATTCGTTTAACTCAAATTGGTAGTCGTGATGAGGCACGGGTAATGGGTGATCTTAGTCATTGTGGTAGAGGACTTTGTTGTCAACGTCATATCAAGGATTTTTCTTCTATTACTTCGGAAATGGCCGAAGCTCAACAAGTTGTTCATCGAGGTAGTGATCGAGTTTCTGGAATGTGTGGAAAATTAATGTGTTGTCTTTCTTATGAATACGAAGGATACGTTGATATGGCTAAAAAATTACCACCGATTGGAACTAGGGTAAATGTTGATGGTCGTCGCGGAGAAGTAGTTGGCCACCATGTTTTAAAACAATCAGTAGATGTCTTTTTTAAGGGAGAAAAACAAGGAGAAAATGGAGTGGTGGTAGAAGTTGATATTAATAGACATAAGAAAAAAGAAGCTTAATGAAAAAAGAATATATAAAATAGGTCCTGTTAGGGCCTATTTTTTGTTTTTTATAAAAATATGATATAATTTTATTAACTTTAATTAAAATTAAATAAAGATAAAATTATGTCTAAAAATCTAAACATCGCTATTAATGGTTTTGGCCGTATTGGTCGAGCTGTTTTTAAAATCATTTTGGAAAAATATCCTAATTACAAAATTGTAGCCATTAATGACTTAACTGATACTAAAACCTTGGCTCACCTTCTAAAATATGATTCAGCCTATGGAGTATATAATCAAAAAGTTTCATCTGATGAAAAAAATATTATTGTTAATAATAAAAAAACTCCTGTGTTGTCAGAAAAAGATCCTAGTCTTTTGCCTTGGGGGAAGATGAAGGTTGATGTTGTTTTGGAATGTACAGGAATATTTACTAATAAGGAGGGCTTAATGATGCATATTAAGGCGGGGGCTCAAAAGGTAATTCTGTCAGCTCCAGCTAAAGGAGAAGGTGGTGTTAAGACTATTGTTTTGGGAGTTAATGAAAAAAAGGTTAGTAAGAAGGATCAGTTTATTTCTTGCGCCTCTTGCACTACTAATTGTTTGGCTCCAGTAACCGATATTATTAGGCAAAAATTTGGTATTAAGAAAGCTTTAATGACCACTATTCATGCTTATACTGCTGATCAAAATTTAGTTGATGGTCCTCATAAGGATTTACGTCGAGCTAGGTCAGCTGCCATTAATATGGTTCCAACTTCAACCGGAGCTGCTATTGCCATCAATCAAACCATTCCTTCTCTAAAAGGAACATTTGACGGTCTGGCTGTTCGAGTTCCAGTGGTAGTGGGGTCGATGTGTGATGTAGTTTTTCTTTTAAAGAAAAAAACTACTGTTGAAGAAATAAATAATCATTTTTCTAAGATTTGTGCTACTAAGTATAAAGGATTGGTGGAGGCATCTTATGAGCCATTAGTTTCCTCTGATATCGTTGGAAATAATCATAGTGCTATCGTGGATCTTTCTTTAACCAGGGTTATCGGAGGCGACATGATAAAAGTAATAGCTTGGTACGATAATGAGTGGGGTTATTCTTGTCGTTTAGCTGACTTAATTAAATATTTATTTTAATAATCTATGGGCAGTATTGTTAATAAAATAGAGAGAGCTGGTTTGGTGGGTCGAGGTGGAGCTTGTTTCCCAGTTTGTCTAAAGTGGCAAGCAGTAGCTCGGGCCAAAGGTAAAACTAAATATTTGATTATTAATGGGGCTGAAGGTGAACCGGGTATACATAAAGACGGTTATATAATTAAAAAATATTTATCAGAGTTGTCATTGGGAGTTAAAATTGCTTCTGATTATATTAAAGCTGAAAAAGTATTTTTTTATTTAAACCATAAATATTTTAAGCTATACCAAAAAAATATTATTAAAGAGTTTAATAAAGTTGG
>DAOOQF010000021.1:0-15303 GCA_035388665.1 bacterium | reverse complement strand
GAGTCTTTGTCGGTTATTATTCAAATTTTGTCTAGGAAAATTAGAAAAAAAAGAGTTTTTTTATCAGCTCCTATTCATCATCATTTCCAAGCCCAAAATTGGCCAGAAAGCAAAATTGTTATGAGGTTTTGGTTAGTATCAGGGGTGATGGCTTTATTAGGTCTTTTAATATTTTTTGCTGATAAAACTTTTAATTAAAATAAGATGTTTAAAAGAGAAGAAACAAGGAGGTTAGAGAATCCCAAAGAAAGGAAAGTTAATAATGGCCCTAAAGTTAAATTATTTTTTTCCAGTGGTTTAATTGATAAGCCTTTTGTTATCACGATACTCTTGTTAGTGGTCTTTGGTTTAGTAATTTTGTTTAGCGCCTCTTTAGTAACGGCTCATTCTAATACTGGGGATGCTTATTATTATATAAAAAAACAATTATTTGGTTTATCTCTGGGTTTAATATCTTTTTTTGTCTTAGCCAAGATTGATTATCATTTTTTAAAAAAATATTCTTTATTCTTTTTATTTTTGGCTATTTCTTTATTAATATTAGTTTTTGTTCCAGGCGTTAGAGCCAATTTTGGTACTTCTTATAGTTGGATTGTTATTTTTGGACAGTCATTTCAAGTAGCTGAAGCTGTAAAGTTATTACTTATTTTTTATCTTTCTGCTTGGGTTGAAATTCGTCAGGATGATTTGAAACAATTTTCTACTGGATTATTGCCTTTTATGTCCGTTGTTTCTCTAATTGGAATATTGCTAATAGCCCAGCCAGATTTGGGGACTTTTATATTAGTTTTTTCGATTGCTTTGTCAATCTATTTTGTGGCTGAGGGTAATATGAAACAATTAATAATTTTATTTTTGATTTTTGTTTTTTCGTCTTTAATTTTTTTATCAAATTTAAATAATCCGGATTCCGATGGTTTGATGAGGAGCTATCAGATTAATAGAATAAGATGTTTGCAAAATCCAGAATTTGATAGAGATATTTGTTATCAGGTGAATCAATCTCTAATTGCTGTAGGTTCTGGAGGTCTTTGGGGACGTGGTTTTGGCAATAGTATTCAGAAATTCAATTATTTACCAGAGGTTTGGGCTGATTCTATTTTTCCTGTTATTGCTGAAGAAATTGGTTTCATTGGATCTTTATTGTTATTATTGGTGTATATTTTTATTTTTTATAAAGGCATGATGATTGCCAAGAGAGCCCCTGATATGTATGGAAGATCTATGGCGGTTGGAATCTCTGTTTGGATATTTTTTCAAGCTTTCTTAAATATTGGTGGAATGATAAACCTTATTCCAATGACTGGGGTACCGCTTCCTTTCGTTAGTGCTGGAGGAACATCCCTTTGGTTTCTATTGGCTTCTTGCGGAATATTAGTTAGCATTGGTCGACAAAAGATAGAAAAAAATAAATAATAATTTATGAAAAAAAATAAAAAAATAATTTTAAGTGGTGGTGGTACCGGTGGGTCAGTTACTCCGCTTTTTCAAATTTATAAGGATTTAAAACATAAATTTGATTTTGTTTTTGTGGGAACTTATTCCGGTATAGAAATAGAAATGGTGAAAAGAGAAGGTATTATTTACAAACCAATTTTAAGCGGTAAGTGGCGTCGTTATTTTTCTTTTAAAAATATTTTTGATTTATTTAAAATTTTTTTAGCATTTTGGCAATCCTTTTTTCTGTTGTTAAAAGAGAGTCCTAATTTGGTTATTAGTGCTGGAGGTTTTGTGGCTGTGCCATTATCTTGGGCAGCTTGGGTATTAAAGATTCCAGTTATTATACATCAACAAGATGTTGTTCCGGGATTGGCCAACAAAATTATGTCCAAGGTTGCTAAAATAATTACAGTTACTTTTTCAACATCCCTAAAGGCTTATGGTAAAAATGCTAGGTTAATTGGTAATTTGGGGCCAGATTTTAGCAAAATGAATTTATCTTGTGGCGAAATTTTGGGCAAATATAAAATAAAAGATTCTTCTTTACCATTAATACTTGTTTTAGGTGGGGGAACGGGGTCCTTGTCTTTAAACAAGTTAATGAAAGATTCCCTAGAAGGTTTATTAAAGTTTTCTAGGGTTGTTCACATTATTGGCTCATCTTTACGTGATATTAAAAATGACTTCAATCATGATAATTATTTAAAGATAGAATTTGTTCCTCATCAAGATTTGCTGGCCTTAATGTCTTTATCTAATTTGGTAATTTCTCGTTGTGGTTTGGCTACTTTAACAGAATTATCTTTTTTGGCAAAACCAAGCCTTCTTATACCAATGCCTAATTCTCATCAAGAGTTTAATGCGGCTGAGTTTTTGAATAAGAGGGCGGCTGTTGTTTTGTCAGAAAAAAATTTGACTCCAGATTTTTTTATCAAGGAAGTAAAAGATGTTCTAATGAATGATGATTTAAAAAAGGAATTGTCTAAAAATATTTCTCAGGTAATCAAAAATGGCAATCAAGAGATGATTGCCATTATTGATGATATAATATAATTTTTGCTAAGCCACTAATTCTTTGGCTAATTCTTCCTTAAATTTTTCTATTTTTTTAGTAAAAGGATGTAAATAATTTTGAATAAATTTTACTGAGAAAATATAGGGTGCTAAATTTTTGTAATTATTTTCAGATATATCAATGTTTTTATAATCGCTTAAAAGAATTTTGGCGATTTTTTCTTTTTCTTGAATTATTCCTTCGATCTTGTTATAAAGATCTTCTCTAAGCTCATTGTTTTCGTCTATATTTTCTAATTCTTGTTTGATGTTTTTATAGGTTGATATTAGATTTTTTATTTCTGGAGCGATTGTTTCCTTTAGCTTTTCTACGGAGTCTTGAATATCCTTGTTGCCTAAAACTTCTAAGACATTTTTTTCAATTTCTTTACCTTCTTTGGTGTCGTTTTCAAAATTGTCAAAATCTCCTAATTCAATGTTTTCCGAAAAACTATTTGATAGATTTAAAAATTCTTTTAATAATTTTTTCTTTTCTAAATCTTTGTCACTAATTCTCGCAGCTTTAATAATTATTTCTCTAGCATTATTATTATTTAGTTCGAAAAGATTGGCTAAGCGATTAATAAATTTTCCGGCTTTATCTCTAGAATAATATTCTTCTCCAAATTTTTCATAATTTTCTAGGGAAGCTTCAAAATTAAAGTGCTTTATTTCTTCGGCTAAGTTTTTAAAATATAATTCTATTTGTCCCTCTCTATCTAAAACATTAAAATCTTCTAAAGGATTATCTGACAGGGAATTCTTAATGATATTATAGTTAGTATTTATTGCCCCTGGATTAATTAATCCGTTGGGAGTGTCGGTTTTTTGTCCAAAAGCTTCCATTTCTATTTCTTTAAACTCTTCAACTCCTTGTTCGTTTTTAATTAAAACTTTTATTTTTCCTTTAACATATGGACAGCCCGTATTTTGAGCTATTCCACTCTCAAAGCCAAGTTTACTAAATTCTTCTTTTATCTTTGTAAAATCTTTTTCATGAAATATTATATCAATATCGTCCGGTTGTTTTTTGCTTTCATTAGCATTAATTAAAAAGGCAATAGACCCTATTGTGTACCAAGGGTGATTACACTCCTTATTAAAAATCTTAGCACATATTTTGAGAGCTTCTTTTTGAGGGGTGGGGACTCTATTATTTAATTTTTCTTTTTCTTCAGCAGTAGCTTCTCTGAAATTAAGATTTCCAGGCATTTCTTTGTCTAGTCTATTTTTTTTCTCATCTTGAGATAGGGCATCCTCAGCAACAATTTCAGTATCTTTCTTAATTTTTCCTAATATGTCTTTTTGTTTTATTTCCTCCATATTATTTATTAATTTATTATTTAATTTGACTATATTATAACATTTTTAACGATTTTTGTCAAAGTTTCTTAGTTTAGACTTCTTTATAAATGTTTTTACTATATTTTTATTATATGATATAATTATTTTACTGTAAAGCAAAATAACAATAAAAACATGAATTTTGGAGATAAAAAAAATATTTATATGATCGGAATCAAGGGGGTTGGTATGGCCATGTTGGCACAATTCCTCAAGGGGAGAGGGGCTATAATAAGTGGATCAGATGTTTCCGATATCTTTCCAACTGATAAAACTTTGGCCAATTCTAAAATTACGGTCAAGCAGGGATTTTCTTTAAAAAATTTTCCTGCCAAAATTGACATGATTATTCATTCTTCTGCTTTTACTTCTGAGAATAATACTGAGATGAAATATTTTGCTGATAAAAATATTTTAACTTATTCTTATGCAGAAGCTCTAGGATTTTTATTTGATGATTATTTTGGGATTTCAGTTTGCGGTAGCCATGGTAAAACAACTGTTACTTCTTGGTTGGGGTATGTTTTATACAAAAGCAAAGTATCGCCCAATGTTTTGACGGGTTCTTATGTTAAGCAATTTAAGGGGAGTGCTTTGGTGGGGAAATCGAAATATTTTTTAGCTGAATCTGATGAATATCAAAATAAATTAAAATATTTTAATCCTAAAGCCGTTGTTTTAAATAATATTGATTTTGATCATCCCGATTATTTTAAAAATGACCAAGATTATATAAAAGTTTTTTCCGAATTTATTAAAAAGATACCTAAATCTGGTTTTTTAATTACTAACATGGAAGACAAAAAATCTTCTCAGATTTTACATAAATGTTCTGGTAAAATTATTGGTTATTATATCGATAATTCATTTTTAAATAAAAAAATTAAATATAAAAAAATATATCAAGCCAAGGATATTAGAATTAAAAATAATTATCAATATTTTAATCTTTTTTGTGGAAAAAAATTGGTAGGAAAATTTAAAATTTCTTTACCAGGTCATCATAATATTTTGAATGCTTTGGCAGTTATTAGCACTTCATTAGAGTTAGGTGTTTCTGTTAAGGAAATTAAAAAAAATTTAGCTACTTTTACCGGGGCGGCCAGAAGATTTGATGTTTTGGGTAATTATAATGAGGCTGTTATTATCGATGACTATGCTCATCATCCCAATGAGATAAAGGCTTCTCTTGAGGCGGTTAAACAGAGATATCCAAACAAAAAGATAATTACAGTTTTTCATCCCCACACTTTTAGTAGAACTAAATTTTTGCTAGATGATTTTTCTAAGAGTTTTATTTTAAGTGATGATTTATATTTGATAGAAATATATTCTTCGGCCAGAGAAAAAAAAGACAATATTTCTAGTCTTGATTTAATAAAAAAAATTAGGCAATATAATAAAAATATAAATAATCGACAGAAGGTTAATTATTTAAAAAATATTAAGGTAGCTGAGAAGGAATTAAAAAGTAAGGTTGGACCGGGAGATGTTGTCTTATTTTTAGGGGCTGGAGACATTTTTAAAGTGGCCTATAATTGGCTTAATATAAAATCATAATTAAATGGAAATTTTGAAAGATATAAAATTAAATAATTATTCAACTTTTAAGATTGGTGGGCCAGCTGATTTTTTTGTTATTATCGAAAAAAAGTCAGAATTATTGGAAGTAATTAATTGGGCTAATAAAAACAAAAAGGAAATATTTGTTTTAGGTGGAGGATCTAACGTTCTGTTTTCTGACATGGGTTTTTCTGGAATAGTTATAAAAAATGAAATGAAGGGAATAGAAATTGTTTCAGAAAATGAGCAGGAGGTTATTGTTCGTTCTTATAGTGGGGAGTTGTGGTCAAAATTAGTTTATTTTACTATTGAAAAAAATTTGTATGGGCTGGAAAATACTTTTTATATTCCCGGTACGGTTGGAGCCTCACCGGTGCAAAATATTGGAGCCTATGGAGTAGAACTAAAAGATGTTTTTTATAATTTAGCGGCTATTAATTTAGAGACTGGCCAGGAAGAATATTTTAACCTAAGAGATTGTCAATTTGGTTATCGGGATAGTATTTTTAAGCGAGTATTAAAGGGAAAATATTTTATTCTCTGGGTGGAAATGAAATTAAAGCGAAAAGGGGAATTAAAACTAGACTATTCTGATATTCAAAGAACTTTAAATGAGAGAGATTTGGTTGAACCAAACCTAAAACAATTAATTGAAATTATTAGAGAAATAAGAGATCAAAAATTACCTAATCCGGCGGTCTTGCCTAATGCTGGTTCTTTTTTTAAAAATCCTATTATTAAAGCCGATTTGTTTGAAGAGTTGAAAAATCAATATCCTGATTTAAAATATTTCGTAAATAATGATGAGATAAAAATACCAGCGGGCTGGTTGATTGAAAAATGTGGTTTTAAGGGAAGACGTTTTGGCGCGGTCGGTGTCTATGAAAAACAAGCCTTAATTATTGTAAACCATGGTGGTGCTACTCAAAAAGATGTTTTAGAATTAGTGGAACAAATTAAATCAGAAGTTAAAGATAATTTTAAAATTGATTTAGAGGAGGAAGTTAATATTTTATAAATTTATTTTATTCTTATGACTACTAAAGAAATACGACAGAAATATTTAGATTTTTTTAAGAGCAAGGGGCATAGTGTGATTTCCAGCGCTTCTTTAATTCCGGAAAATGATTCTACTCTATTATTTGTAAATGCTGGAATGTCTCCCTTGGTTTCTTATTTATTGGGAGAAAAACATCCAGCTGGAATTCGCTTAGTAAATAGTCAAAAATGTTTTCGCAGTGAAGATATTGATGATGTTGGCGACGGTCGTCATAATACTTTTTTTGAAATGTTGGGAAATTGGAGTTTGGGCGATTATTTTAAAGAAGATCAACTCAATTGGTGGTATGAATTTTTAATTGAAGAGTTGGGCTTAGATATAAATAAAATTTATCAAACAATTTATGTTGGCGATGGTTTAAAGATAAAAAAAGACGATGAATCCATAAATATCATGAAAAAGATCTATAGTAAGTATGGTATTTTAGCGGAAGAGGGCCCGGAAACTATTGGCAAAGGGGACAATGGGTCTGGCCAAGAAATAGATTTTTCTAAACAAAAAATATTTGCCTATAGAGATAAAAATTGGTGGCAAAGAGGTGATGCTATTGGAGAATTAGGTGGTCCTGATAGTGAAACTTTTTATGACACTGGAAAAGAGCATGATTTAAAATTTGGACCCCATTGCCATGTTAATTGTGATTGTGGTCGTTTTGTAGAAATTGGAAATTCGGTATTTATGCAATATCAAAAAACTGTAGACGGCTGGGAAGAGTTAAAAAATAAAAATGTTGATTTTGGAGGGGGACTGGAAAGAATCGTTATGGCTGTTAATAATTTAGATAATATTTTTAAAATTGATTCGTTATTCAATGTTATTTTAAAAATTGAAGAATTGTCTGGAAAAAGATATGAGGATAATAAAAGATATTTTGAAATAATTTCTGATCATATTAAATCCTCTGTTTTTTTGTTGGGGGATGACAAGAAGATGAATCCCTCTAATACAGATCAGGGCTATATTATTAGACGTTTAATTAGGAGAGCTTTGCGTTCGGCTCGACAATTAGGTATTACTCAAGATGGATTTATTGTAGAAGCCGCTAAGATGATTATTGATTTTTATAGAGAAGATTATCAGGAATTGGATAGAAATAAAGATTTTATTTTAAATAGCTTGTTAGAAGAGGAAAAGAAATTTTCTAAAATGATTGAAAGAGGTGAAAAGATTTTAAATTCTTTAGCCAATTCTTCTTCTGAGATTAATGGGCAAATGGCCTTTGATTTGTTTCAATCTCATGGCTATCCTTTAGAAATGACAGAGGAAATAATTTTAGAAAAAGATATTAAAAAGACTCCAAAATTTAGAGAGGAGTATCAAAAAGAATTTTCTCAACATCAAGAATTGTCTAAAACTGCCAGTTCTGGAAAATTTAAAGGCGGATTAGCTGATCAAAGTGAGGCTACTACTAAATTACATACTGCGGCTCATTTATTATTGGAAGCCTTAAGAAGGGTTTTAGGTCCGCACGTCGAACAGCGGGGAAGCAATATTACTGCCGAAAGATTACGTTTTGATTTTTCTCATCCTGAGAAAATGACTGATGAACAAAAAAAAGAAGTAGAAGAAATGGTTAATAATATTATTTCTCATGGACATCAAGTTGATTGTCGGGAAATGACCCTAAAAGAAGCTAAAGATATGGGCGCGACTGGAATTTTTGAATCAAAATATGGAGAAAGAGTTAAGGTTTATACTGTGGGAGATTTTTCTAAAGAAATTTGTGGAGGTCCTCATGTAGATAATTCAAAAAAATTGGGTGTTTTTAAGATACAAAAAGAGGAGAGTTCTAGTTCTGGGGTTAGAAGAATTAAAGCCGTTTTAACACCTCTTGACAATAATAGTAAATAACTATATAATTGCTTTATAAATATTTTAAAAATATTAATTTTTGTATTTTTAAGGGATTTTGATAAAGAAGTTTTCTTTGTCAAGATTTTTTGTGTTAATGGACAATCAAAATAATCCAACAATAGATTCTAAGGATTTCATTGAATTAAAAGGAGAAATTTTAGAGTTAATGCCAGCAGCTAATTTTAAAATAAAATTAGAAAATGGTCATGAGATACTGGGACATCTATCTGGTAAAATGAGGATGAACAAAATTAGATTATTGCCAGGCGATAAGGTTAGAGTTCAGATGAGCCCCTATGATCTAAGTAAAGGCAGAATAGTTTTCCGTCTTTAATTTTCCTCTTTTGATAAAATGTTTTTTATTTGGTAATTAAGAAAAGCAGATTAAAATAATTTTTTAACTGTTTTAAATATTTATGAAAGTTAGAGCTAGTGCAAAAAAAATTTGTAAAGATTGTAAAATAGTTCGTCGTAAGGGGCGAGTTTATGTAATTTGTAAAAATCCTAAACACAAGCAACGTCAGGGTTAATTATTTATTTTTTAAATTAAGATATAAAATAAAACTATGGCAGTAAGAATTTCTGGAATAACAATTCCTAGTGAAAAAAAAATTGAGGTAGCCTTAACCTATATTTATGGAATCGGCCCAAAATTTTCTAAAGATATTTTAAAGATGGCTAATATTGATCCTTCTATTAGGGTTAAAGACTTAAAAGAAGCCGAAGCTAATAATTTACGTGATATTATTGAAAAAAAGTTTTTAACTGAAGGTGATTTACGTAGAGAAGTGGCTAGTAATATTAAAAGACTTAAGGAGGTCGGTTCTAGAGTTGGTATTTGTCATACTAGGCATTTGCCAGTTCATGGACAGAGAACTAAAACCAATAGTCGAACAGTGAGAGGTAACAAGAGATCTACCATGGGATCAGGTAAGAGTAAGGCTGGTAGCCAAAAGACTTAGTCTGTTTTTTAAATTTTAATATATATCAAATAATAAATAAAATATGACCGAAGAAAAAAAAGACAAAAATGAAAAAGAATTATTACCAGAGGTTAATTCTTCAGAATCTTCAGAATTAAAAATGGAAGATGAGGATTTATTTTCTAGTGATGATTTATTTTCTGATGATGAAGAATTAAAATCTGATAATAAAAATGAGATTGAAGATTTACCTGAGGAAATTAAGCAGAAATTAGAAAAAAATAAACAAGCCAGAAGTAAGAAAAAATTAATCAAAAAGAAAAAAAAGAAAGAAAATGTTAAAGTAAAATCTGGAAATGCTTATATTAGTGCTACTTATAATAATACTATAATTTCTTTGACCGATAAAACTGGTAATGTTATTTCTTGGGCTAGTGCTGGTATGGCTGGTTTTAAGGGGGCTAAAAAGGCTACCCCTTATGCCGCTCAAATTATTGCTAAAATTGCTGTTCTTAAAGCTAAGGAAGAATATGGATTAGAAGAAGTTAGGGTTTTTGTTTCTGGTGTTGGTACAGGAAGGGAGGCCGCTATTAGATCTTTAAATGCTAATGGTTTAGAAATCTCTACTATTAAGGATACTACTTCGGTTCCTCATAATGGTTGTCGTCCAAAAAAACCACGTCGAGTTTAATTAATCAAACATAAATAATATAAATATGGGAAAAAATTTAGATTCAAAATGCAAACAATGCCGACGTATCGGAGAAAAATTGTTTTTAAAAGGTGAAAGATGTTCTTCTCCTAAATGTGCTATGGTGAAAAGAAATTATCCACCTGGTTTTCATGGTCCTAAGGGTAAAAAAAGATCTAGTGATTATGGCTTACAATTGAATGAGAAACAAAAAGCTAAAAAAATGTATGGTCTAAGTGAGGATCAATTTAAATTAACCTTTAATAAAGTTCAGACTAAGGGTGGTGATGTCGGAAATAATTTTTTGAAAGCCTTAGAAATGCGTTTAGATAATGTTATTTATAGATCTGGAATAGGTTCTTCTAGAACTCAGGCTAGACAGATAGTTAATCATGGTCATATTGCCGTCAATGATAGAAAAGTTAATATTCCTTCTTATCAAGTTAAAGTTGGACAAGTTATAAAGGTTAAAAAGAGTTGTCAAAAGAACAAATATTTTAGAGATTTACCGGAGAAATTAAAAAATTTATCTCCAGAGCAAAAAAGTTGGTTAGCAGTTGATGCTAAAGAGCTATCTTTGAAGGTTTTACATGAGCCAAAACAACAAGATATACCTTCAAATATTAAAACTCATATGATTATTGAGTTCTATTCAAAATAATTTTTATTAATTTTAAAAAATAATATGGAAAAAATCGCTTTACCAAAAAAAATTGAGTTCAAGCAGGATGTTAATAGTAATGATGGCTCAATTATTATTGAACCTTTGTTTCCTGGTTATGGGAATACTATTGGTAATTCTTTGCGTAGAGTATTATTGTCTTCTTTACCGGGGGCCGCTGTTGTTGGCGTAAAGATAAAAGGAGCAAAACATGAATTCATGGCAATGCCAGGAATTAAAGAAGATGTTATCGATATTATTTTAAATTTGAAGCAGTTAAGATTAAAAATTTTAACAGAGACAGATGAAGTTATTAAGCTGGAACTAAATGCTCAGGGGAAAAAACAAATAACAGCTAAAGATATTAAAAAAAATAGTTTAGTTGAGATAGTTAATCCAGAATTATTATTGGCAAATATTACCGATACTACTGGAAATTTGAGCATGGAGATTTATGTTTCCAGCGGTATGGGATATTTTATTGCTGAGAAAGACAAAAAAGAAAGTAAAGAGGTTGACTACATGGAAATTGATTCAGTTTTCTCTCCAGTTTTTGGAGTTAACTATAAGGTTGAAAATGTTCGTGTTGGTAAAATGACTAATTGGGATAAATTGGTGTTAGAAGTAAAAACTGATGGAACTATTTCTATTGAAGATGCTTTTAATAAATCAGTAAAAATTTTAGTTGATCAGTTTAATGCTTTGTTAGGTATTGAGAATGACAAAAAGGTAGAAGAAGTTTTAACAATCGAAAAAGATGATGTAGCCGTGGATGAAGTAGAAGAGGAAAAACCAGCTAAAGCTAAAAAAACTTCAGAAAAGGTGGCAAAAACAAAAAAGACAAAATAATAATTTTTTTTAATCAATAATATGAGACACAAGAATAAAGTTAAAACATTAGATAGAACTAAAGAAGCTCGAGGATTAATGCTTAGGAATTTGGCTTCTAGTATAATTATTTATGAAAAAGTTAAAACTTCTAAGGCTAAAGCCAAAGTGGTTAAACCTTTAGTTGAAAAGATTGTAACTATTGCTAAAAAGGGAGATCTATCATCTAGAAGAAATTTATTAAAAATAATTTTACAACCGAAGGCTGTAAATAAGGCTATGGAAATTTTAGCCGATAGATATAAAGATAGAACTGGAGGATATTGTCGTATTATAAAAATCGGTAATCGACAAGGTGACGGAGCCGAAATGGTACAAATTGAGTTAGTATAGCTAGTTTAAATAATATAAATTATAAAAAATATGGAAAGAAAGACACATAAAATTGATGCTGAAGGTCAATCTATCGGCAGAATAGCTACTCAAGCGGCCAATATTTTAAGAGGTAAAACCAAACCAGAATTTCAACCCCATTTAGATTTGGGTGATGTTGTTGAGGTTATAAATATTAAAAAAGCCAAATTTACTGGTAAGAAATTAGATCAAAAAAAATATTTTAGTTATTCTGGTTATTTAGGGGGATTAAAAGAAAAAAAGATGAAAGATGTATTTACTTCTGATCCAGGTGATGTTTTGCGAAGAGCTGTTCGTGATATGTTAGCTCCAACTAGAATGAGAAATGATCTAATGAAAAGATTGATTGTTAGATAAATTGATTATTATATTAGTTATTCATTAATTTTTAAATAAAATGAGCGATATTAAAAAAACTAAAAAGACTACTCCAGTAAAAAAGGAGGCAGTTAAAAAGACTTCTGAAAAGAAGGAGATTGTCAAAGATTCTGCTGTTAAAGAAAAAAAGGTTAAGGTAGATATTTCTGGCAAATATATCAAGGCTATTGGTCGTCGTAAAACTTCCGTAGCTCAAGTTAGAATGTATGAGAAAGGTGATGGTGAAATCATTGTTAATGATGGTCCAGCTATCGATTATTTCAAAAAAGAAGAAAATTTAAATATTATTTTGCAACCCTTGAAACTTGTTTCAAAGGTTAAGGATTTTAATTTTTCTATTATTGTTAAGGGTGGTGGAACTTTAGGTCAATTAGAAGCAGTAAGACATGGTATTGCCAGAGCTTTAGTTAAATATGATCCAGAATTTAAAACTATTTTAAAAACTAGTGGTTATATAACCAGAGATCCGAGACAAAAGGAAAGAAAGAAGCCCGGTCTTAAAAAGGCTCGTAAGGCCCCTCAATGGTCAAAACGTTAATTACTTCAAGATAAACAACAAAGCGCTCCGGCGCTTTATTGTTTATTTATTAATAAAATGAAAATAAGTATTGGCTTTATAACCTATAATAACTCAACCTATAAATATCTAAAGTTTTTTATTACCAGTTTAGAGGAATCTATTAAAGAAGCTAAAAAATATTTAACTGATTTAAGCTTTAATTTTTTAATAGTTGATAATAGTGACCATGATTACTTAAGTAATTATAGTTATTTGATTGATCATTTCAAGACACAAGATAATTACAAAATTTTTAGATCAGAAAGTAATTTAGGTTTTGCTAAAGCTTATAATAAGATGATCAATTGGTCAATTGAAAAAGGTGATGATCTTTTTTTAATGCTTAATCCTGATGTATTATTAGATATAAATTTTATTAAAAAAATTATTTTAGCCTTTAAAGATAGTCCAGAGGCCAGTGTTTTAGCACCAAAAATACTATATTGGGATTTTAAAAACAATATAAAAACTAATATAATTGATAGTTACGGATTAGGATTGACTAGGTCTCATTATTTTTTTGACATTAATCAAGGGCGAGAGGATTTCCTTCAGAAAAAAGAAGAGATTAGAGAGATATTTGGTTTTACTGGGGCTGGGGCTTTATTAAACTTAAAAAGACTAGTTAAAGTCGCCTACAAAGGTGAAAATTATTTGGAGTTTTTCGATGAGCTAATGTTTATGTATAAGGAGGATGTTGATCTTTCTTATCGACTCCAGATTCTAGGGGAAAAAATATTTTTTATTCCTGAAGCGATTATGTATCATGATAGGACTTTATCTAAAAATAAATATTTAAATTTATTATCTTTTAGAGGGAGGGACATTTCTCGAAGTAGATCTTTTTTAAATCAATTGATTATTTTATATAAAATAAGAAAGATACCTTTTTCTTGTAAGATTAGATTGTTTACCTTTATTAGATCGGCTATAATTCTTCTTTATGGCTTAATTTTTGAAAATAAACAAATTAAAAAGTTTAAGGAAATTCATTTAGAAATAGAGAAAAAACACCAGTATTCATCAATTAATCCTGGAGAAATCAAAAAGATAGAAGGTTTTATGAAGGGCTTGACTTATTAATTAAAATATGTTTAAATAGCTATATTAGTATTTAATATTTTTATATATGGAAAATTTATTGAAAACACTGTTAAAAGAGCAAAAAAACAAAGAATTAATTAAACTTAACGCTGTTGAAATCGTTGAGGGTCTTTTTAATGAATTACAGGAAAGAGAGAGGGATATTTTATCTCGTCGCTTTGCCTTGAAAGATGAAGGTCGCCAAACTTTAGATGAAATTGGTAAACTGCATAATCTGACCAGAGAAAGAGTCAGGCAAATCGAAAGAGCTAGTCTTAAAAAAATTAAAAAGATAGACGACCTGGATAGTCATTTGGAGTCAGTTAAGGTGGCGGTTAGCAAATTGATAGAAGAGCATGGTGGAATTATGGAGAAGGATTTTTTGCTAGATATTTTGGCGGTTATGTCTTATCGAATGGATGCAAATCTTAGTTATGATAAAAATATTTATAAAAATTATTTAGAATTTATTTTATCAGAATTATTAAACGAAGATATTGAGAGGGTTGATAAATCTGATAAATTTGATTCATTTTTCAAATTGAAAAATGAAGCAGTTGATTATTTGGAAAATTTGGTTGTAGAATTAAAAGAAAAATTAAATGGCGTTAAAAAAACTTTACTTTTTGAGGAGTTAGTTGAAGTCTTAAAAGGACTGGGATCATTTTCCTCTTTTAAAGAAAAGATATTATCTAAGAACGAATTAAATTTAAAAGATATTTTTAAAGATGATGTTTTTCCAGAGTGGGCTGATATTATTGATAAAAATAAACCTCTTTATTCTCTAATGCAGGCTGCCAAGGGCATTAAAGCTAATAAATTTGGAGCTTGGGGAAGCGAAGATTGGTCAGAGGTTAAACCAAAAAGAATAGCTGACAAAATATTTTTAGTTTTAAAAAATGAAAATAATCCTTTACATTTTTCAGATATTGCCAAGAAGATTAATGAAGTTGGATTTGATCATAAAAAGGTTAGTCCTGGGTCAGTTCATAATGAGTTAATATTAGATGATAGATATATATTGGTTGATCGAGGTGTTTATGCTCTAAAAGAGTGGCAAAAATAATAATCGCAAGCATTTTATTACTTTCAAATATTCTAAAATACCACTATATTTAATATAGCGGTATTTTTTTTGATTTTGCTAGAAAATTATGTTAAAATATATTATGTTAAATTTATCTTTGTTTTTATGAATATTATTATAGATTTTACTTCAGTCCAAGAGTTTTTTAATCTTCCTCCTGATGTTATGCTTTGGCGCTTCTTAGCCAATTTTGGCTGGGTTATTTTTGGAATACTTTTTTTATTGGCTGCTAGAATTCTGTGGTTAAATTACATCAGAGGCAAGTGGGCAGCTACTAATAAGTTTATTTTTTTGGCCATTGATATTCCCAAAGGAAATTTACAATCTCCCTTGGCAGTGGAAAATTTGTTTTCTTATTTAGGTGG
>DAOOQF010000020.1:0-15609 GCA_035388665.1 bacterium | reverse complement strand
ATTTTGTTAGCTATGTTTTTTTTCTTCATTGATGGAGAAAAAATGTTAAACAAATTAAAAATTTGGTCACCTTTGCCTAATAAATACGATATAGAGATTTTTAATAAATTTAGAGAAATTAGCTATACTGCTATGATTTCAACTTTTGTAACTGCTGGAATTCAAGGTTTAGTAGGGGCTATTGGATTTTTAATTGCTGGAGTGCCTGCTTTTTATCCAGCTTTGTTTATAGCCATATTTTCACTTATTCCATATATTGGTTCCATGTTGATATATATTCCTATTGGATTATTTTTAATTTTTTCTGGACAAGTTTTTCAAGGTATTTTTATAATAGCTTGGGGGGCTTTAATAATTGGTAATACCGATAATTTGATTAGAGCCTATATATTACATGGTCGAGCTAAAGTTAGCCCGATATTTCTTATTTTTTCTTTAACCGGTGGGTTAATATTATTTGGATTTTGGGGATTGATATTGGGTCCATTAATTTTATCATTAGTGATGACTATTTTTCATATCTATGAATTAGAATATGACGGAGATTTGGAAAAATAATTTTTAAATATTTATAATTAATTTTAATATTATGTTAGGAGAAAAAACAAAAAAAAATTTAGAAGAAGCTTTTGCTGGAGAGTCAATGGCTAGAAATAAGTATGATTATTTCGCTAGCGCTTTTCGTAAAGCTGGTTATGTACAGATTGCTAATATTTTTGAAGAGACTGCTCGCAATGAAAAAGAACATGCTAAGTTATGGGCTAAACAATTAGGATATATCCATGATAATATGGAAGATAATTTGAAGTCCGCTATTGAGGGAGAAAATTATGAACATACTTCTATGTACCCTCGAATGGAGAAGGAGGCTCGAGAAGAGGGGCATGATGATATTGCTGATTTATTTCATGAAGTAGCTGAGGTAGAAGAGGCTCACGAAGCTCGTTATCAAAAATTATTAGAAAATATTGAAAAGGGAATGGTGTTTAAAAGAAATGAAGTTAAGCGTTGGAAATGTAATAATTGCGGATATATTCATGAGGGCGAAGAAGCTCCTGAAAAATGCCCAGCCTGTTCTCATCCTCAGGCTCATTTTGAAATTTTTGTAGAGACTTATTAATTAACTTTAAAAATATGGCTAATAGAGTAGGAAAAATTTATGTTTGTGAAATTTGCGGAAATGAAGTGGAGTTTGTAAAAGACAGTGGAGCACCAATTATTTGTTGTGGTGAGCCGATGAAAGATAAAGAAAAAATATCAGAGTAAATTTTAGAAATAATATAGGAAAAGAAAAACCGCAATAGCGGTTTTTATTAGCTTAAAAACCACCAGCGTAAGCTGGTGTGTGCGTTTGAAGCGAAGCTCTCGGATTCATAATAAAAGATGATATAATAAAATCACCCCCAGGTTTAGAAAGGAGGTGATTTTTTTGTGTCTAAAAAATTTAGACTATATCAATTGAGCCATTGTACCCACAGGTGTCAATACCATCTGGTATGGATACCAAAATATCGAGGTAAGGTCATGGCTGATAATTATATTAAAGCAGAGTTGGGAAGAATATTCAAGCAAATAGCGAAATGGAAAGGTTTTGAAATTAAAGCTTGGCATATTGGAGATGAACATATCCATATGATTATCATAGTTCCACCCAAATACTCCATTTCGTATATCATTGGTATAGTAAAATCTAAATCATCAAGTTGGATCAAAAAGAAAACTAAGAAAATACCTTCTGGTAGTTTTTGGGCCAGAGGATACTTTGTTACCACCGTAGGAATAGACGAAATGATAGTTAGAAAATATGTTGAAAATCAACAACATCACCAAATAGAATTACCAACACTTTTTGATTGAGATTCTAGCCCGCTTTAGCGGGCAAGATAAATACCACCAGCTGTTTTGCTGGTGGTAGTTTATTTGGTGTTTAAGTTATTTTTATTTTGTTTTTGTTATGATCTTATTATGAAACAGGATTTGAAAAAACAAGCTAAAATATTAAGAAAAAAAGGTTATTCTTTTAGAGAAATCAGTGAGATTTTTAATATTTCTAAAAGTACAGCTTCTCTGTGGTGTCGCGATGAATTTTTAGATAATGAGGCCAAGGAGAGAATAAAAAAATTGGGTGATGTTGGTAGAGAGAAGGGAAAAATTAGTGTTAGAAGAAATAGGGTCAGAGAATTAGAGTTAATTGATAAAAATTGTTTGGTTTTGAAAAATAAAAAATATGGAATCGATGATTATAAATTATTTTTATCTCTCCTTTATTGGGGTGAGGGCGGCAAAACTAACAATTATTTTAGTTTTATAAACTCTGATCCAAAAATGATTGATACTTTTTTATATTTATTAAGAAAATCTTTTGTTATAAATGAAAAGAAATTTCGTGTTAGATTGCATTTACATGAATATCACTGTAAAAAAGAAATGATAAATTTTTGGTCCAGAATTACTGGTATTGAAAAAAATAGTTTTTCTGTATATAATAAACCACATACTGGAATTAATAAAAAACCTGGCTATAAAGGGTGTATATCTATTCGATATGGAGATAGCAGAATATTTAAAGAGGTTTTTATTATTATTGATAGATTTGTAAAATATATTAACAATGCGGGATTGGTGTAGTGGTAACATTTTTCTCTCCAAAAGAAAAGACGTGGGTTCGATTCCTACATCCCGTGCTTGACAAAAATATAGCAATTATGCTATATTTTTTTATTGTCCTTTAAAATAAATTATTGTTTAACCATAAAAATTAGTAATAATGAAAAGAAAAGTTAATATTATTGTTTTGGGTTTAATCGCTATGTTTACATTAGCCCTTGACTTTATTATTTGGATAAAATATACCCCCCTTATAGTGTTGCCGACATAAGCATTGGCATCGTAATTGGGATGGTTGGCTTGTTGTCATTATACGTAAGTATTTTGCTTTTAAAAAGGAGCTAAAAAATTAGTTGTTTAACCAAAAATAAGAGATTATGAAGGAAATAATTAGAAATGTTGGAATTGTTAATTATGCTCAAAAAACAATTCCTGATGACTATAAGTGCGATGGTTGCGGAGTTCATGGGGTAAAGCTTTGGAGGGAATACCAAACAATAGCTTCTCAAACAAAATTATTTTGCGCCCACTGTGCAGAAGAAGATCAGAAAAAAAACCATGAAGCTGATTGGAGAAGTCCTTTCTCGATAGGCGACGGAGATCAGATAGGATGGTTTATTCCAGCTGTCCCAGTGGAAGGACAAAATACTTATTGGGGATACTCATCAGTACCTGGTAATGGTGTTGATTGGTGGAAGTCTCTTCCTATTAAAAAATAGCGAGAAAAATAAACTTTGGCCCTGAAAATAAACAATTTTAGGGCTTTTTTATTTTTCTTATAATTTTGGCATAACAATTGAAGAGTAATTTTTAATAAAATAAATTCTTAGTTCGTCCATTATCCAGTTCTGTAATTAAATGCACTAATATTAGTGTATTTTTTTGTTTTTTTATAAAAATGCATACAAGAAATTATACTAATTTATGGAGTCTGTATCCATAAATTTGACAAATTATTTTTAATAATGTATTATTTAATATATAAATATTAATATTTAAAACTATATATGATAAAAAGAATCTACGATCCTTTGGAAAAAAATATCAAAGAAAATAAGGCTTTGATAATATATGGTCCAAGAAGGGTCGGTAAAACAACTCTTTTAAATAATTATCTTAAAAACACTAAGTTTAAGTATAAATTAGATAATGGAGATAATATAAAATTACAAAATATTTTAAAATCACAAGATTTTAAAAAAATATTATCCTATGCAGAGGGTTACGAATTAATAGCCATAGATGAAGCTCAACAAGTTCCTAATATTGGTATGGCTTTGAAAATTTTAGTTGATAATATCAAAAATATTCGGGTTATCGCCACTGGATCATCTTCTTTTGATTTGTCGCAAAAAATAGGGGAGCCTTTAACAGGGAGAAAGACCACTATTACTTTATATCCTTTATCTCAAAAAGAATTATTATATAAATTTAATAAACATGAATTAACGGAAAAGTTAGAAGATTTTCTTATATTTGGATCGTACCCTGATATTATATTAGCTAAAAATGATAAAGAAAAAATAGATTTTTTAGAAGAGATTGTTGGCTCATATTTACTTAAGGATATATTAACTTTGGATAAAGTAAAATCGAGTAGTGTTTTATTAAATTTATTAAAATTGATATCTTTTCAAATTGGTAATTTAGTTTCTCTGAATGAACTAGCTAACACTCTCAAGATAGATGTTAAAACAGTAGATAGATATTTAGACTTATTAGAAAAAAGTTTTATTATTGTTAGGTTGGGTGGCTTTAGCAGAAATTTAAGAAATGAGATTAATAGTAAGTCTAAATATTATTTTTTAGATAATGGAATTAGAAATGCTGTTATTTCTCAATATGGAAGTTTAGAAAATAGAAATGATATTGGACAATTATTCGAAAACTTTATTATATCAGAAAGAATCAAAAAATGTGCTTATAATAAAATATATGGTAGCAAATATTTTTGGAGAAATTATGAAGGTAAGGAAATAGATTTATTAGAAGAGAGGGATGGTAAGTTATTTGCTTATGAAATTAAGTGGACAAAGGATAATTTGTTAGCACCAAAAAACTTCATTGAAAATTATAAAAATAGTGAGTATAAGGTAGTAAATAAAAATAATTATTTAGATTTTGTGTTATAATTATTTAAATATTTGTTTTAGTTCTACCACAGTCTATGACACTGTGCATTAATAAAAAACGGAAACCTTTGTTTCCGCTTATCGTTTTAAAAATTTTTTTTAATAAAGTCCATGGTGTTGGCCACCAGGAATCCTTTTACCATTTGATCTTCGGTATCCGCTGAAAACCCCTCGGCAAATTTTAAGTTTTTTATTTCATTTTCAATAATTTTTTTAGCTTCCTCTTTACTTATTTGCCTCTCTATTTCTAATTCCTCAGTTTTGCGTGTGTTTCTAAAATAAGGAATAAAACATTTTTGGGCATCTTTAGTTATTAAAATAACAAATGTTCCTTTCTTATTTTTTGCTAAATACCACTCCCCGGGGATTAATTTGATTACATTTTCTTCCATTTTTTAATTTTTTAAGGTTCATCTTTATTGTTAAAAAATAATATATTATTAAGTGTAATTTGTCAATCCATTTTTTGCTTTTTTGTCAGTATTGGGGTATAATTTTCTTATTAAATTTAATTATTTTTTAATATGAAAATTGAATATGAAGCTACTTTTATTGATATCGATAAAGATAAAATAAGAAAAAAATTATCTGAAGTTGGAGCTGTATTAGTAAGACCAGAGTTTTTACAAACCAGAAAAACCTTTGAGTTACCTTCTGGACAGGAAAGAAAAGGAGCTTGGATCAGAGTAAGAGACGAAGGTGATAAAAACACTTTAAGTCTAAAAATTATTGATGGTGATAAAATTGAAGATCAAAAAGAGTTGAGTTTTGATATTAGTGATTTTTCTTTAGCTACTGAATTTTTATCAATGATTGGGTGTCGACAAAAATCATATCAAGAAAGTCGACGAGAACTTTGGACCTTAGATGGAGTAGAGATAACTATAGATGAATGGCCCTATCTAGAACCCTATGTTGAGGTTGAGGGCAATTCCGAAGAAGAGGTTAAAAGTGTTAGCGTCAAATTGGGATTTAATTACTCTAAGGCTTTATTTTGCTCAGTGGACAAAATATACAATATGAAATATGGAACCCCAATAGAGGTTATTTGTCATCAGATATCAGCTATAACCTTTACTGATCCTAACCCTTTTTTAGGATATAGATAATTCATTCATTCATTAATTTTTATATTATTATGTGGTTAATTTATGCTTTGCTTTCAGCTATTTTTGCTGCCGGAGTAGCAATAGTTGGAAAATTAGGATTAAAGAATATCGATTCAACTCTCGCGACAACTATTCGAGCTTTTATTATGGCTGTTTTTCTTTTGATTGTTAGCCTGTTATTAAAAAAATTTAATAATTTTTCCTTTAATAATTTTTCTTCAAAGGATTGGTGGTTAATTGCTTTTTCTGGTATTTTTGGAGCTTTGTCTTGGTTATTTTACTTTTTTGCCCTTAAGGGTGGACCAGCCACTGCAGTAGTAGCCGTTGATCGTTTGAGTATGGCCTTTGTTTTTATTTTGGCTTTAATATTTTTAGGAGAAACTTTTACTATTAAAGGTTTAATTGGCGTTAGTTTAATTGTGGCCGGGGCTATACTCTTTTCCTTAAAATAAATTTTTTTTGATTTATTGTTAAAAAATTGTTAAAATATAAGTAATTTTAATATTAATTTAAATATATGTTTAAAAAAATAAAACTTGAAAGGTTTTTTATATTTTTTTTAGCAATAGGGATAAGCTTCTCATCTTTTTTTGTTTTTTGTGTCGCGAGCTCTGACCCTCTTGCTCATTTAAAATCTATATATGGGGAGGTTATTGAAGAGGAGCCTACCCCTTTGTATTTATATGCCCCAAGAGATGTTTTTGTTGATTCTTCTAATAGCATTTATATTTTAGATTCTGGTAATAATCAAGTAAAGAAAATAAATCAAGATAGCGAAGTCTTGTTAAATTTTGGTAGCTTTGGTCAAAATATTTCCGAGTTTGGTAATCCTTTCGATATTTATGTAGACACATCTGGTAATATGTATGTGGCTGATTCTGATAATAATCGAGTTCAAAAATTTGATCCCTTTGGCAACTTTTTATTTCAATTTGGAACAAAGGGTTCTGATGATGGTCAATTTTTGTCCGTTGGAGGTGTGAGCGTTGATTCTTCTGGAAATATCTTTGCAGTGGATGTAAAAAATCATCGTATTCAAAAATTTGATTCTTCTGGCGCTTATGTTTCTCAATTTGGAACCTTGGGTAGTGGTGATGGTCAATTTTCTGGTCCGATTGGATTGTTCATTGATTCATCTGATAGTATCTACGTGACCGAACTTAATAATTATAGGGTCCAAAAATTTGATTCTAGTGGTGCTCATCTTTTAACTATTGGAGGAACAAAAGGATCTGGTGATGGAGAATTTTCTTCACCTTCTGGTATTTTTGTTGATTCTTCTGGCAATATATATGTAGCTGATTCTGCCGATAATAGAATTCAAAAATTTGATTCTTCTGGCGCTTATGTTTCTCAATTTGGTTCTTCCGGGAGTGAGAACGGTCAGTTTAATTCTCCAGAAGGTGTTTTTGTTGATGGAGCGGGGAATATCTATGTAGCCGATAAGAACAATAGCCGTATTCAGAAATTTGATTCTAGTTTTGTTTTTTTAGCGTCATTTGGGGAGGCTGAGCCAGAGTCGGTTACAGAAAATTATTTTGATAGTCCTTATGATGTGGTTAAATCTTCTGATGATTATTTTTACGTTGTAGATGCATCTCTTCATGTTATTAAAAAATTTGATATTGATGGAAATTTAATTTCAACAATTGGATCGTTTGGTTCTGGTAATTTACAGTTTAGTAATCCTTCGGCTGTAGCCATTGATTCCTCTGATAATCTTTATGTAGTTGATACCGGTAATAATAGAATCCAAAAAATTGATTCTGATGGAAATTATGTCCTTCAGTTTGGATCGGTTGGTGGCGGTAATGGAGAATTTAAGACTCCAACAGATATTACTGTATCCTCCCTTGGTACTATTTATGTAGTTGATTTAGAAAATCATAGGATACAAGTATTTGATTCCAGCGGTAATTATGTTTCTCAATTTGGGGCGCTCGGAAGTGGCGACGGTCAATTTAATTTTCCCAGAGGTATTGCTTTTGATGTTGATCATGATTTGATTTTTGTAACAGATCTTAAAAATTATCGTATACAAGTTTTTGATCTTAGTGGAAATTATGTAAATCAATGGGGATCTTATGGCACCACACCTGGTTATTTTGCTGCTCCTGCTGGTATATTTATAGTTAGTGGCATGGTTTATGTAGCTGACTCGTCTATTGGCATAGTTCAGTCTTTTTCTTATACAGGGGAGCCTTCAGTTTATTTTGGTGACGGCGTTGGAGATGCTAAATTATCACAACCAATGAATTTAGATAGAAGACTTATCTCTAAGGGTTGTTATTTCTATGTAGCTGATAATGGAAATAAAAGAATAGCAATTTTTGACTGTAGTTTTAATTATATTAATGAATGGAAATATGTTCCTGAAGAAGAAGAGGTTGTGGTAGAAATAAATGATCCTTATGGAGTTGATCTAGATGTTGATGGTAATATTTATGTAGCCGATACTGGTATGAATCGTATTCAAAAATTTGATTCTAGTGGAGATTTTATTTCTAGATGGGGGTCAGAAGGGTCTGGAGACGGTGAGTTTGATCATCCTTATAGCATAGCCGTTACATCTGGTGGATATGTTTTAGTAGGTGATGGTGGAAATTATAGAATTCAGATCTTTGATTCCAATGGAAATTATTTAGGATCAAAGGGATCTCAAGGATCTGGTGACGGTGAATTTTCTCAAGCTTTGGGCGTATTTTTAGATTCTGAAGAATATACTTATGTTTCAGATGTTTTAAATAATCGTATTCAAAAATTTAACAATACTAACCTTGACTATATGTCTCAATTTGGATCAACTGGTTCTGGTGATGGTCAATTTAATATGCCTTACGGAATTGCTTTTGATTCTTCAAAAAATATTTATGTAGCCGATTCTGGTAATCATCGCATCCAAAAATTTGATTCTTCTGGTAATTATATTTCTCAATGGGGGATAGAAGGTTCTGGAGATGGTGAATTTAAAAATCCTTATGGAATTGCTATTGACTCTGAAGATGTTGTTTACGTGTCTGATAGCGGTAATAATAGAATACAAATTTTTGATACCGAAGGTACCTATCTATCTCAATTTGGCTCAGCTGGCTCTGGCGATGGTCAATTTTCTACTCCGTATGACTTAAAAGTTGATAATTCCGGGAATCTTTATGTAGCTGATACTGGCAATGACAGAATTCAGATCTTTAGAATAGATTTTACTAAAGATAAAGATGATAAAGATGAGGGAGATGGTCAGGAAAATGATAATACCACCACTTCCAATATTATCACCGGGTCATTGCCGATATTAGCTTGTACCTCTGTTGAATATAATGAATGGCAGGCTTGTCAACCAGGCTTTAATACTCAATATAGAACAATAAAATCATCTACTCCTTCTAATTGTTATTTGACAGTGGAGCAAAGAAAATTATTAGAGAGGGATTGTTCGTTAGCAGAAGAAAATGGTTCTACTGGATTGAGTGAGGATTTGACTGAATCTATTAAAGAAGTCTCTGAGTATTTAGATTATTATAATAAAGAAAAGCCCCTAATTTCTCAAGTTGATAAAAATTTAACAGAAAGACTTTTGGGCTTTGTTTTGTTGCAAAATGAGGAAAATGGTGAAACTTGGTATGTTAACCCAACTGATGGTTTGAGATATTATTTAGGGTCTGCCGTTGATGCTTTTAATCTTATGAAAAGATTTGGTCTAGGAATTTCTAATAAAGATTTTAATTCTTATAAAGATAATATCGCTCCAGACAAATTATCTGGTAGAATATTGATAAAAACTGAGGACGTTGGAAGGGCTTATTATGTTAATCCAATTAATTCTGTTATGGAGTATTTAGGGCGACCCCAGGACGCTTTTAAATTATTAATAGGTTCTGCTTTGGGAATAACTAATGAAAGCATTAGAAAGATTGATGTTGGGAAATAAAAAATAATTTTTCTGTAAATAAAAACACCGGCTCAGGGGGTCGGTGTTTTTATTTTAAGTATTATTGGTTTATAATCTTAAAATTTTCGATAACAATATTTTCAGAGTCTAAGTACTTAAAATCAATTTCAGCTTTTAGAGCAATATGGCCATCTTCATATTCAATCATTAATTTTTGATCGCTTAAAAAGTCTATTGAAGTAATATAAAATTTACCTCCTAAAACCTCTTTTTCCGGAGATAGCTCGGAAATATTTTTCTCTAAATAGCCAGAAATAATTTCTTGCTCTTCGAGAGTTAATTTATTTTTATCATTAATCTCCGTGATTACCTCAGAGTTATTTTTCTCTATTGGAGTGTTCTTTTTTTGTTGTAAATTCCACAAAGATAGAACTAAAAGTAAGATAATTGAAATAGATAATAAAATAAGGGGCAATTGTTTGTTTTTTTGACAACAATTTTTCATATTATTGTTATTGATTGTTAAAGTTTTTCTTTTATAATTATAACATACTTTATTTTAAAAATAAAAAAGGGGCGTTTCTTAAAACGCCCCGGGTGTTAGTTCTCGCCGGACTCCGACCAGCAACTCCGAGAAGAGACTTTTATTGTCTCCGGATATTTCATTGATTTATGAATATCTCTGGTCAAAAGGGAATCAAAACCGCGATTTCTTTTCCTTCAAGGATCAGCCCGCGACAGCTTCACCGCTACTTTTAACCTTAACCTCGGTATTTTGTGATTAAACTATACATTCGAACTAACTGATAATTATAACATTTTACATGGGAAAAGTCAAGTCTAATTAAAGTGCTTCAAGGGTTAAACAGATATATTATAGTAGTGGGCAAAATAGAAAATCTTTAAAATTAGTTTTATTAATTTATTTTTTTTGCTATAATCTAATTATATATAAATAATTCAAATAAATATGACTAATCTTAATACTAAGCGTGGTTCCAAAAATCAATATTATATGAATATTACTAAAGAGGTTGCTAGTCGAGCTACTTGCTATCGAGCTAGGCATGGAGCTATTATTGTTAGGGACGATCAGATTATATCTACTGGTTATAATGGAGCACCTCGTGGAACCAAGGATTGTTTTGAAAGGGGAAATTGTTTGAGAAATGAATTAGGTATTCCTTCTGGCCAAAGATACGAGATGTGTCGTAGTGTTCATGCTGAGCAAAATGCTATTATTAATGCCGCCCGAGCTGGCGTCAATTTATTAGGGGGGACAATTTATATTTATTCAGAGAAGATTAATGCTGATGGAGGGGCTGAAATTATTGAATCCTATCCTTGTTTTATTTGTAAAAAAATGATTGTTAATTCTGGCTTAGAAAGATTGGTTTCCAATATTCCTTCGGGGGAGTTAAAAATTTATAATGTTTCAGATTGGACAGATGATTGGCAGAAGAATGATTTATTAGATGACGTTAATTCTTATGGGGAAAAATTTAAAAAAAATAAATAATATATTTTCTTATAATTAAATTTTAAAAAAATGAAAAAAGGACTATTAATTTTGTCAGTTTCTTTGTTGGGAGTATTTTTTCTCTCATCTTCTGTTTTAGCGACCTTTGAGAATGAAGAATCAAACACTAATCAGGCTGAGTTTGGTTCTTGTTATGCTGATCCTATCTATGATATTTCTTTTGTTGCTAAAACAATTATCGCGGCCAATGTTAGAAATGTGGCTTGTATGAGTGACTCTAAGGTTTCTTTTGTTTTGCCAGCTAATACCGAAGTAAAAGTAATTGCTAAGACTGATGGTTGGCATAAAATTAAAACTAGTGATGGAAAAACTGGCTGGATTGGTTCGACTTTAATAAAAGAAGTTTCTGGAGAATCAAATATTGATTATAGCAAGACAGAAGCAATCAAGACGACCGAAGAAGCCGTTACTAATGCTGATTCTAAGAGCGTCATTGATCGTGTTAAGGGATATATAATTTTGGCAGTAGAAAAAAAAGGAGAGGCTTATTATGTCACCGAGGACGGGGAAGCTATTTATATGAAAAATGGGGTTAGTGCTTTTGATATCATGAGAAAATTAGGACTAGGTATCTCTAATGCTAATCTAAGTAAATTGCAACAAGGTGATAAAACTCTAAAAAACAGATTATCTGGAAAAATAGTTTTGGCTGTAGAAAAAAATGGAGAGGCCTATTATATTAATCCTAGTGATTTAAAAATTTATTATTTGAAAGATGGTGAAGCCGCTTTTGAAATTATGAGAAGTAAGGGGTTGGGAATATCAAATGCTAATTTATCAAAGATTAGTAAAAAGGAGGCCTCTCAAATAAAAACTAATACTAAAACAAAAACTCAGACTAAAACTCAGACTCAAAATGCGGAGCAAGTTGATAAAAAAATTGATTTAACTGCAGTTTATACCTCTAGTGGAGTAAAGCTAGATTGGCAAACTAATTTTATTTCTAGTATGGGGTTTAAGGTTGTTGTTTCCGAGAAAGAAAATCCAGTTTATCCTGGAAATGATTATCATTATTTTTCTGATAAGAATGTTAAATCCGACGTTTGGAAAGTTTCTACTCCAGGAACATATTATTTTAGAGTTTGTGAATATTTAGGAGGAAAATGTGGAGCTTATAGTAATAACGAAATTGTTATTGTGGAATAATTATTGATTAGACAATTAATACAAAAATATGAAGATATCTTTTCATGGGGCTTGTCGCGAAGTGACTGGTTCATGCGTCCTAATTGAAACCAAAAAAACCAAATTTTTGCTTGATTGTGGTATGTTTCAGGGAGAGCATTTTGCCAATAGCAGAAACTTTGATGATTTTGGTTTTGACCCTAAGGAGATTAATTTTGTTTTGTTATCTCACGCTCATATTGATCATTGTGGAAGATTGCCGAAATTATATAAGCACGGCTTTAAGGGAAAGATATATTGTACGGCCGCAACTAAAGATTTGACTGGCCTAATGTTGGCTGATTCAGCTAGGATAATTTCTAGTGAATCTAGAGGGGCTGGCTTAGAACCTTTTTATTCTGAAGAAGATGCCGCCTCCGTTATGAAATTATTTCACGATTTGCCCTATAGTGAGGAAATAATAATTGCTGGAGATGTTAGGGTAAGGTTAAAAAATTCTGGACACGTTCTGGGTTCTTGTTTTTATGAAATTTGGATTAAGGAGGGAAAAGAAGAAAAGAAAATAATTTTTTCTGGAGACTTAGGAAATTCTCCTGCTAGAATTATTAGATATTTGGAATATGCTGATGGAGCAGATTTGGTCTTAGTAGAATCAACTTATGCTGGAGTATCACATGAATCACGTGATGATGGGATAAAAATGATTAGAAAGGCTATTATTGATTGTGTTAATAATAAGGGGGTTTTAATGATTCCTATTTTTGCTCTAGAAAAAGTTCAGGAAATTCTTTATGAATTAAACGATTTAGTAGAAAACAAGAAGATTCCATATATCCCAATGTTTTTAGATAGCCCTTTGGCTATTAAGGCTACCGAAATTTATCGAGATTATGAATATTTATATGATCAGGAGTCTATGAAGTTGATAGTCTCTGGCGATGACTTATTTGAATTTCCGGGACTAGAGTTTACCTTAACTGCCGAGGAATCTAAAAAAATTAATAATATTAGAGCGCCTAAAGTTGTTCTAGCCGGAAGTGGAATGTGTAATGGGGGAAGAATTGGACATCATTTAAAATTTAATTTAGATGATGAAAACAGCCATGTTCTATTGGTATCTTATCAAGTAGCTGGGTCTTTGGGTCGCAAGCTTTTGACTGGCCATAAATCAGTTAATATTGATAATATGAATATCCCGGTAAAAGCTAAAGTTTCTGTTATTAATTCATATTCGGCTCATGCTGATAATGATGCTTTAATGGGGTGGTTAAAGAAAATAAAAAGCCCAAAACCTAAATACATATTTGTAATACATGGAGAAGAGGAGTCAAATTATAATTTAGCAGATCAAATTTCTAAAAAATTAAAAGTAAAGCCGATTATTCCTGATTTTGGTCAGGTTTATGAGTTTTAAAAATATATGAAAAAAATAATTTATAAACCTTTTTTAATTTTTTTGATTATCGCTTGTTTGGCGGCTATTTTTTTTCTGTTTCGTCCTTTTTTAATTGAAATAGTTATTGCCACTGCCTTAGTATCGGTTTTTTATGCTTGGTATGAGAAATTAACCAAAATTCTTTGGAATAAGAGATATTTAGCTTCTTTTATTATGTGTTTATTATTGGTTTTGGTTATTATTATTCCTTTTAGCAATTTCTTAATTTTTGTTGGTAAAAAAGCCTCAGTGGCTTATACCAGTGTTAATGAAATTATTGGTAAAGCCGATTTGATTCAATCTACTTTTTTGGAAAAAATTAATTTAGGCGGTTCTGGAGAAGATATTGTTAAACAATTAATAATTGATGGAGTTGGTAATATCAAAAATTGGCTGGTTAGTGGGACAACTGTTTTGGTTAAGGGGGCCACTAATTCTATTATTTCTCTAGGTTTGATAATTTTGATTATGTTTTTCTTTTTTGTGGAAGGCAGAAATATGGCCAAGAAATTAATTTTGTGGTCGCCTCTTCCCAATAAATATGATATTGAGATAATTAAAAAATTTAGAAATGTTAGTAAAAGCACCTTTATTTCTGTCTTTGTGACCGCAGCCGTTCAAGGATTATTGGGTGGATTAGGATTTTTAGTGGTGGGTTGGCCGTTTATTTTTGTTTTTGTTATTATGGCCTTTTTATCACTCATCCCTTATATTGGCTCATCTATTTTTTATATTCCAGCCTCTATTTATTTAATAGCTTCAGGACAAATTTGGCAGGGAATATTTGTTCTAGCTTGGTGTTGGATAGTAGTTAGTAATATTGATGAAATTATTAGAGCCTATATTATTAAAGGCAAATCTCAGGTTAATCCTATTTTTATCATCTTTGCTATTATTGGTGGAATAAATTTATTTGGTTTTTGGGGGGTAGTTGTTGGACCTTTAATTATTTCCTTGGCCGTTACTATTTTTCATATTTATGAATTGGAGTATAACGGAAGTTTGGAGATGTAAATATATTTAAATTTTTTTGAATAAATAGAGAAAATAAAAAAACCTTCTTATTGAAGGTTTTTTGTTGCTTACAGTGCTTTCCTGATTGTTATAGAGTTCAAGTCATAGCAACCTGAAACTTTTTTTCTGGTAAAAAAAGTCATTTTTTCGCTATTAACAGCAAATCTGACTAAATTGTAAAAATTTCTACCATCTTTATCTTCTTCGCCATAGCAAATATGCCATTGGTTGAGATAGTGTTTTTCTCCAGTCAGAAAAAAAAGAATTAATAAAATTTCAGCCGCCTCTCTAATATTAGCTCGTCGCCATTTAGGAGGGATTATACCAAAACCATCTTGTCTTCCGGGGGTTAAACCTTCAAGATAGGTTCTCTTCATCTTTATTAGGTAATATCCACCAACCCCTTTTTTGTCATACTCCTTTTTGGCTAATTCCTGGGTTATAAATCGGACGTTTTTGTTGGCGATTTTTCTCATTTCTTTAATAGATAATCCTGTTAAAAAAATAATAAGATAATCGCTAACATTGTCAAAATCTTCGTCTGATATTTCGGCCACCTCCTTTAAGGCCTCTTTGGGAAATCTTGGTTTATCGTAATCTTCTCTGGGATTATATATTCCCCAAATTTGATTAGCTTCTTTTTGACTAATAACCTCTATTCGCTGGATGCGAATATCTTCTTCCGTGGAAAAAGTCAGCTCCATTGAATCTGCTTTCATAACTTATTTTTTTAAGGTTCTATTTATTTTATATAATAA
>DAOOQF010000019.1:285-15662 GCA_035388665.1 bacterium | reverse complement strand
ATTTTAGTAGACAAAGCTTCTCTCTTAGCTTTTTCTTCATCAGACATATTAGTGTAGATAGAACCAAGAACACCATTAATAAATTTTCCGGAAGACTCTCCGCCAAAATTTTTAGCTACCTCAATGGCTTCATTAATGGCTACTTTAGGTGGAATTTTTTCTGAGAAAACTAATTCATAGACACCTAATCTCAAAACATTTCTATCAATTATGGTTATCTGATCTATTGGCCACTCAGGAGCATACTTTTTTATATAATCATCAATTGCTTTAATATTATTAAAAACACCAGAAACTAATTCCTCTACAAATCCTCCATCGTCAAACTCTGGAGCGAAATTAGAAAAATTTTCTTTTACTATTTCTTTAAGATCTTTTTTTTGATTATTAAAATCCCACACAAACAGTGTTTGCATAGCGATAGTCCTGGATAAATGTCGATTAGCCATATTTGAATTTACAAAAACAAAGCCCTAATTAGCGCTTTGTTTTTATTTTATTTTGTAACTTTTTTACTTTTAACCTTTAAAACTGTTTTTCCTTTATAATTTCCACAAAAGCCACAAGCAGTATGAGGTAGAATTGCTTGCCCGCATTTTGAACAACTACTTAAAGTTTTCGGTTTTAAAGCATCGTGAGAACGACTTTGGCCAACAGATGACCTAGTTTTTCTTTTCTTTGGTACAGACATAGTGTTTTCAAATTAAAACTTTAGAATTTTTATTAAACCAATCGGCTCAATATAAACAAGTATAATTTAAAAAATTATAATAGTCAATAAAGACAAATAATCCTTAATCTTTATTGCTAACAATATTTTCAAACTCTTCTTTTTCAATTGTTTCTTTCTCGAGCAAAACTTTCACTATTTTTTCTAATTCTTTTTCTCTGTTTTTAATTATTTCTTCAGCTCGCTTTTCCCCTTCTTTTATAAAATAAGCTATTTCTTCATCAATTAATTCAGCAATTTTTTCACTATAATCTCTTTGCTCATGAATCTCCCTTCCTAAAAATATCATCTCTTCCTTTTCACCAAAAGTTCTAGGCCCTAATTTTTCGCTCATACCATAATCAGTTATAAGTCTTTTTGCTATATTGGTGGCCCTTCTCAAATCTGAAGTAGCCCCGGTAGTAACCTCACCAAATATTTTCTTCTCTGTTAAATGACCAGCCAACAAAACAGCAATCTCATCTATAAAATAATTTTTGGAATACATTCTTTTATCAAAGGAAGGTAATTTTAAGGTATAACCACCAGCTTGTCCACGAGCAATAATCGATATTTTATGAACTGGATCAGCATTGGGTGAAAAATGAGCTACTAAAGCATGCCCAGCCTCGTGATAAGCAGTTATTTTTTTTTCTTCTTCTGTTATAACTCGACTCTTTCTTTCTGGTCCCATTAAAACTTTTTCGATAGCCTCAAAGAGATCAGGAATTTCAATAATCTTTTTATTCTGCCGAGCGGCTAAAATAGCCGCCTCATTTAAGACGTTAGCCAAATCAGCACCACTAAAGCCAGGGGTTCTTTCGGCTATCTTTTTTAATTCAATACTTTTTTCAATTGGCTTTTTCTTGGCATGGACCTCTAATATTTCTTCTCTGTCTTTTAAGTCTGGCAAATCAATAACCACCTGGCGATCAAATCTACCTGGACGAAGCAAGGCTGGATCTAATACGTCGGGTCTATTGGTAGCAGCAATAATAATAATATTAACACTCGGATCAAAACCATCCATTTCTACTAGAATTTGATTGAGTGTTTGTTCTCTTTCATCATGAGAGCCACCTAAACCAGCCCCTCGACGACGACCCACAGCGTCAATTTCGTCTATAAATACTATACAGGGAGAATTCTTTTTAGCTTTCTGAAATAATGACCTTACCCTTGAAGCTCCAACTCCCACAAACATTTCTACAAACTCTGAACCGGAAATACTATAAAAAGGAACATTAGCCTCTCCGGCGACAGCCTTAGCCATTAAAGTCTTACCGGTCCCAGGACTACCTAAAAGTAAAACACCCTTGGGGATTTTAGCTCCCAATTCATGAAATTTTTTAGGAAATTTCAAAAAATCAACTATTTCTCCCAATTCTTGTTTAGCCTCCTTAGCTCCAGCCACATCCTTAAAAGTTACTTTATTTTTTTGATTATTATCAAATTCTCTAGCCTGAGATTGTCCAAACATCATGGCTTTAGAATTAGCACCGGAAACACCCTTCATCATAAAATAGATAAATACCACCACCAACAAAAATGGAATTAAAAATGGCAGCAATGAAAGCATAAAACCACCAAAACCATCTTCTTCTTTAACAGAAATATCAATCTTTGATAATTTTTCAGGATCAACTGAAAAATTATTAATTAAATTAGAAAAAGATTCTCCGGTTTCTTTTTTGGTTATTTTTTTATCTCCCGAATTAAGGGTAATATTTATCTTATTTCCGGAAACCTCTATTTGAGAAACCTGTTCATCTTTAACTAAAGAAATAAAATCATTTATTCCAATATTCTCAATCTGACCAGACTTCTCAGTAAAAATGGTAAAAATACTAGCAACCACTAAAAAAACAAAGAAAAACAATAAAAAATTCTTCAAAATTCCTTTCATATAAAAAACATTAATTATTATATAAATCAATTATATAATAATTTAATTTTAAAAACAAATAAAAAACAAGAGGATTTTATTCCTCTTGTTTTTTTATATTCTAATGATTATTCTTTTTTTGCTTTTTTAGGCTTAGCTTCCTTTTCTGCCTTTTTTTCTTTGTCGCCCTCTTCTTTTTTTTCAGACTTCTCTTTTTCATCTTTTTTATCCTCTTTAACGGTCTTACTCTTTTTTCCCTCTTTGACCAATTTCAATCCTAAACGATGATCATTGGGAGAAATGGATAAAATTTCAAAATCTAATTCGTCTCCAGATTTAAACATATCACTTATTTTTTCTTTTACATTAATTCCTAATTGAGTAATATGAGCTAATCCATGAATTTCGTCATCTAGTTTTACAAATAAACCAAAAGGATTTATCTTCAAAACTTGTCCTTTAACAACATCACCGGCTTTATATTTTTCTACTGCTTTTTTCCAAGGATCTTCAACAATTTTTTTAGCACTTAAAAATATTTTATTATTATCTAAATTTACTATTTCAGCTTTGATAGAATCTCCAACTTTATAAATTTTTTCTGGAGATTCAATTCTTTGCCAAGCTAATTCTGAAATATGAATTAAACCTTCCATTCCTTCACCAAAACCGATAAACACTCCAAAATTAGTAACAGCTGAAATTTTTCCATCAACAATCATTCCAACTTTGTATTTATCAATAATGTGTTTTTGCTTTTTGTTCCAAACATCCTTTTCACTAAAAATAATCTTATCGGAATCTTGTCCAAGGTTGATTACATTAACCTCAATTTCTTGTCCAATAAATGATTTTAATTTTTCTAAAATTTTAGTTTTATCTCCGCCACTTACTCTTGGATAATTTTCTGGTGACAATTGAGATACAGGTAAAAACCCAGCTATTTGATAATACTTTACTAATAGACCACCTTTATTAGCTTCAACTACTTTAACCTTAACAACCTCTTTATCCTTCAAAGCTTGTTCTAATTTACTCCAAGCCTTTTCTTGTCCAGCTCTCTTAAAAGATAGCTCTAATTCGCCTCTCTCATTTTCTTCATCAATAACAGTAGCCTCAACTTCATCTCCTGGTTTTAGACTAGCAAATTCTTCAGCCTCGAAATATAATTCTGGTCCACGAACAATTCCAATAAAAACTCCATCAATATCAAGTCTAACCTCTGACTTAGAAGCAGACACCACCTTACCAATAACAATATCATTTTCTCGAGGGATTTTAATTTTATCTTGTTCCAATAAAGCTTCTAGAACATGATTATTTTTTTTATCTTCACTCATATTTGTTTTTAGTTTATCTATAATTAAATTGATTATAAATAAAAAAAGAATGAGTTAACCTTCTCTTATTATTAAGTAGAAAGTTTCTGGACGCCTGGAATCCAAAATGTTTATAAAAGGCATATTAAATTTATAAAAAGATTATAATTTATTTATTAAAAAAAATCAAGAGGCCCCGTCAAGCAACGTCATTTTTAAGATTATAGACATAAACCTCAATAACCTTTATAATTATATTATATGAAAAAATCAATAAAAACATTTTTACAAGGTTTTGCGATGGGATCAGTTGATATCATTCCAGGAATATCCGGCGGTACCATGGCCTTAATTCTAAATATCTATACTAAAATAATTGATCAAATTAGATTGATAAACTTGAATTTTTTAAAGAATGTCTTAAAATTAAAATTTAAAAAGGCCTTTGAATCATTGGATCTAAACTTCCTTATTTTTTTAATTTTGGGCATTTTTGTAGCTATAATTAGCTTGGCCAGAGTAATAAGCTGGACTCTAATAAATTATCCAACATATTTATATAGCTTTTTTCTAGGTCTAATATTAATATCAGCTATATTATTATTGCCAAGGAAAAAAATAAAAACAACCGAAATTTTTCTTTTAATATTTGGTTTTATTATCGCCTGGATAATTAGCTTAGCCACTCCAGCCAGTACTCCTAACACTTATTTAATGATTTTGTTAAGCGGAGCCATAGCTATTTGCACCATGATTCTCCCAGGAATAAGTGGCGCTTTTATTTTATTATTATTGGGTAAATATGAATTTATTATTTTACTTTTAAAGAATCCCTTTTATCAAAACAATCTGCTCTTTATAATTATTTTTATTATCGGATGTTTAATTGGGCTATTATCTTTTAGTAGATTCTTAAATTTTCTTTTAAAAAAATATTATCAACCAACTTTAATGCTTTTGATTGGATTTATGTTGGGAGCTTTAAACAAAATTTGGCCCTTTAAACAAACTATAGAAAATCAATTTATTAATAATCAAGAAACAATTATTAAACAACAAAATATTTGGCCAACAATAAACAAAGAATTTTTTATCTCTTTGGGGTTAATAATATTGGGTATAATTCTTGGCTTCTATATAAGTAAAATAAAGAAACCTCAAAGCAATATAACAAAATAAATAAAATATATTTCTGTAAACAAAAACAGGGGATTTAATCCCCTGTTTTTTATATGCTATGCTATTAAGCAGCTTGTCTTTTGTTATATTTTTCAGAAATTCTATTACCAACTTTTCTTTTTAATTCTTGAATTAAATTAGATTTGTCTCTTAAAAGATTAACTTTTTCGTCTCCTTTATCTAATTTACTAATTTGCTTAGTAGCCTCAATAATCTTTTGAAAAGTTTCTACCTCATCTCCTTCTAATTGATAATTAAAATCGATTCCATTTCTAGCCTCAACTCCTCCAGGACCTGATGTTGTAATAGCATTATATTGTAAGCTTTTAAAAAACTCATTAGCTCTTTTAATTTCCTTTTGATAAGGGTCTTCTCCAAAAAAGTTTTTTAATTTTTCAAGAATTGAAGTCTTTTTTTCTTCAGATACAGAAGCATCTTTTTCTTTAGCAGAAGCTAAATCAGCTTGAGCCATTTCAAAAGCTTCGGCCTTACTAATAGTATCCTGCACTTCATTAGTGCTCTCAACTTTACTTTCTTCTTTTGTCTCTTTAACATTAGTGTTTTCAAAATTCATATTGTTTTTATAAATAATTAATAAACTTAGTTTAATTAATTATTAAGTTAATTATAGGTTTTAAATAAAAGTAATTTTAATTTACTCTATTATTACTATGGCTAAATTATATCATAAAATAGAAATTTAGTCAATACCTATATTTTTAATATTTTATCTTACTCTTTTATTATATCAAATAGGGCTAAAGGTGTAAACCCCATTATAAAAAGTTTTAAAATAAAAACGCTCCTGATTTTTCAGAAGCGTTAAAAGCGTAGAGACGCTAATTGTTAAAGAAGAGATTCACGGTTACGTGACTCTCTCCTCCGAAGACGTTTAGTTTTTTTTGGGCCTTACTGAGTCTTATAAAAAACCCAGCATATTCTTCCGCCACTATGGAAGAATAGGTCAATATTTTTCCGGGTGGATACAGCTCTTCGTCCGTAATACCATCCCGATAAACCTCCTTTAAGCCCTCCATCACGTTGTCTAGTTCTGCTTTTTTTAGAATTAGCATAATGTGATTGCTCAAAGAAAATTTTTCCCCGGCTTTCATAACATATATATTTTAAGTTTTTTTAAGGTTCTAAGTATATTAAATTATTAACATAAATATATTAAAAAGTCAACCCCCATAAAATTTATCTAAAATAAACAAAAAGCAGAGGATTGATTCTCTGCTTTTTAAAGAAATATTTGTTTTTGATTCTTTTAGACCTTTATCACCACCGGTAAAACCATCGGCCTTCTTTTGGTAGAAGTAAACAAAAACTGTCCAACCTCATTTCTAATTTTATTTTTAATATAATCATCATCAGCTGGAGTATTAGGATTTTTATCTTTAACAATCATCTTAACTTTAGTTCTAGTTTTTTCAATTAAATCACGATTCTCTTTCATATAAATAAAACCACGAGAAATTAAATCAGGACTACCAATTAATTCCCCAGTTTTAGAATCAATTGTAACAATGGCTACTATCATACCGTCCTCAGCCATAACTCGACGATCACGCAAAACTATACTTGAGACATCTCCAACCCCCAAACCATCAACCATAACATAATCAGTTGGAACTTTCTCCTTGGTCAGCTGGCCTAGAACGTCAAATTTTTTATCAATAATTATCTTAACTCCCTTTTTAAATTCAACTACTTGCCCATTATCGGCTACAAAAATATTTTCTCGAGGAATTCCAATTTGCTCAGCTAATTCCGCATGGGCCTGAAGCATATAGTGATTAGCCTCAATAGGCATAAAATATTGTGGCTTTACTAAACGCATCATCAATTTTAAATCTTCGGCCTTAGCATGGCCTCCAGCATGAATATCCATCATTTTATAATGAATAATTTTAGCCCCTTGTCTAACCACCATATCCATTAGATTTTGAATACTTCTTTCATTACCAGGAATAACCGAAGATGAAAAAATTACAGTATCACCTGGTTTTAATCTGACAGTACGATGCTCATTATTAACAACCCTAGACAAAAAAGCATTACTCTCTCCTTGAGCTCCGGTCCCGATAACAATAATTTTATCATCGCGTAATCTATTTAAATCTTTATCCTCTACAATAATTTTAGGATCAAATTTTAAATATCCAATTTTATGAGCTACCTCAACGTTGTCATTCATACTTCTGCCTTGAAGTGAAACTCGACGACCATATTTCTTAGCTAAATCAAATATCTTTTGTACACGACTTAATTGAGAAGCAAAGGTCCCGATAATAATACGACCTGTTATTTTTTCAAATAATTTTCCCATTTCATCTCCGATGGCTGATTCTGAAACTTGATAACCGGGATGAGTGGCGTCGGTTGAGTCAGACATTAATAGCAAAATATTTTCAGCGCCCAATTGAGCAATTCGATTCAAATCAGCTGGTTTATCATTAACCGGAGAAAAATCAATTTTGAAATCTCCAGTATGAATAACTTTTCCCAAGGGAGTATTTATAATAATAGCGAAACAATCTGGAATGGAATGATTAACTCTTAAAAATTCGACTTGTAATTTATCTGAAATTTTTACTCGATCATTTTCAGTAATTTCTTTAATTTTTAAAACTGGAGCTTTCTTATATTCAGTCATTCTCTTTTGAACAAGTCCGGCAGTCATCTTTCCCATAAACATTGGAGGGTTTCCTATCTTTCCCATGATATGAGGTATTCCGCCAATATGATCATAATGACCGTGAGTTATAAAAACAGCTTTAATTCTATCAATCTTATCTTCTAAATAAGTTGAATTAGGAATAATATAATCAATACCCGGCATATCCTCTTCCGGAAACTGTAGTCCCATATCAATAATAATAATTTCTTTTTCATATTCAATAACCGTCATATTTCGACCAACCTCTTCTAGCCCCCCCAAAACCATAACTCTAAGTTTTCCAGTATTATCTTGGTTCTTGATTTCAACAACCCCTTTAGCTGGAGAACTTTTTACTAATCTTGATCCACGATCAAAATTGTTTTTCCCCTTATAAGAACTAGGTCCACCTACCCTAGGTCTAGCCGTTCTAGAATTATTTAATCTAGAACTATTTGTTCCGGAGTTATTTACTCCAGAATTGTTTGTTCTAGAATTATTATTTCCGGATCTATAAGATCTAGTATTACTACTAGAAATAAGAGATCCTTCGCCAGAAACATTACTAGCCTTTTCTCTTGGTAAATTTAAAGGTCGATCATTTTTAGAACGATCAGAAGAATAACTTCTATATTTATTTATCATAACAATAATTTGTTTTAATTATTTTAAAAATGAATTAAAACAAATAGATTAAGTTTTATATTTGAGATTTAGAATTTTATTTTTCTATTAACTTTTATATACCAACGAGAAACATTATTAAAACGATCTGCTGGGTTTAAAATGTTTTCGAAATCAAAACCCTTAATTTTTTTATTTTGTGTATATGTATAGGTCGGAAAATACAAGAAAATAACAGGAAAATCACTATTTAAAGTTTCTTGGAATTTTTTATACTTTTCAATCTTTTCCTCTTGATTTAGTGAGACCCTAGCCTCCTCTAATAATTTATCAACCTCTTTATTTTTATATTCTGAAATATTCAAGCCATTTTCGCCAATTTGAGAAGAATGCCAGAAAGCATAATTATCCTGATCACCACCTACTACCTGACTTAGAAGCAAAGCCTCAAAATTTTTCTGTCTTATAATATCAGATTGAACTTGGTTAGGATTTATTACTTTTACAAAAGTTTTAACACCGGCCCTCCCCCAGGAATTTTTTATAAATTCGGCCACCATAATATTATCAACTAGATCTACAGTGGTTAAATTAATAGTTAAAAAATCATAGACCTTGTCCTTATCACTAGATTTTTTAAATCTCCAAGAACCTAGATTTTCTTCATCAGATAAAGATAATTTTTCAACAATATGTTTTTTAACTTCCCATTTATCAACTAATTTTAACTCTTCGTTTTTTTTATTTAATTCATCTAACAAAATATTATTATCAACGACATCGCCTGTGAGGCCCTCATCAACTTCAGCCTGAGGCTCTTCAACAACCTCATCCCCATTTTCCTGATCTTTAATATTATCTAAATCTTTTTTTTGTTTTTCTAAATCAATTACATTTTTTATTAAAGATAATTCATTTTCAGTAATAGTTAATAACGCCCAACCAGCTTCATCCAAAGATTTATTAGCCTCCTCATAATTATAATCATATTTTTCAATGGCATCATTATATGAAGGACTATTCGGTAGAATAGGACTATAAGCCACCCCAGCGTTACCTGAAAAAATTTCATCACAAATCTTATTCTTATCAATTAATTTGGACAAGGTTTGACGAATATTTTTATTATCCAAAATTGAATTGGTTTTTTTGTTTAAAAAAATTGAAGTTATTTGTGGCAAGTTCAATCTATTAAACTTCAATGAATTTTGAGAAACTAAATCGGCTTTAAGACTGTGGGGCAAGTAACTAATACCATCAACCTGATTATTATTTAAAGCAGCAATCAATTCACTATAATTACTAAAAAATTTTAAAATAATTTTATCAATATAAGGAACTTGATCAAAATATTCATTATTAGCCACCAAAACAAATTCCTTTAAATCACCTGATTTATTTTTTACTAAAGATTTAAATTCATAAGGACCAGAGCCAATGGGCTTGATGTTTAATTCATGTAGGTAAGCATTTTGTGGAGAAATACTAATCCACAAATTTTGCGGCAAAATTCCAAAAGTTAATAGATCTAAAAAAGAAGAATAAGACTCTGTCAAAACGAATTTAACAGAATATTCATCTATTTTAGAAATACTAACCCCAGAGAAAGTGCTTCTCAGAGGAGATCCGTAATCTGGATTTTTAATAGCCTCAAAAGTAAAAACAATATCATCGGAAACCAAGCCTTCTCCATGATGCCATTTAACATTTTCTTTAATCTTAATGACATATTCCAATCCATTCTCACTAACAGAATAATTTTCTACTAGATCGTTGGCTAGATTGCCCGAGCCATCTCTTTTAAATAAAGAAGAATATATTAAGCGACTAATATCACTATCAACATCCCTGGCTGAATTATATAAAGGATTAATATTTTTAGGAGAGCCTATCAAACCTTCAACATATTCCCCACCAAATTCTGGGCTAATAACTAAATGCTTCTTGTAAAATCTAATTCCTAAAAAGATTGAGGAGCCAATAATTAAAAAAATTAAAACATTTAATATCTTTTTTTCTTTAGATCCCAAAACTTTCTTAGTGTATTTTAATTGTCTAAAATTAGGAATTTTTTTAGGAGACAAAGAATAAACCAATTTGCGATCTAAATTTTCAAATGAATCATTAATTGTTTTGTTTTTCTTTCTTTTAAAAAAAGAAAAAAGAATTGAAAAAATCTTTTTCTTTTCTTTTTTGTCTTTAGAAATATTCTTTTGTTCTTCTGACAAATTAGTAAAATTCACAATATAAAATTAAGAATAATTTTATTTATATAATAAAATTGATCCAAGAGAGATAGCAAAAAATAAAACTGCTAGAACAATAGTCAGGGCAAAAAGCTTTTTTTCAATACCTCTTTTAGTTAAAAAAACCGCATTATTACCTCCAAAAACCCCACCTAAGGCAGCGCCTTTATTTTGTAATAAAATAACAACGATAAGAAGTACTGATATTATAATTTGAGCTATTTTTATTTCTTTCATAATTTTAATTATTTAGAATTGACCTTCTCTACAATATTGGCTAAAACCTTTTTATTATTAACAGACAAATCGGCTAAGATCTTTCTGTCTATTTCAATGTTGTTTTTCTTTAAAGCATCAATAAATCTAGAATAAGACATTCCGTGCTCTCTAACAAAAGCATTGATTTTTATTTGCCATAAACCTCGGTTAGTTCTTTTTTTCTTACGACGATCCATGAAGGCATGAGCCCCAGCTTTAGTTTGAGCAGTTCTAGCTAATTTAATTAACTTTTTTCTGCCCCATTGAAAACCTTTAACTCTCTCTAGGAGCTTTCTTCTTCTCTTTACATGGGTTGTCCCTCTTTTAACTCTTGGCATATAGAATATATAATCAAAAAATCAAAAACTAAAATTGAGTTGTTGGTTTTTTGTTCTTTAAAAATTAATAATTATTATTTGTACGGAGTTAATTTCTTAACTGTCTTTACTAAAGTGGCGGTTAACTCTAAATCTCGTCTTTTCTTTCTGGTAGTATTACCAGTTTCCCTAGAATTAAAATGTCCTTGCCCACCTTTTCGATGTTTAACTTTGTCTTTAGCTGTCTTAGTAAATCTTTTACTAGTAGCCTTGTGTGTCTTGATTTTTGGCATATTAATATAAAAAGCTAAAAAAACAGGCTACCTAAAACCTGAATTTAGCCAATCTTATTTTTTATTAACTAATATAATACTAAAGCCTCCTGGCTGTTTTGTCAAGGGCTGTTCTTCTTCTACCTTTATTTCCGGCTTATTTTTTAAACTATTAACAAATTCTAACATAATTTCTCGAGCCTTTTCAAAGTGTTGCTTCTCTCTACCTCTTAAAATCATGTCAATCTTAATTTTATTACTTTTTGATAGAAACTTAAAAGCCTGATCTATTCTAACATCAAGATCATGTTTGCTAATTCTCAAAGAAAGCTTAATATTCTTAGTTTCTACCTTTTTTTGTAAAACTTTTTGCTTATGAACTTTCTTGTCTTGCTCGTATTTAAATTGGCCCAAATCTAGAATTTTAACAACTGGCGGATAAATCTTAGGGTTAACCTCTACCAAATCAAGGTCAGCTTCCTGAGCCCTCCTTAATGCTTCGTCGACTTTTAAAACTCCAATACTTTCTCCGTTTTCATCAATCAAAAAAACCTCCTGAGCTTTTATCTTTTCATTGGCCCTGAAGTCTTTACTAAAGTCTTTTTTAACATTTTTAGGAAATTTAAATTTTCTTCTCATTTTAATTTTTTACTTTTAAGATTAAGTTGAGCGGGTAACGGGAATTGAACCCGTCTCTCGACCTTGGCAAGGTCGCATAATAGCCACTATACGATACCCGCAAAGAATATGAAGTGCCGCGGGGGAGAATCGAACTCCCACGATATCGCTATCACTGGATTTTAAGTCCAGCGCGTCTACCAGTTCCGCCACCGCGGCATAAAACACTCCTGTGGAGATGACGGGAATTGAACCCGTGTCTAACAAGTTTTTTTAAATAATTTTACAAAAATAGCTTAATTGATTTTTAATTATTATCTTAAAAATTAAGCAAAATAAGATAATAACGAGTTATCTAATCTTTCGATTTTAAAAGGATAACGCTAATAAAATCTATCCTTATAAATTGCACCGGTGATTGACTATAAGGAGTCGCCAGACCGATGGTTATTGCTATTTATTAAGCAACAACAGGAGCGAAAGCTGGAACTTTCCATGAGAAAGCAGCTTTCTTGATTGTGTTTTTTACACTTATCTTTTTGAATACTTTTATTGTGGACATTCAACACATTTTGAATATTTAAAAAAATTCTCATTATCGAACCCAAAATCATCCCCTAAATTCTTTTTAATTTCTGTTTTGTTAAAGTCCTGATATGTTTTTCAATATCTTTCTTTTTAGAATCTTCTCTTTTATCAAAAGCTTTTTTTCCTTTAACAACAGCTATTTCCAGCTTGATAAAACTGCTCTTAGTATATAACTTAATTGGAATAACTGTCAAGCCCTTTTCCTGCTTTTTACCAACTAAACGGTCCAATTCTCTCTTTTTTAACAAAATCTTGCGAGGTCTCTCAGGATTATATTCCTCTCTTTTGCCAGCCAGCTTATATAAAGATATGTAAGCGTTAACCAAAAAAGCTTCGGTCCTGTTTTTATTGTTTTTTTTGAAGGTAATATAGGCCCCCTTTAAATTAGCTTGACCATTTCTTAAAGATTTCACTTCATAGCCAAATAAAACTATCCCAGCCTCGTAAGTCTCTAAGATTTGATAATCAAAACTTGCTTTTTTGTTTAGAGCTAATATTTTCATAAAAATTATAATTCAGATATATCCTTTCCGTTTTGATCATAACCATTTTTGTTATAACCATATTTATTATAGCCTTGACGATTATAGCCGTCCTTATTATAACCAGCCCGATTAAATCCAGCTTGATCATAACCATCTTTATTATAGCCCTCTCGATCTAACCCCTGAGGGCTAAAACCTTCTTCATCGAAACCAAAACGATTATAACCAAAAACATCATAACCCTCATTGTCATAGCCACTGATATAATCTTTGGATGTGCGACCTCTTTTGGAAAAACCATTTTCATCAAATCCTTGACGATCAAACCCATCTTTATTGTAACCAAAGCGATCAAAACCATCTTTATCATAACCAAGATTATCAAAATTATTCTGAATATCTCTTTTTATTATCCTGGGGTTCCTATAATACAAAAAATAAAAAATAACACCAACCAAAGCAAAAATTATTACATAAACCGGAACATCACCAAAAATTTCTGTCTTTAAAAAATCGAAGCTCATATAATATTATTATATAATATTTTTAAGCTATATTCCACTCTTTCAACTTATCAATTATCTTCTGATTTAATAAAAAGCTAGACAAGTAAGAACGATAAGCTGGGCTAGCAATATTTTTAGCAGCTTCGGGGCTATTACCATATTTGGATTTTAATCTATCTAATTCAGCATCAATTTCCTGATCGTTTAATTCAATTTTTTCCAATTTAGCCACCTCTTTTAACATTAAAGCCCCCTTAACTCTTTTGACGGCGTTAGGCATCATTTCTAACATTAATTGTTCATAACTTTTTCCAACGCTTTTTAGATAGTCTTCAAATTTGCCACCTTGAGAAATAATATTTTGTTCAATTTCTCGCATCATTATTTCTGATTCATTTTTTATCAAATCTTCAGCAATATCTCCAAATTTAGAATTATCTAATATCTTATCCATAATCTTAATTTCCATTTTTTGATCAGTCTCTTTTTTCTTTTGCTCTTCAATTGTGGTAGATAAGTTTTTCTTTAATTCTTCTACATTTTTAAATCTAAACATCTTGGCTAAATCGTCATTTATTTCTGGTATTTCTCGATTATAGACTTCTTTAATCTCAACTTTAAAATCTACTTTTTTACCAGCTAAATTTTTCTGCCAATGTTTATCAGGATACACCAAACCAAACTCTTTAGAATCTCCCTTCTTTAATCCTATTAAATTTTTATCAAAACCTTCTACAAAATAATTTTTTCCAATTAACACTGTTACTTCAGGGTTTTGCCCATCCTCCACTGGAACTTTGTCTAAAAACAGATTAACTGAAGCAATAACCTTATCTCCGTCTTTAATGGCGTCTTCAGAAATTTTTTCAGTAGCCCGCATCTCTAATAAGTCATTCATAACCTTATTAACTTCTTCTTCACTAGCTTTAATTTCTTCTTTTTTGAAAGCAAAATTTTTGTACTCCCCTAATTTAATTTCCGGCAAAGTAATAACCTTAATCTTATACTCCAAAGGATTACCCGGAGCTAATTTAGTAATATTTACTTCTGGCTGACCAACAACTTGTTTGTCTTTAATATTTTCATCAATAACTTCATAAATTTGTTTATTAATAACTAACTTAGCAGATTCCTCTAAAATAGCCATTTCTCCAATTTTTTGTTTTAGAATTTCTACTGGAACCTTCCCAGGACGAAACCCTTCTATTTTTATTTCTTTTGACAAAGATTCGGCCCCCTTAGAAATAAAGGGAGTAAAATCTTCTACACTAACCTCAACAGTCAATTCAATTTGTGATTTTTCTAAATCTTTTTGTACAACTTTCATAATTTAAAAATTAATAATAATTTAGTTTTTTTATTATAACAGAAAACAATAAAATTAAAAATAGGGGCATAAAACCCCCATTTTTAATATAATCTAAACTTAATTAGAAAAACAAAGGAACAAAAACTAAAGAAATAATACTCATTAATTTGATTAGAATATTAATAGCTGGGCCAGAAGTATCTTTAAAGGGGTCTCCTACGGTATCTCCAACTACAGCTGCTTTATGAGGATCGCTACCTTTTCCACCCAAATTTCCAGCTTCAATATATTTTTTAGCATTATCCCAAGCACCTCCGGCATTTGCCATATAGATAGCCTGCAAAACTCCAACAATTAAAGAGCCAGCTAAAAGACCTCCCAAAGCTTCTTTTCCTAAAAAAGG
>DAOOQF010000019.1:0-275 GCA_035388665.1 bacterium | reverse complement strand
AAGCCAACTACTAAAGGAACAATAACGGCTATTAAACCTGGAATTATCATTTCTTTTAAAGCTGCTTTAGTGCTAATATCAACACAACGGGCATATTCTGGTTTAGCTGTACCCTCCATTAAGCCAGTAATTTCTCTAAATTGACGACGTATTTCGGTTATTAAAGAAGCAGCGGCCTTACCAACAGCCTCCATAGTATTGGCAGTGAAAAAATAAGTTAACATACCTCCAATAAATAAACCTGCGACAACCTTGGCATTAGTAATATCAATAAC
>DAOOQF010000018.1:0-15931 GCA_035388665.1 bacterium | reverse complement strand
TTTCCATTGTAGGAATGCATGGAGAAAGTGTCAAATTTTTGGGGTACCTTCCATTGAAATAGATAACGTTAAATTAAAATGGAATAGTACAATACATAATTGGGTTTATTCGACTAATGCTATTAATGAGGTTGGTTGCATACACACAATTCAGGGATATGATTTAAATTATGCAGGGGTTATTGTCGGTCCAGAAATATATTATGACTTAAAAGATAATAAAATAAAAATTCATCCAGAAAAATATTTTGATATGAATGGAAAGAGGGGGGTTGAAGATCAAAAAGAGCTCGAGAGATATATTATTAATATATATAAAACTCTTTTGACTAGAGGTATATATGGAACTTATATTTATGTGGTTGATAAAGATTTAAGAGATTATTTTAAGAGCAAATTACTTGTAAACAGTAAATAATAATTAATTTTAAAATATGAAAGTAGCAATAATATCAGATATTCACGATAATTTTCACAATTTGATTTTAGTATTAAAAAAGATTAGGGAAGACCAGGATATAAAAAGAATTATTTTTTTAGGTGATTTTATAAATAATGGCATAGCTAAAATATTAGCTGGCTCAGATATCGCTGTACATGCTATCTGGGGGAATAATGATGGAGACAAAAGTATTCTCACTAAAACATCTTTAAGTTCTTAGAGTAATATGACCATCGCTGATAATGTTTATGATTTTTTAGAAATTGAAAATAGAAAAATATTTATTACTCACTATCCTGATCTAGCCAAACCCATGGCTAAATCAGGTGAATTTGACGCTGTTTTCTATGGACATAACCATATTAAAAATAAAGATAGAGTCGGTAATTGTTTGGTTGTTAATCCAGGGGAGGTGTCTGGACACAAAAATAGTCAGATATCTTTTGCTATTTATGATACCGAAAAAAATGATGCTGATATTGTAGATGTAGAAGGTGGAGTGTTTGTTAAAAATAAAGAGGTTGAGGAATATTTAAACGAATTAGGTTTTGAATTTTCTAAAACAAAGAGTCATCAATACTAATAGTTTAAGAGCGGTATTGCTTGAATTTTAGCTTGTTGTTGGAATTGTAATCATAAAAGACATTTAGTGTCCTATTTGTTTCATTTTTTAAAAAAATATTATAGCGATTTGATTGTCTAATTCAATATTGTAACATCCTCAAAAACCTCTTATAATATTGCTATGTGGCGGTATGTAGTTCAAGTGTCTGCACTAATTTAAAAATAAAATTAAAATTAGTTTTTTGTTTCAAAAATTGAAAAGCAAAATATATAAAATTTATTTATGAAAAAATTGCAACCAAAATCTAAATCTTTTGAATATTATATTTATATTGGTTTTAAATTTGTCTCTAAAAAAAACTTAAACATTACCGAAAAAAAACTTTTAAATAATATTTCTTGTATTGACGACTCTATTCTAATTATTGACGATATTTTAGATGGATCTAAAATAAGAAATGGTAAGCCCTGCCTTTATTTACAGATTGGAGAGGAACGAGCAATTTTAAAGTCAAAACTATTAGAGATAGAGGCGAGAAAAAATCTTTTAGATCTGGCATCACTTTTAAAAACAAAAGAAGAGTTTAAAATAAAAATAATAAATAAATTTGATGATTTTCTTCGAGATATTTATTTAGGTCAAGAAACAGGGCAACTTATAACAAATAAGGCGGTATTCAGTGAGTCTTTATTAAAAAATTATTTCAAAATGATAACTTTATTTACGGGTGGCCATATCAAATATTCTATGGAAATAGGTCAATTATTAGCAAATAAGGAGCCTGATCCTATAATAAGTACTGCTGCTGTATCTTCAGGCATAATAAGACAAATTGTTGACGATTTCAATGATTATTTTAAAAAACATCATGAACCATTTGGAGATTTTTTATCAGAATCAAATCGATTACCAGAAATATTATTTAAAAAATTTGGCGGAGATAGAAATAAAGCTTTAAATTTATTAAAAAAAGGAAATATTGATGATTTTTTATTAATGGTTTTAAATAAAAAAGTTAGAAAAGAAATAATTAAATATTGCGATAAAAATGCTGAGTTAATCAATAACAAAATAGTATCTCTTGATGATTATCGTTTTATTTTAGGAGAGTAATTGCTTTAACTATATTCTACCATCTTTGCCAAGAATATTTAGTATCGGAAGACCCGAGTGCCTTGATTTCATTAAGGTTTCTGAAGTGCTAAAATCGTTAAAAGTTCGAACCTTTGAGGGATTCGAACTTTTTTGTTTTTTGGCTAGTTTTTTGGTATAATTATATAAAATTATTTTAAGTTGGCTATATTTTTTTATGATGTTGCAAAAAATCTAATAATTATTTTTAATTATATGAAACAATTTATTAAAAATCGCAAAAACCAAAATATTTCAGTTATTATAGAGAAAGTAGAAAATCCGAAAGGTTTAGCCTTTATTACGCATGGCCTGGGAGATTCTAAGGATTCCGATCATATAAAATTATTTTCTAAATGTTTTTTAGATAATAATTATAATATAATTAGATTTGATACAACTAACACCTTTGGCGAAAGTGATGGCAAATTTGAAGATGCCAATATTACTACTTATTATGAAGATTTAGAAGATGTTTTAGCTTGGTCAAAAGACCAAGATTTTTATCAAAAACCATTTATTCTTTGTGGGCATAGCTTAGGGGCTATTTGCTCAGCTTTTTATGCCGAGAATCATCCAGAAGATATTAAAGCTCTAGCTCCGTTTTCAACTGTTGTTAATGTCGAATTGAGTAGAAAAAATTATAGCATACAAGAACTCACTGATTGGGAGAAAAAGGGATTCTTAATTGAAGATTGGGGAGACTTTAAGGTTAAGATAAAATGGTCATACATGCAAGAAAAGGAAAAATATGATTTATTAAAAAAAGCATATAATTTAACCATGCCAGTTTTATTGATGGTTGGGGAATTAGATGACACTACGACACCTGAAAGTCAACAAATTTTATTCGACGCTCTTCCGGGGAAAAAAGAGTTACATATTATTAAAAACGCTCCTCATACTTTTAGAGATAAAGATCACTTGGATGAGGTTTATGATATTTTAAATAATTGGATTAAAAAAAATGATTAAATTTTTACAATAACAATTTTGTACTCAAATATTTATATTATAAAATTATAAAAAAATATGAAATTATTTCTAACATCAACTGGCCTCGAAAATAAAGACATATCTGATTATTTCAAAATTGGTAAGCTTAAAAATACTTTTAATATAAAGTATATTAATAAAAATATGTAAACTTATGAAATACAATTTAAATAATAAGGTACTTAATGGTCTTAAATGGATAACAGAAATTTTGAGCAGAAATAATATTCCATATAAAATAGGTGGTGGATTTGCAGCTAAAATTTATGGCTCTCCACGAGAAGTTAATGATATAGACATATCTCTATCTGGCAAACATTTTGATATTATAGTTTCGGAAGTAAAAGATTATATAACGGCTGGTCCAAAACATTATTTAAACGAAAAGTGGGATTGTAATACTTTATCAGTTAATTATGAAGGCCAAGATATTGACATGACTGATGTTGATACTTTAAAAATGACTAATTTAGAAAAAACCGAGTGGATTAATGTTAAAGATATTCGTTTATTTGATGGTATTATAACTGATATTAATGGAATTAAAGCCTCCATCATGGATCCACGTGATTTGTTAAGATATAAGAAAGAATTGGGAGGGGAACATCAGTTAATTGATATTGAATATATTCAGAGATATCTAGATAATAATTAAATATATAATATATAATAATGAATCTATGGAAACAAAAGATTTTATTACTCATGCTTGTGAGCAAGTTTTACGCTTCACTCAGGTAGATAAGTGGGATGATTTATCCGAAGAACGTAAAGTTCAGCTTGGTTTTAATTTGGGAGCAATGGATCTTGGTTTAAATTTAGATAAGTCTGAATCGTTTCAACCCCTTAATGATGCTCGTAGTGGCCTTATGTCAATGAAAAAATTTCGGGAACATTTGTTATCTTTGGTTATTTTGCATAAAGTTGAGGTAGATAATATAAAAATTGCCAAGCCTTTTTAAAATATTAGATAATTTGATTATAGGTAATTTTAATGGTTTGCAGAGGTATTTATAAAAAATAATTTAAAAACATGAAAAAAGATTATTTAGACATAGTCGATGAAGACGATAATATTATTGGGCAAGAATTTGGGAATAAAGCAATCTATGAGTAGACCAGGATGTCCCTGAAAATGGCCATCAAGAATCATTTTATTGTCAGTTTAAAATAGATTTAGGTGATCCCGATAGGTTTGGTAGTTTAGGAGAATTGATATATAATATTTACAGAACTATTTATCGTTATAATAATTTAAGAATACATTAAAAATTAAAAATGCCGCCTGTTATTTACAGCCGGCTTTATCAGGAATCTTGCAAGAATAGTGTCTAATAAAATGGGTACCTTCCATAAAAGATTAAATGGCTTGTCTCCAATTAAAAAAGTAACTTAAAGTGTATTGACTTAATGTATACAAACTGCTATACTTTGTATATATTATAGATTGAATAGATACAAACTATGAAAAAAATAGAAATAGGTAAAAACATTCAACAAATAAATGGCCATAAGGCCTTTATTCCTAATAAATTTCCTCCAAGAGAGGGGTTTTCTTTTAGTTCATCAATACTTAAAAAAAATGAACACGCAACAAGATTATTAGGAAAATTAGACGGTATTACCAAACTTTTACCTGATATAGATTTTTTTCTTTGGATGTATATACGAAAAGATGCTGCTTCTTCTAGTCAAATTGAGGGAACTAAAGCTACTATGGTTGACGCTATTGAGGCTGAAGCAAAAATAAATACTGATATTCCAAAAGATGTTGACGATATTTTGCATTATATCAAGGCTCTTAATTATGGTATGAAAAGAGTTAAAGATGATAATTTTCCGATTTCCCTTCGCTTTATTAGAGAGTTACACTCAAAATTAATGGACAAGGCTCGTGCTACACAGTTTTCTGATCCAGGTGAATTTAGAAAAACTCAAAATTGGATTGGTGGTACTCGTCCCGATAATGCTCGTTTTGTTCCGCCACCATTTGAAGAAATGAAGACAGCTTTAGCCGATTTGGAAAAATTTTTATATTCCGATGAAGAGATTTTAACTTTGATAAAGGCTGGAATAATTCATGCTCAATTTGAAACTATTCATCCTTTTTTAGATGGTAACGGTAGAACAGGGAGGATGCTTATTACTTTTTATTTATGGAAAGAAAAATTCTTAGATAAACCCGTTTTATTTTTATCTTCTTATTTTAAGCGCCATCAGAAATTATATTATGAGAAGTTATTTGCGTATCATAATGGGGATGTTTTTGATTGGGTAGATTTCTTTTTGGATGGAGTTATAGAGATAGCTCAAGAGGCAATTGTGACTGTAGAAAAAATTACTAAATTAAGAGACGAAGATATAAAGAAGATACAAAAATTAGGAACTAGAGCATCGGAAAGTGCTACTATTATTTTACCAAAGCTTTATGGACAGCCTATTGTGAATGTTTCTAATGTACAAGATTGGACTGGTTATACTAGGGCCGGAGCTCAAAGGGTTATAGATCGCTTTATTCAGATTGAAATTCTTGCCAAAAAAGATAAAGATATTAAATATGGGCAGTCGTATATATATAAAAAATATATAGATATTTTTAATAAAAACGATTAATATCAATAATATGAAGAACAAAACGTTAATAACACTTTTAATTTCGGGTTTTTTCGTACTTAGCTTGTCGGCTTGCTCTAATAAAAACGATCAACCAATTAATACTAATTTAAATTCAACTTCCTCTAATTCGGATATCATTGCCGAAGAGTCCTATACCCTTGCTGATGTCAAACAACATTCTTCTCGATCAGATTGCTGGACTATTATTGACGGTCAGGTTTATGATTTAAGCGCCTATATAGCTTCCGGACAACATAATCCTAAAATTGTTGATGGTTGTGGAATTGATTCAACTGATATGTTTAATAATGTTTCCAAGCATGCTAACGAAAAATCTCAGAATTTACTTTTTAGCATGATAATTGGTAATTTAGCCCAATAACAAAATTAATTTTTTAAATATGCCTCTAGCAGAAATTTTGTATTCAATTGGTCAGTGGTCAGGTTTTCTAGCTTTAGTGTCCTTGGCTCTTTTAATTTTTTCTGGAGATACAGCTCGATATAGTGATCGTTTTTTTGGTTTAGATAAAATTATAAAATTCCAAAGAAAATTTTCTATTTTATCTTTCGTCTTTCTATTTTTACACCCCATTTTTTTTATTTTAGCTGGACAATCCTTTGTTAATTATTTCATTCCTGCTTTTTATATTTTACCTCTAGCTCTAGGAACCCTAGCCTTTTATGTTTTTGTAGCAGTGATGCTTTTTTCTTATTTTTATAAAAAAATATCGTATCAAGCTTGGCAATATATTCATGTTTTAACTTATCTATTATTTTTATCATCTTTGTATCATGCTTTTTTCTGGGGATCAGATAGCGACAAATTATTTTTTATAATTACCTATATTTTTCTATTATTCATTATTATAGTTGGAGCGATTTATAGGTCAATCTACAAAATCAAAGAAAAACGTCGTGGGCCAGCTTCGGTGGTCTCTATAAAATGGGAGAGCGATGATATTTTTACTTTGGTCTTAAAGACGAACAAAAAAATGAATTTTAAAGCTGGACAATTTTGTTTTCTGCGTTTAGATAAACCCAGACTTTATGCTCGTCATCCTTTTTCCATTTCTAGTGATCCCAAAGAGGAAAATTTATCTTTTGCTATTAAAAATACCGGCAGATTTACTTCGGCTATTTCAAAATTAAAGGCCGGGGACAAAATAAATTTAGATGGACCTTTTGGAGTTTTTACTGCTAAAAGAAGATTACAAGATGTAGTCTTTATTGCTGGAGGAATCGGTATTACTCCTTTTAGAAGTTTGATAAAAGATTTTTCTAATCAACATCGTCCAGGAAAGAATATTTTAATTTATTGTGCTAAAAAAGAGAAAGACTTAGTTTTTTATAAAGAGATAATAGATTTACCAAATATTGATTTAAAAACTATTTGTATTTTGAGCGAGGATAAAAATAATATAAATAATTATTTGCATGGTTATTTGTCCAAAGAAATTTTAGTTGAAGCCATTAAAGATTTAAAAAACCCGTATTTTTACATTTGTGGCCCTGAACCTTTGAAAGATTCGGCAATGCAAATTATAAAATCATTGGGTGTTTCCAAAAATAAAATTATTTTTGAATCTTTCTTTTGGTAGCATATTTAATCAAGTAATAGAATTTTATTTGACAAAATAAGCAAATTTTGGTATAATTACTTGTTGTATAGTTCTTTGAGAAATTAATAGAATATTAACCAAAACCTATATATAATGACTATAATAGCGGAAAGATTTTCTAGAATCCCTTTGATTGTCAATTATGACAAAGGGATAAAGCGAGCAATCGCTGAAGGTGAATATCGTTTGATAAACAGGGAAATCAATGTTGAAGATTTTCCGATTAGGGCCACGGAAACATCCGGAAATGGAAAGATAGAGGTGGTCGCTAGTTTGTTTAATTTTAAAAACAATATTAATAGTCGGCCAGCAATAAAAGAAATGAAAAAAGTTGGTTATAGACCGGCGATTCCCTTGGAATTGTTAGCCTTGGGAGCAATTTATCCAGAACTTCAAAAGGAGATAACAATTATTGGCCTTGGGGAACCTATTTGTATCAACAAAGTTTATCCTAGGGTGCTTTCTCTAGATGTTCTTACAAAATTTCGTCGTCTAGACTTACTGTATTTTAATTATGTCTGGGGTCCTCAGGATTATTTACTTGGGATTTTGGAATAGATTTAAAGACGGCCACATGTAAAAGTGTGGCTTTTTTCTTTTCTTAAATCGTTATGCTATAATATTAATAATTAATACTTTAAATAAAAAATTATGAAAAAATCAAAATTAATTTTAAGAGCAATCGCTTACTCTTTAGGATTATTTGTTTATATCATTCTTTTAGCTACTTTTATGAACAGAGCTAGTGATTGGTTTGGCCAAAATGATCAAGGAGTGGTTGCTCCCATAATATTCTTATTAATATTCGTTTTTTCAGCCCTAATTACTGGAGGACTAGTCTTAGTTAAGCCTGTTATGCTTTATGTTGATGGGCAAAAAAAGGATGGAATTAAATTATTAATTTATACTGGATTAAGTATTTTTGTTCTCATTCTTTTAACCCTATTAGTTTTGTTTATCTTAAATAAATAAAATAAATAATAATGGATTTGATTAATCATAAAAATCTATATCTAGGAATTTCAGAGAAGGAAGATGGTTCTATGAAAGATTCTTTAGAAAACCGTTTGTCATTTTTTAAAAAGATAGGATTAGATGATAAAATTATTATTTCAGCAGGGCTAGTTCATGGTAATAAGGTTCTTGTGGTCGATGATTTTTATAGCAATCAATCAGTTGAGGGCTACGATGCTTTAATTACTAGCCGAGACGATACTCTGTTGACTATTACAATAGCTGATTGTTTGCCGATCTATTTTTATGATAAAAATAAAAAAATAATAGCCCTGGCTCATGCTGGCTGGCGTGGAGTAATCTCAAATATTGCTTCAAGGGTTATTGAGGTATTTGTAAATAATTACAAATCCAGCCCAGATGATATAGATATTTTTGTTGGGCCTCATATTAGAAATTGTCACTTTGAAATTCAAAAAGATATTTTAGATAAATTTAATGAGTCAGCTCTTTTACGAAAGAATAATAAAATATTAGTTGACTTGTCTAAGGTGGTCAAAAATCAATTAATTGAATTGGGGGTTAATAAAAATAATATAAATATTAGTGATGAGTGTACCCATTGTCTAGAGAATAAATATTTTTCTTATCGACGTGATAGACTTCAAGGATTAAAAACGATGGTGGCTTATTTGGGCTTAAAATAGCAATATTTTTCCAGTTTGACTATATTTTTTATTTATGCTATAATTTCATTAAATTATTAAATTTAATAATCAAATGAAATATCAAGATTTTAAAAATATTATTAATAAACCCTATTTTAGTGTTTTAGATATTTATGTTCAAGAGCTAAAAGTTTATAGTTATCAAATTTCTTATTGGCAAAAGAATGGTTATATTGGTAAGCTAAAAAAGGGTTTTTATTATTTCAATGATCAGGCTAAAAATATTAACGCCAAGGAAATATCTTTTTTTATTTATCAACCTAGCTATATTAGTTTAGAGTCAGCTCTAAGTGTTTATGGAATAATTCCAGAAATGGTCTATTCTAACACCGCTGTAACCACCAAAGCTAATCGTAAAATTATTAATTCTTTCGGAAATTTTTCTTATCGTCATATTCATCCTCGATTGTTTTTTGGTTATGATTCTGTGAATACAAAAAATGGAAAATATTTAATAGCTGAGCCAGAGAAGGCCTTGTTAGACTATCTCTATCTTAATTTAGGACAAATAAATGATTTACTAGATATAGAAGGTCTAAGGTTTAATTTTTTAGAAATTAAAAAGATGGATAAAGCTAAATTAAATAAATATTTGAAAGAATTTAATATAAAAAAATTGGATAAAATAATTAATCTCATATTATCCCTATGTTAACTTTTGAACAATTAAAGAAAGAATATTCGGGAGTAGAATTGGCTTATCCTAAAAATATTTTGGTTGAATATTTGCAATATGAATTGTTGGATTCTATTTATAAGCAAAAGAAGTCTTCTAGTTTGATTTTTATTGGAGGCACGGCCATTCGCATCGTCCATAATGGCAATCGTTTTTCGGAGGATTTAGACTTTGATAATCATGGTTTATCTTTTTCTGATTTTTCTAAATTAATGCAAGAAGTTGTCAGGGATATGGAGCTAAAAGGATTTAATATAGAATTTAGATTTGTTGAAAAGGGCGCTTTTTATTGTTATATTAAATTTCCCAAGATATTGCTTAATAATAATCTGAGTAGCTTAGAAAGCGAAAAAATTTTGGTTAGGATTGATACAGTTAAAAGAAAAAAAATATTTCCCACGGAGGTTTTTGTTTTAAATAAATTTAATGTCTATAGAAATATTTTAGTTAATCCAATAGATATTGCTTTATCTCAGAAATTAATGACAATAATTGGTCGCCCACGAAAAAAGGGTAGAGATTTTTATGATATTAGCTATCTTTATAGTAAAACAGAGCCGAATTTTTCTTATATTCTAAAAAATTATTCTCTTCAGAAAGATGAATTCTCTAAAAAAATATTGGATATTTGTCGAGATTTAAACTTTAAGGATCTGTCTAGGGACGTTGAACCCTTTTTAATCCAACCAGAGCAAATTAGGAGAGTCCAAGATTTTAAGAGTTTTATAAAAAATAAATTAAATTAATTTTTTATTTAATAAGAATGTAAAAGCATGAAAATAGAATTAAATCAAAAAGAATATAGAAATTTAATTAGGGCAGTAGAGATCGGAAACTCTGTTTATGGTATTTTGGGAGACTTAGTTGATGAGAAAAAATATAAAAAAACTAGCCTGGAGGTAGAAGCTCTACAAGAAAAACTTTTAAGTTTTGCCCCTAATTTTAATTGTTTGGGGATGGTAGAGAGATATGAAAATAGATTAATTTTGAACGATGAATGGTCGGATAAAATTTCCAACGACTTAGATGAATATGATGATGAAAATTTTTGGAGCGAACTAGAAACTTCTTTAGGAAAGAGAGATTTTATGAGAGATATAAAACCTGAAGAAATAGAATATATAAGTAAGAATGATTGGCTTCCAGAACGGATAAACGATTTTTATCAAAAATGGCAAGATGAATTTGCTGATAACGGTCTAGATCGCTTGGATATTGTTTGGAGAGGGGATTTAATTTAAACAAAAAATTTGCTAAAATAATATTAGTTAGTCTTTAAAATTAATTTTAAAAAATATGAAAGAAAACAAAGTTCTAGCCGCTTTAGTACTAGGAATATCTTTAATAATTGGTTTAGCTACCTTTGGCTATCTTTATCAAGAGGCTCAATTAAAAGCTTCAGCCAACGACGTCTTATCAGTCACTGGCTCGGCTAAGATGTCAGTGGTTTCTGATCAAGCTAAATTAATTATTAACATTTCTCGCATTGCTCCAATTAGTAGCTTGGCCGAGGGGTATGAGGGGATTGCTAGTGACCTTAGATTAGCTCAAAATTTATTGAAACAAAAAGGCGTCAGTAATGATAAAATTATCATTAGTCCAGTTAGCATGTATCAAATGTACGATTCCTATAGTGGTGCTGAAATTCGTTATCAATTAAGCCAATCCATCACTATTCAGGATAATGATGTTGAAAAAATCACTGCTATTTCCAAGGATATTCCTTCTTTGGCTGCTCAAGGAGCTATTATTTCGTTTCAATCCCTGGAATATTATTATTCTAATTTAGCCGAATTGAGAGTTTCGTTATTGGCCGATGCTGTCAAAGATGCTAAAGCTCGAGCTGAAAAAATTGCATCCGGAACTGGGCGGGGAATTGGTAATGTCCAGTCAGCTTCAAGCGGAGTAGTTCAAGTATTATCATCTAATTCAGTTGACATATCTGATTATGGATCTTATGACACTTCTAATATTGATAAAGATATCATGGTCACCGTTAAAGCTTCTTTTCGTTTAGAATAATTTAAACAATTTTTTCATGAATAAACAAAATTGGGCTTGGGATAATGAATATAAAAATCCAAAATTAGTCACTAAGAAAGAAGAGCCTCAAGCCGATACTCTGAGATTTTTTAAATTTCTTAAAAAAGAAAAGGATTTTAGATTAGAGGATAAAAATATTTTAGATTTGGGTTGCGGAACCGGAAGAAATTCTAATTATTTAGCCAGTCGAGGTAATTCTGTTATTGGAATTGAATTTTCTAGGACAGCTTTGGATTTGGCTATTTCTCGAGCTAAAGAAAATGATTTATTAGTTGATTATCGGCTAGGTGATATGGGGGAGCCCTATGACATTAAAGATGCCTCTATTGATGTGGTTTTAGATATCACCTCATCTAATTCCTTGGATGAAAAGGGCAGAGAGATTTACTTGCAAGAAGTTTATCGTGTTTTAAAGCCAGGGGGTTATTTTTTTGTTCGGGCCCTGTCTAAAGATGGCAATAAAAATGTTAAAAATCTTTTGGCTAAATCTCCGGGAAAAGAAAAAGATACCTATATCATAAAAGAAATTGGTTTAGTTGAAAGAGTTTTTAGTCGAGATGATTTTATATCTCTATATTCTAAGTTTTTTAAGATTCTAAAATTAGAGAAAAAGACCAATTACACTAAATTTGATGGGCGTATTTATAAAAGAGATTATTGGATAGCTTATTTTCAGAAATAAATCGGATTTTACAAATTTAAAAATATAATATAGTATATAGTTATCATTTATTAATTATAATTAATCTTTATAAATATGGCCAAAAGAGACACTGGCGTTGGAAAGAGAAGAAAAACTAGCTCTCATAAAACTGCCAAACGTTTAGAAGTTAAACGTTTAATGTTAGAAGCTAAAGCTGAAAAAAAGAAGAAAAAATAATATTTTTCTATAAATAAAAAAACCTTTCTATTTAGAAAGGTTTTTTGTTGGAGTTTTTTTGTTTAGATTTTTATATCTACTCCAACTGTAATATTTTTTTTCTGAAATTCCAGGTCATAGGCCGGAAAGATCCAAATTGATATTTTATCAAATTTGGTTTTTATTTTAGTTCCGACTCCATTGAATCTCCAAGCGACTATCCCTACTTCCAAGTTTTTATTTATGGAGTAGCTCAAGCTTGAATTATACCAGTAATTATCAGCTCCGAAGCCCTTTTCAACCCAGGTAAAAAAACTCCATTTTTCATTTCCCATCCAGATATTACTAGCCAGGCGAAATAATTTAGGATTTTGTTCTACCCCAAAGCTTATTCCGAATTCTATCCAGTCTTTGGGGGCGTAATTTATACCCATTAAACCTTCGGCCCAGGCCCTTTCAGCCAAAACAAAATAGGTTATTTTAAAATTTTTTTTCTCGCCAAATTTTGGTCCATAACCAAAAACATTAATGTCCGGTTCGAAAGTCCCATCTTCAGAATACTTGGTGTAAATTTGAACTTGGCTAAAAGCCATTGAAGAAATAAAAATTGCTAAAAAGGCTACGATCAGATTTTTCATTATATATCGGTTTTAGTTAATACTCTATATTTTTAAAGTTCTTATTATCAAAAGACAACATTAGACAATAACATTTTGTCTTTTATATGTCAATAGCAAGTTTTTTATATTTTTAGGCGTCGTAAGAAATAATCTCCTCGCTTTGAATGTTTTCCATTATTTCTGATGACAACCTATCATCTTCGGTTATTTTCTTTTTCTTCCAGCGTCCGGCTTTAAATACTATTATATAAACCAGAGAAATAATCACATTAGTGATTGGTAGGGAATACCAAAATCCATTTATTCCTAGAGATGTAAATTTTGATAAGACGAAAGCCAGAGTTATTTGTATAACCCATTGCGATGTTAAGGTCAATAACATTGCAGTCATAGTATTTCCGGATGATTGCAAAATGGCTGCGACAGACATTTGTATCCCAATAAAGCCAAAGCTCAAGCAGACAATTCTAAGGAAGTGAGCACCATTTTCGATAATGCTTAAATCGTTGGGCACGAAGAAGGCAATAAGTTTTGGGGCCGAAAAATAAACTATAATTCCAAAAATTGTTAATAATATAAAAGATATGATGGTACTGGTGATAGTTATTTTTTCGGCTCTTTTAATATTTTTAGCACCTATACTTTGTCCAGTTAAAGCAGAAGTGGCCGCCGATAAACCAATTGAAAGTATTATGATTATTTGGATTATATTTGATCCAGCTCCGTAGGAGGCGACTGATAATGTTCCAAAACCAATAATCAAAGAGGTCATCACGGTCATCCCCAAACTTCGAGCTGATTGTTCAATAGAAGCTGGCAATCCTAAGAAAAAAGATTTTTTTATAAATTTAAAATCTGGCTTTAAATTTTTTAGTTTTAAATGTATTCCTCGTTTTCCAGAAAATAGGATTATTAATCCAATAGTAGCAGCTATGGTCTGAGTAATGATTGTGGCCAGAGCTACTCCGACTACCTCCATCCCAGGAATAAATTTCCAGCCAAACATTAAAAGAGGGTCAAGGATGAAATTTAAAAGAACTGTTCCAATAACAATAAAAACCGGAATTGTTGGCTTTCCAATGCTTCGCATAATTGATTGAAACATAAAAAAGCTAAAATTTGGTAATAGGGCTAAGAAAGCGATTCTTAAAAACTTTAAAGCGTAATCATAAATTTCTGTTGGCGCATTCATAAGATTCAAAATATTTGGTGCCAAGAGGAATCCAGTTATGCTTAGGATTATAGAAACTACTACAATCATTAAGATGGTTTGGGCTGCACTGAAGTCTACCATTTTTTGATTTTCGGCTCCAAAATATTGAGCAGTTAAAATAGCACCTGAAACACCAAAGCCAATTCCCAGGGAAACTAATAAAAATATAATTGGAGAGCTGATTGTAACTGAGGCTACCGCTTTTTCGCCCAATCTTCCTACCCAAAAAGAGTCGGTTAATTGGTAGGCCGCCTGGAAGACATTGGCAATAATTATCGGCCAAGCTAGTTTTAGGATAGCTTTAATAATATTTTCTTCTTTTTTTCTTTTAAAAATATCTCTGAACATATTTAGATTTATTATTTAAAAAATAAGAGCGCACTTTTAGTGGCGCGATTTTTTTATTATAGCAAAAATGATCAAATAATTAAAGAGGGTTTTGATTAAAATAAAAAAGCCCCGATTTGCTCAGGGCTTTAAAGTTTATAAAATTATTGTTTTATAATTTTATAATTTTGTTCGTTTATCTTGAGAATATAGATTCCCGGTTTTAGATCGGAAATATCCAAGATTCTTTCATTAGAGGTAAACCATACTAGAACTTGTCCTAAATCATTGACGATTTCAATCTTTTCAATGACATTATTATTATCATTGATGTTCAAAATTGATTTAGTTGGATTAGGATAAATTTCGATTGGTTTATTAATAGGAGAACAGTTGGCAGAAATTATTTCAAAAGTTTTAGACGTATTGTCATAATCTATTTGAGTCAATCGATAATACTGATTTGAACCAATATTATTTTTATCGATATAAGAATAGACAAGTGCTTGGTTGCTGTTTCCGGCTCCAGGTATTTTTGTTATTCTTCCCCAATTTTTTCCATCAAAACTTTTTTCCAGAATGAACCATTCGTTATTTATTTCTGACCAAGTGGTCCATTCAACGATAATGTAGTCTCCAAAACATTCAGCTTTAAATTCTCCTAATTCAATAGGTAGATTATGCTCAATACTAGTGAAGACTGCGTTAGATGAAGCTTGATTACAGGCTGTTCCGTCGTTTGAAACCAGACAATATACTTCATAATCATATCCTTCGGAAAGCGAATAGAGTGTTAATGTTAGATCAGTAGTGTTGGCTCCAACGGCATCAGAGTAATAAGGAACATTAGCGACCCCATTAGCAATAGCTGAAAAAGTTGGAGAAGTGCTTGGCTTAAAATACCAAGCGTAACTCCAATTTCCACTACCACCAGTTAGAGACGAAACCGAATATTGAGCAATGTCATTATTGTAGGTTATATCCGGTCCGGTGATAGATACAGCTGGATCCGGATTGATAGTTATAGTAGAAGTATTCACTCCTGGGCATCTTCCACTATAGGATGCTGTACATGTATAAACGCCTCCTGGAAGGTACCCATTTCATTAGACACTTTTCTTGCGAGATTCCTGATAAAGCCG
>DAOOQF010000017.1:0-17187 GCA_035388665.1 bacterium | reverse complement strand
TTAGATCGGAAATTTATTTACATACCAAGAGCAAATGCTCCTGGAAAAAAACCAAAATAGATCTTGAATTATAGCCTAAATACTAACTACTTTTGACAATAATAAGTTCGGCTTTCAACCCTAGGGCCACAATAAGTATCCCCTTTAATACTCAAAACCTTAAAATCATTATCCTCCAAAAACTTCCTCATATCATTTTCGAGAATAAAACTCATTTTAATAGGGTACAAACCTAATTGTTGATATAAAAATTTTTCCGAGAAGCCAATTTTACTTAAAAAATTATATAAACGTCTAACGGGTTGTAAACGAAAAGTCCAAGGAATTTTACTGGGCAATTGAAAAACCAATCCCCCGCCCGGCTTTAAAATTCTCTTAAATTCTAAAATATATTTTTTGATAAAGTCTTTGTCCGGTAAATGTTGTAAGACAATCCCCGAATAAATAAAATCAAATTTATTATCATCAAATATCTCTAAGCTATCGTTATTTACAAAAAATTCCACTTCCCAGCCCTTATTAATATCTTGAGCTTTTTTTATCATCGCTTCAGAAATATCTGTTCCATTATATTTATCAAAATATTTTAACCAATGTCGAGCTAAACGCCCTACCCCGCAACCAAAATCCAATATTTCTCCTCGACTAATTCCAATGCCCAAAGATTTCATCTGAGAAAAAACATTTTCTACTTCAGCCTCTCCAGTTTTAATGAACTCATCCACATCCCAATTATTAAATCTTTTACTATTGTCTGACAATACTGCCCAAAAAGGGTCTGATTCTCCAAGGGCCTCCCAGTTTTTTTTATGATTTTCAATTTTATTCATATAAAAAGAATTATTTTTTAAAATAGAATATTTTTAGTTTTCCATTATTAATATCATAAGCCTCATCAGATATTATTTTCAATTCTTGAATTATTCTATCGAAGCCCCACCAATAATCATTTATTACTAAATAAGCACCATCGGTCCCTAACTCCTTCATTAAATCTATCATCAAATCTTTATTAGGATTTTCAATCATTTTTAAATAATAGTCATAAGGTAGTCCTCCAGTTTGCACCGAATAATAAAACCAAGGGCCATAATATCTTTTAAAGCCATATTCTTTAATAGCGCTAGCTCCCACTTGCTGATTAGCTAAAACAATATAATTATCATTTTCTTTATGCTCTTCAATAAACTTCACCGCTGCAAAATCATCTCGAGAAACCGAAAAAGAGCGAGAATTAAAATAATTATCTTTACGGGGATAATTTAAATACAAAGAAGATAATAGCAGGCCAGATAAAAATATTAAAATAATAATTCTAAAAAATATTTTTTCTTCTTTTATTTTCTTCATTAAACAAATAAATATTTCATAAAAAATAGGAATTAAAAATAAAAAAGAAATAATTAATATCCTATTAGCATAACTACTCTTATCAATTTGACTTAAAAAAGGAAAATCAATAAATAAACTTACAAAATAAGAAGACAGCAAGGTAATAGAATTAAAATAAAATATCTTCAAATCTTGACGATTATATTTAATAACAAAAAATGTCGCTAATAAAAACAATACTAACAACCAAATATTTCTATTCAAGCCAAAAAAATAAATAAAATTTAGTAAAACATTTTCTTGTCCCAAAAACCTTGGCACCCAATTAGAAAAATTAAAAGAAGTGGGGGCTAAGCGACCACCAGAGAAAATTAGTAATAATGGCAAAATAATTACCTGAAAAAGATATGATAAATATTTCAAAAATTTAAAAAAAGACACCGGAGTCTTAATTTTATTTTTAACACCCACAAACAAAAATTGACAATCAACAAAACTATCAAGCCATAGAATAAAGGTAAAAATAATCGCCGGAACGCCTGCTAAAGGATGAATAAAAAATATAGTAAAGGCTAAAGATAAAAGAAATATAAAATTATATCTATTATCAATAAAATATTTATTAAAAGAAAATAACAATAAAATCAATAAAAATAAGAAAGCTAAATTCTGTGGAACGGTGTAAGTAAAAATAGAAAAAGGCAAAATCAACAATAAAACTAATGGCCAAATTATTCTATTAAAACCCCTCTTTTTAAAATTAAAAATGAAGGTAATTGGCAATAATACGGAGGATAATATTGGAACCAATAATCTGTCTAATAATTCTAGAGAAAAAGGCCAAATCTTCAAAATAAAAAACTCTAAAACATATTGACCGATATAATAAATAGTCTTGGGCTCAATTAGACCAAAATTGATAATTTCTTTAATGGCTCGCTGATGAAGCAATTGATCGTAGCCAAAAGCAATCTTATAAATAAAAAAGGAAATAGAAAAAAACAGAAAATAAAAAATAATAATAAAAAAATAAGAACTTCTACTTTGAAGATAAAAATTTATAAACAATAAAATTAATAAAGCTGATAATAATAACCAAAAATCAGCCGAGATGAAGTTCCAAGGAGAATTGATGGCCAAAAAGCTACCCGAAGAAACTAGCGCTTTAAACAAAAGATAAAACAAAACCAAAATCAAACCAGTTAAGAGTATTTTAACAAAAAGCCAGAATTTATTAGAATAATTGCCGGAAAATGCTATCAATGCCGGTTTTTCTTGCTGACCTTGGTGGGAAATGGTAAAATAAATAAACAGGCCAGTTAAAACCAATGATACTAACAAGGAAAAAAATATCACTAAATTATTGAGCCTATAAAAATAATAAAAGACTGAAGAAATATTAATATTTAAAGATAAAAACAACAACAAAACAACTAAAATATTTTTCTTCAAATAAGGCCAAATTTTTTCTAATATAATAATATTCATACCTATATAATATAGCAAAAAATTAAAATATATGAAAATTGCTCAAATTGTTTGTGTCTATCCACCTTACTCTGGTGGAATTGGCACCTCAGCTCAAAAAATCCAAAAAACCATACACAACAAACATGCGAGCTTTGTTTTTACTATTAAAACTAAAAAAAATAGCTCCGAAGATGATATTAAAAACAATATTATCAGGCTAAAACCATTAATAAAAATAGGCCATGGGGCAACTCTACTTTCCTTGTTTAAGAAACTCAAAAATTTTGATACTATTTATTTTCACTACCCCTTTTTTGGAACAACCCTAATAATTTGGTTATTTAAGATATTAAATCCTCAAAAAAAATTAATAATCCATTATCACATGGATGTTAAACATAAAAATATTTTATTTAAAGTTTTAAGCTGGCCAGAAGAAATTATTAAGAAATCATTGTTTAAAAAAGCCGACCAGATAATTAGCGCCTCACTTGATTATATTAAAAATAGCCAAATAAAAAATGTTTATAATAAGTATCCAAAGAAATTTAAAGAAATTCCCTTTTCGATCAATACTAAAGAATTTAAACCCCTAAAAAATATTATAAAAGAAAATATTGTTCTATTTGTTGGCGGATTAGATAAGGCTCATTATTTCAAAGGAGTTGATATTCTAATAAAGGCTATCAGCCAAATAAAAGATCTGGACTGGAAATTAAAAATAATTGGAGAAGGAGAATTAAAAAAAGATTTAATATTTTTGGCTGAGAGTCTAAAAATTAAATATAAGATTGAATTTATTGGAAAACTAGACAAAGAAGAATTAATAAAAAATTATCAAACTGCCAAAGTTTTAGTATTACCCTCAATTAATAGCAACGAAGCTTTTGGCATAGTTTTAATAGAAGCGATGTCCTGTGGAATTCCAGTGATTGCCTCAAATTTACCAGGAGTTAGAACTGTTTTTGAAAATCAAAAATCAGGTTTTCAAATAGAGCCCAAAAATGTCGAAGATTTAAAAAACAAAATAGATTTAATTTTAAGAGATAAAGAAAAATATCAAAACATGAGCCAGGCCGCCCACAAATTAGCCCTAGAAAAATATTCAGAAGAAGTAATTAACTCTAAAATATTAGAATTATTCAAATAATATGATTTTAACCCCCGCAAATATGAAAATAATCATAATAAACAATCTATACAAACCATATAATAGGGGTGGAGCAGAAAAAGTTTGTGAAAGAATTGTTTCTCACTCTCAGGAGCAAGGAAGCTCTATTGTAATAATAACAACCAAACCAAAAGATTCATTTGAAATCAATACCGAGACAAAAACATATTATCTCAATTCTAATTATTATAATCTAGAAAAAAAATCTCTATTTTATCGTCTTTTTTGGCAAATAGGAAATTTTTTCAACTTTAATCAATCTGATAAGTTAAAAGAAATAATAGAAAAAGAAAATCCTCAAACGATAATAACCAATAACTTAATGGGAATTGGCTGGAAAACTTTTAAAATAATTAAAAAATTGAATATTAAGCATCACCATATTTTGCACGATATTCAATTAATTCATCCCTCGGGACTAATGTTTTTTGGACAAGAAAAAAAAATAAATTCTATTGTAGCCAAAATTTATCAAAAATTAATAAAAAAAATGATTGGCTCCCCAGACCTAATAATATCTCCTTCTAATTGGTTATTACAAGAACATCTAAAAAGAAATTATTTTCCTAATAGTCAAAGTAAAATTCAAAAAAATCCTGCACCATTTTCTAACATAGAAAACCTCAAACTAAATAATCTTCAAAAAAATAAAGAAATAATTAATTTTATATTTATTGGTCAAATCACCAAGCATAAAGGTATTATTTTTTTAATTAACTCATTTAAAAAAATTAATAATCCTAAAATTAATTTAAACATTATTGGGGATGGTCCACTACTTAAAGAGATTAAATTAATTTCTCGAGATGACAATCGTATAAAAATTTTAGGGGAAAAAACCAAAGAAGAGATAGCCCTGGAATTGCAGAAAAATGATTGCTTAATTATTCCATCTCAGTGTTATGAAAATTCTCCAACGGTCATTTATGAGGCTAAAGCTTTCTCCCTACCAATTATTGCCTCTGATTTAGGCGGAATCCCTGAATTACTAGACATAAATAAGGATTTGTCATTTTATCCCGGCGACGAGAAAGGCTTGGCTGAGAAAATAGATGCTTTTTCAAAAAAAACATTAAAAAATTTTACTATTGACAAAAATAATAATTTATTATAATATCTACAAACTAATCTAAAAAATATGGCTAATTTTGAGGACAACTTTTTAATGCACACTTTTAACGAAAATTCCGGGAATCTGCTAGAAAAAAATCTTCTAGCAACAATTGATGATAATAATTATAAAAAAAACTTACAAGAAAAATTGGAAGAAGTTTTTATTACTCAAAATTACTCTACTTTTAAATCTAGTAACGACCCCGTCGGACTATTACTAGAATTAAAAAAAAGAAGTCCGGAAAAATATCAAGAATTAAAAAAGGAGCACGCTTCAGAAATTAAAAATTTTATCGAAGAAAGAATTTCTAAAAATAGACATAAATTTTTAAATGAATTATCAGTAGAAGAACAATTTAAAATAATTGAGAAGAGCCAGCCAAAGAATTCTGATCCCACTGAGCCAATGACCAGTTTTGCTGACGACCTTCATGCTACTATCGTTGATGAATTAGGTATCGATTATGAAAATTTAGAATACTATACGGCCGTTAATTCGCATTTAGACTATTGTGGTGTTGACGCTTTTTTAAAATTTAAATATTTAGATTCCAAAGGAAAAGAGAAAGAAACTAGAATTTGTTTAGATATAACCAAAAATTCCATGGCCGGAAAAATGGAGCAACAAAAAGAAAAGGCTCGTGCCGGGGGAAAATCTTTATCTGATATTGTTGTTTTTGCTGAGAACGAAAATTATTCAAGAAAAAGACCAGAGGATCATGACCTAATGGAAAAAACTGCTAAAGAAATTATCAAAATATACAAACAAAAAATAGAAGGGAGAAATTAATTGGGCTATTTAACAAAGGAAATAATAAAAAAATTAGAAAAGCCAATTCCTGAGGGGATGTGCGCCTATTCAGTTTGCAAAAAATGTGGCAGTGTAGATTTAGTTGACTTTGAAACTGCCCTGGCCTTAATTCTTTTAATGCCAGAGGAAGACTTAGAAAAAACTGGAGCTGAAACACAATGGACAGATTATTATATTGAAACTAATTTCTGTCCAACTTGCAAAAATAATTCAAACGAGGTATCCACAAAAAGGATACCAAAAAAGACCTAAAAAGGTCTTTTTTTATAACCACTTTAATCAAAACTACTTCAACTTAAAGATCTCTTCCACTCCGGTTTTCATATTTTTTATTTTATATTCTCCCCTTTCAAATTCATCCTCTCCCAAAACGACTACATAACCAATCTTGTTTTTATCAGCATACTCAAAAACCTTAGAAATTTTTAAAGTATTAAAACTAATTTCAACACGTTTTCCTTTTTTTCTTAATTTATTAGCCAAAGATAAAACTGGTTCATCTAATTTATCTGATAGAATAGGTAAATAATATAATTCATCTTTAATACCAATTTTTGGTAAAATATCCCAAGACTCTAAAAACAATTTAAATGTTTCATCTCCAGGGGCAAAACCAATGGCCGAAAAACTTTCTCCTCCGAAAATATTAGCCAAACCATTATAACGACCTCCACCAAACATAGCCCGATTATTATCTTTATGATTATCAAATAACTCAAAAACCAAACCATCATAATAATCAAAACCTCTTATAACCTCGGGGCTAAATTTAACATATTCTTCATAACCTAATTTTTTTAATTTTTCAATAATTTTAAATAATAAGCTAAAAGCTGAAGTCTCTTTCATTTCGGAGTTATTGCCAATTAATTCATCCAAACTATCGGCAGTAATAAATTTTAAAACCTTATCAATTTGTTCATTTTTTAAACCTAAGCCTTCCATTTTGCTAATAAGCTCATCGCCAGTCATTTTATTATATTTATCCATCAAGCGCATTACCAATATCTTCTGGCTATCGTCTAATTTTATTGAATCAAATAAATAATTAATTAAACCACGATGATTTATTTTTAAAGCAAAGGAACCTTTGGGCGGATTAAAAGCTAAAACCAAATCTAAACTCATTTGTAAGGCCTCTAAATCAGACAAAAGATTATCATCTCCAAAAATATCGCAATTTAATTGCCAAAATTCCCTATTGCGACCTCTTTGTGGTTTTTCATTTCTGACAAAATTAGCAATAGAAAACAATTTTAAAGGCTTAGGTGAGGTATTATATATTTTAGAAACCATTCTAACGACACTAGGAGTCATTTCGGGACGAATAGCCAATTCCCGACCACCCTGATCAACAAAAACCATTAATTCCTTGCCACCAATATCTTCACCGGACTTAGCTCGATAAACCTCAGCATTTTCCAAAATAGGAGTTAAGTATTCTATGAAACCATAAGACAAACAAACCTGTCGCCATTTATCAAAAATATATTTTCTAATATTCATTTCCTCCGGCAACCAATCTTTAGTTCCTTTTACCTCCTGATTAGAAATAATTTTATCTTTCATAATTTAAATAATTAATTTATCTTGTAATTTCTCTTTAGCTAAAATTTGGGCCTCTAATAAACTATCAAAAGTTCCAGCATCTATCCAAGCCCCAATAACCATAGCCACATCCAATTCTCCTTTTTCCAAATAAATTCTATTCACATCAGTAATTTCTAACTCTCCTCGAGGCGATGGTTTTAAATTTTGAGCTATCTCTACCACCTTATTATCATAAACATAAAGACCGGTAACGCAATAATTAGATTTGGGCTGAGCTGGTTTTTCTTCAATAGAAATTGCTCTATTATTTTCATCAAATTCTACCACGCCAAATCTTTCTGGATCGGGGACATGTTTAGCAAAAACCTTGGCTCCACCAGAAAAATTTTTAATATCGTCAGAAAAATCATCTTCAAAAATATTATCACCTAAAATCATACACACGCTATCTTCGTCAATAAAGTTTTTGCCAATAATAAAAGACTGGGCTAATCCCTCCGGTTTATCCTGAATTTCATAAGTAAATTTTACACCAAACTCTCTGCCACTACCTAATAAATTTAAATAATGACCAGCTTGTTCTGGAGAAACAATAATCAAAATATCCTTGATGCCCGCCTTTATCAGAGTATTAAGAGGATAATAAATCATTGGACGATTATAAACTGGTAATAATTGCTTAGACGTAACTTTAGTACAAGGACGAAGGCGAGTAGCGCTCCCGCCTGATAACACTATTCCTTTCATATTTTTTTATTAAAATTTTATTTATAATTTTTTATATATTCCCTCAAAGCCTCTTGCCAACTTCTCAAACTCGGTAATTTAGTATTAGCCAAAACTGAATACTTTGGTCTTTTGGCAGGACGAGGAAATTTATCTGATGAGACCGGCTTAATATTTACTTTAATATTTTTTAATTTAAATAATTCTCTAGCAGCATCATACCAAATAGCCGGCTCACTATTTCTGATATGATAAATACCAAAATCATTTTTATTATCCAATAATTCAATGGTTTGCTTGGCTAAATCAGGGGTATATGTAAAACAGCTCAACTCTTCATTAACAACCTGAATTTCAGAACGATCCTGAGAAATTTTTAACATTATATCAAAAAAATTTTCTTTAGAATCTGGAGATTTTCCCTTTGGTCCAAATAATTTTGAAGTTCTAATTATATAATATTTTAATTTTTTGTTAGCCAATCTTTGTAATTCTATTTCGCCAGACATTTTTGTTAAACCATATTTATTAATTGGACATTGCTGATCATCCTCAGTAAAACCACCCTTTTCCTTAGTTTTTAAAAAACATTCCGTTTCGCAACCATCATCCTTACAAATGTCACCACCAAAAACATAATCGGTTGAATAATGAATTAAAATAGAATTATTAGAAATAGCTGCCTTACCCAAATATCTCAAGGCTTCACCATTTATTTTTTGAGCTAACTCGAATTCATCTTCAAATTCCTCACATTTATCAACGGCATTATAAGCCGAAGTATTAATAATAATATCTGGTTTTATTTGAGAAATCTTTGGCGCTATTAAATTATATTCTAATAGATCTAAATCGGATCTATCAAAACCATAAACTTTATAACCAGAAAGATTGGAAAATTCTTTCACTAATTGACTACCTAAATTACCATTAGCTCCCAAAATTAATATTTTCTTCATAATTGAATTATCTATTTTTTAATTTTTGCCACCAAGAAAGATTTTTTTCATACCACTCTATGGTTGACTTTAATCCATCGGTAAAATTAATTTGAGGATTCCACCCCAAATCCTTAGAAGCTTTAGAGAAATCTATAGCATATCTCAAATCGTGCCCTAGTCTATCGGCCACATAATCAATCTTTTCTTCTCCATAGCTCATTAATTCCAAAATATTCTTAGTAATGTCTATATTTTTTATTTCGTTATCGCCACCCAAACAATAAGTTTCTCCGATAATTCCTTTTTTAATAATCATCTCAACTCCTCGATTATGATCATCAACATGGATCCAGTCTCTAATATTTTGACCACTTCCATAAACCGGGACCTTTTTTCCCTCTATAAGATTGGTAATAAACAAGGGAATAAGCTTTTCTGGGAATTGATAAGGGCCGTAATTATTGGAACAATTTGAAATTGTAATCGGTAATCCATGAGTATGAAAATAAGCTCTAACTAAATGATCGGAAGCAGCCTTAGAAGCGCTATAAGGAGAACGGGGATCATAAGGTGTTTTCTCACTAAATTTAGAACTATCAATTTCCAGAGATCCAAAAACTTCATCGGTAGAAATATGATGAAAGCGAATATTCCCATTATTTTTTGCTGCCTCCAATAAAGTTCTAGTTCCCTCAATGTTAGTTCTTATAAAATCAGCGCTATTTTTTATAGACCTATCTACATGACTCTCGGCCGCAAAATGAACAATTAAATTAATATCTTTAACAATATTATTTATTAAATCAAAATCGCAAATATCTCCTTGGATAAATTCATAATTATCATTTTGGGAAATGTCTATTAAATTGTCCAAATTACCAGCGTAAGTTAATTTGTCCAAATTAACAATATGATCATTAGGATTACTTTTAAGCCAATATCTAATAAAATTAGATCCGATAAAGCCAGCTCCTCCAGTTACTAATATTTTTGCCATAATAAGTTAATTATTTATATTACAAAATGATTATACTATAATTAAAGCTCCTAGTAAAGCCAAAAACCGCCCTAAAGAGCGATTTTACATAAATTGAAATTAATTTATTTTATAGGGAGAATCAGGGTCCTGCTCCCAACGAATCTCGTCAATTTCTTCCTTTTTATTCTCCCCTTTATAAAGCTTATCTGGAAAATTTAAACAATATGAATCAACTGCTCCAATGGCTTTATATCCATGAACTACCCCCGGTGGAACAATTACCATAGTTGGAGCACCTTCTCCCATCTCAGCTGTAAAATGTTGACCTTCAGTCTCGCTCCCCGCTCTTCTATCCCAAAGATGTAACTCAAAAGAGCCTGGTCCCACGAAAACAAAGCAATCACTTTGAAATTTATGCTCGTGAGGACCACGAATTACTCCAGGTTTAGTGACACTAATATAGGCCATAGCTGGGTGATAATTAACCTCATCTTGGCGATAAACCTCACTTAACCAACCACGATCATCGTGATATTGATTTAGATTTTTAATAATAACACCCTTAATCATATTAATATAGATAAATTATAAGTACTAAAATATTAACACCTTAAAACTCATAAATCAAGTTAAAGCGCAAAGGCTCTTGATTTATTTTTATTGTTGTGATATTATAAAAAATACCCATTAATTTGATGGTTTTTTATTGTTATTAACTATTTAAATAAATAAATAAATATGAAAAAAGATATTCATCCAAAATACAACGACAAAATCAAGGCTATCTGCGCTTGTGGTTTTGTTATGGAAACTGGTTCAGTAGAGTCAGAAATAAAAACCGAGCTTTGCTCAAATTGTCATCCTTTCTATACCGGAAAACAAAAATTAGTAGATACTGCTAATCGCGTTGGTAAATTCAAGGCTAAATTAGAAAAAAAAGATGACAGCAAAAAAAGCAAAACTACCAAGAGAGCTGAAAAATCTCAAAAAAAGGCCGACAAAAACCAATAACCATCTCAAATAAAAAAAATAAAAGCGCCAATTTTGGGGCTTTTATTTTATCTAAATAAAAAAATAATTAAAAATATGGAAAAATTTTTAGAAATTAAAAATAAATTTCGAGAGTTAGAAAAAAAACTATCTGACCCTGAAATTCTTTCCAATTCCACCGAATTAACCAAGGTAGCTAAAGAGCATTCCCTAATTAAAAAAACCCATAATCTAATAATAGAAATAGAAAAGCTGGACAACGCTATAAAAGATAACCTAGAGATTGCTAAAAGCGAGGGATCTTCCGAGCTAGCAAAGATGGCTCAAGAAGAGATACTTGAAATGGAAAAAAAGAAGGAAGAATTGGAAAAAATATTACACGAAGAATTAAATCCAGCTGATCCCAACGACAAAAAAGACGTCATCGTAGAAATTAGGTCTGGGGCCGGAGGAGATGAGGGTGCTTTATTTACTGCTGAGCTATTCAGAATGTATTTAAAGTTTGCCGAAAAAAAGGGATGGAAGTCTGAGATACTAAGTTCAAACTCTATTGGAATTGGTGGATATAAGGAAATAATTTTTTCAGTAACCGGAGAAAACGTTTATGGTCATCTAAAATACGAGGCCGGAACTCATCGAGTCCAAAGAGTCCCAGAGACAGAAAAACAAGGAAGGGTTCACACCTCAACCTCTACTGTTATAGTAATGCCGGAAGCTGAAGAAATTGATGTTAAAATAGAGCCAAATGAACTCCGAATTGATACTTTTTGTTCTTCTGGCCCCGGCGGTCAAAGTGTTAACACTACTTATTCGGCTATTCGCATTACTCATATACCAACTGGACTAGTAGTTAGCTGTCAAGATCAAAAATCTCAACATCAAAACAAAGAAAAGGCTATGCAAATTTTAAGATCTAGGCTTTTAGCAAAAATAGAGGATGAAAGATCTGAAAAAGAAACCCTAGAGAGAAAAGAACAAGTCGGCAAAGGAGACCGTAGTGATAAAATTAGAACATATAATTTTCCTCAAAGCAGAATAACTGATCATCGCATTAACAAATCTTGGCACAATATTAATGAAATAATGGAAGGAGATATAGAAGAAATTATTAGTGACCTAAAAAATCAAAAATCCTAATCAACTTTAGGATTTTTGTTAATTATCAAAATGACTATCCAAGAAAAGATAAAAGAGGCATCCCAAGCTTTAAGCAAGCAGAAGATTAGTCTTTGCCAATTAGAAGCTGAAATAATAATTTCATTTGTTTTAAAAATAGAACGAGAGCAATTAATTATTAATAATAATCTAGAAATTTCCAAAAAACATAGCCAACAAATAAATGATTTAATTAAAAAAAGATTAACCGGTGAGCCAATAGCTTATTTAGTAGAAGAAAAATATTTCTACAATTTAAAATTTTTAGTAAACAAAAATACTCTAATTCCACGCCCAGAAAGCGAGCTAATAATTGAACAAGTTCTTCAAGAAATAAAAAATAAAAATGAACAAGAAGAAAAAAGAAAAAAAATTATTATTGATATTGGAACGGGATCTGGCTGTCTAATTATAAGTTTAGCCTACAATTTAAAATCAAATAACATAAAATATTTAGGTATTGATATTAGTCCTCTAGCCCTTAAGGTTGCCAAGAAAAATTCTCAAAACTATCAATTAAATAAAAAAATAAATTTTATTTCCGGTAATCTACTAGAGCCAATTATTGCAAATATTAAAAAAGAGAAGAATCTGGACATAATAATCTTGGCCAACTTACCATACCTAACAAAAAAGGAAATAAAAGAATCTGCAAGTATAAAAAATGAGCCATACACAGCTCTATTTGGCGGAGTAGATGGTCTAAAATATTATCGCAAATTACTAATTCAAACAAAAAGAATAAAAACATCTCATAATAATATTTCTATTTATCAAGAAATAAGTCCTTGGCAAAAAAATCTATTGAAGGATTTAACCAAAAAAAAATTAGGACTATATAGTCCTAAAATAAAAACTATCAAGGATCTAAATAAGAAAGATCGACTAATAATAACAACTATCTAATTTTTAAAAATTTTCTATACTAAAGGAAGTTCTTTCGTCGATTAAGTGAACCCAGGTCTTACCAGAATTAAAAATAATTTCATCATTTGTTTCTAAATAATAACGAGTTCTATCTTTATTACTATTTTTTTGCCAATAGCCCTGATGACAATATCCATCCAAACAAATTATGGCTTGGCCTTGACCTAATAGATCAATTTTCAATCTTAACTCATTATCTAAAATTTCTGTTTTAACAAACTGCAAAATAATATTATCAACTTTTATATTCTCTCCGGAATCATCTAAATGCTCTTTCCCAGCAATTTTTTTGATATAATTATTTTCATCTAAATTATAATCCCAACTAACGTCATATTGACTTTGACCATTTTTGACTTGAATATTAAAATTAGCCATAGAGCGATCAATATTTGATAATACTTCTTTTTCTTTAAATTTCCAGGGAGAAAATTTTGAAACATCTAAATTATTTTCCTTCAAATATTCCTTAATTAAACCGTATTGACCCAGAACATTATGCGGGGCTGTATAGCCAGAATATCTTAGATAATATTGCCCATTATAAAATTCATTCAAAGTTAGTGATTTTTCTTTTATAACTCTAGCTAGGGCCTCGGGACTACCACCGCAATGCAAAAGTAGGGACTGATATTCTTCGGCAATATCTAAAAAGTACGGTCGAACACTCCTAATTGGCCCAATTTGAAAATCATCTTCAATGTCAGATCTAAAAAAGGCTAAATAACGGTTAATACCACCTTCGGCTGGAATATCATAAACTATCTCCGCTCGAGAAAGACCAAATTGAGGACGAGCTTCACTATGATTATCAATTACGGCCGAAATAAGGAAAGGATCCTCCTGCCCTGCTTCAACTTTTTTCCCATCAATTAAACGAACTCCACAATTATCCTGACAACCATCGGAAGAAAAGGAATTATTTTCTAAATTAATATTATTATTTTCAGAATTCTTAATTACAAAAAACAAAAAAAAGACAGCTAAGGCCAAAATAATTGCTGAAATATAAATAATTATTTTATTTTTTTTAATAAAGTCCATATCACTAAATTATAAATTATTTATGATATTAAGAGTTTCTTGAGCACATTTTTTCCAACTAAAATTTTTACAACGAATCAATCCTTTCTTTATTAGATCTGCCTTTAAGTCTTTATTACTTTGAATTAATTCTATTTTCTGAGCCAAATCAGCTGAATTATAACAATCAAAAAACAAAGCAGCATCTTGAGCAACCTCCTGCAAAACTTCAATATTGGACAATAAAACTGGAGCTCCACAAGCCATGGCCTGGATAACCGGGATACCAAACCCCTCATATAAAGACGGAAATACAAAAATTTCAGCCCTATTAAAAATATAGGGCAGATCTTCTTCCTCGACCCAGCCTAACACAACTACATCCTTTTCTATACCTAGCTCTTCAATCATATATTTCATTTCATCATAGCCATAACCAGCACTACCAATTAAGACTAATTTCTCCGCCCCATTAATGTTTTCTTTATAAATACTAAAGGCTTCTATCAAATTATAAATATTTTTCTTTCTCTCTAGACGTCCAACATATAGAAAGAATTTGTAATTAATGCCATACTTTTTAAAAATATGCTCCGTAGACTCTTGATCATCAATAACTTTATACAAGCTATCAATATAACCATTATGAACAACTGCTATCTTCTCTGAATCAATTTTTTTATAATTGTCTAAGATTTCTTTTTTTGTAAAATTAGAAACTGCTATTATTTTCTTAGCTCTCTTAAGGGCAAACTTAGTTGACCAATTTAAATAGTCAGTTGATCTAAATTGATATCTACCAAGGGTAAAAAATTTAACCAAAAAATTTAACCAAAAATCGGAATTTTTAGAATTTTCTAAGGACATTTCTTGATTATACAAGCAATTATTTTTTACAAACGCAATATCATGGATAGTGTTAATAGTTTTTTTAGGAAAGAAGAAGGGTAAAACATGAGCAGGAATAAACAAAACATCCGGCCGATTAAATATCATTTCTAAGCTCATTCTTCCCAGTGTCCATAAATACTTAAAGGGCCAATTCAATATTTTAACCTTAACGTGATTGTTTTTTTCTAAATTTAAGTTAATTAAAAAAGCCTCGTTTAAGGGCTTATCAGAATACAAAATATATTTATTTTCTTTATCCAATTCAATTAAATTGATAATCAAATAATAGGAATACCACTCGGTCCCAGTTTTAAAATCTTTATTAGCACGTGAAGCATCTATTCCAATAATCATAAATTATTTGGTGGCCAAAATACTTCTCTTGTAAGAGTCTAAATTGTCCAAAGCTATTCCGGTTCCTTTAGCTACACACAATAAAGGATCGTCAGCTACATAAGCCGAAACTCCAATAGCCTGAGAAAATAATTGGTCAATATTTCTAAGCAAGGCAGTTCCTCCAGTTAAAACAATTCCCTTGTCAATAATATCAGCCACTAATTCTGGAGGAGTTTGTTGAAGAATTTTTTTGGCGGTATTTAAAATAATTTCTAATTCACTGGAAATGGCTGAGGTAACATCGTTACTATTAACTTCTATAGTTTTTGGTAACCCAGAGACAGCATCACGACCGTTTATTTCCATGGTCAAAATATTATCATCTTCTAGAAACATGGCCGAACCAACCTTAATTTTCATTTCTTCCGCAGTTCGCTCTCCAATAACTAGTCCATATTTCTTTCGAATATATTCCAAAATGGCTAAGTCCAATTTATTTCCTCCAACTCGAACAGAAGTTGAAGAAACTACTCCACCTAATGATATAACTGCCATTTCCGAGGTTCCGCCTCCAATATCAACAACCATATGTCCGGTAGCTGAACTGATTGGAATATTAGCCCCAATGGCCGCTGCCACTGGCTCTTTTATAATATAGGCAGCCTTAGCTCCGGCAGCAATAGTAGCCTCAATAACAGCCCTTCTTTCAGTTGAAGAAATTCCAGCCGGAACTGCTACCATAACCTCTGGTCTAAATATTCTAATTTTACCTAAGGTCTTATTGATAAAATAACGAATCATCGCCTCAGTAGTACGATAATCAGCAATAACCCCCTCTTTTAAGGGCTTTAGGGCAATAATAGTATCAGGAGTCCTACCTAACATATCTTTAGCTTCATTACCAACGGCCAAAACTTTATTATCATCAATAGAAACGGCTACTACACTAGGCTCATTTATAACCACCCCTCTCTTTGGCAAATATACAAGAGTATAAGTAGTTCCCAAATCAATTCCAATTCTTTTAACCATCATAGATTTAAAGTTAGATTAAACAATATAAATATATTAGCCTTTTATTAGACTTTAGTCAATAAAAACAACTAGATACTACTCTTTTCTTAAGGCTTCTACTGGATCAAGCCTTCCAGCTTTCCGAGCTGGGAATAGTCCAAAAATTACACCAAAAAATAAAGCAAATAATATTGCTACTATAAAAGCTTTTAAAGGAACGGAAAAATTCCATTCTAAACCAAAATAATTAGCCACCAAACAAATTAAAAAAGAAACTATAATTCCCAAAATTATACCAATAATAGCTCCAATTAAAGTTATTAAAATAGATTCAATTAAAAATTGTTTCATAATATCAGAAAATTTAGCACCAACAGCTTTGCGTAAACCAATCTCCGGAGTTCTCTCTGAAACAACCACATACATAACATTTAATATTCCAACCCCGCCGACGACCAAAGAAATAATAACAATTAACAATAATAAAATAGTCAAACTATTAGTAATATTTTTTGACATCTTTAACATTTCCTTCATAGTAGTGACCCTAAAGTCGTCCCGATCGGGATCGGATATCCCATGATTTTCTCGTAAAATTTCACGCATTGTCTCGGCCGTATCTTCAGCAATTTCTGAATCAATTACGGAATGTACAGTATACATAAAATAATCTATCCCCATAATTTTTTTCTGCAAAGTTTTGACTGGAAGTAAAATCATAGAATCAAAGTCAAAACCAACACTTGACCCTCTTTCT
>DAOOQF010000016.1:0-18851 GCA_035388665.1 bacterium | reverse complement strand
CCAACATCATAACGGCCACCTCTAAATATCCACCAGGATTATTTCTCAAATCAACAATAATTCCGTCGGGATCTTGAGCTAGAACTTCTTTTATAGCCTGAGAAAATAAATAATTAGTATCACCGTTAAAAGAATTTATTTTTATTAAAAAAAGATTATTTTCTATTTTCTCATAAGAAACGCTTTTAATAGAAATAACATCTCTAATTATTTTAAATTCTTTAATATCATCAAAACTATCCCTAAAAATGCTTAGAATTACTTCTGTTCCTTTCGGACCCTTAATTTTGCTAACAGCTTCATTAATATCCATACCCTGAGTTGATTCTCCATTTATTTCTAAAATCTTATCTCCAGCCATTATCCCAGCTTTTTGAGCTGGGGTTCCATCTATTGGCGAAATAACAGTTAAAAGTTCATCTCTAATGCCTATTTCCGCTCCTATTCCTTCAAAGGTTCCAGACATATCCTCCTCAAATTGTTTATTTTCTTGCGGATCCATAAATTCTGAATAAGGATCATCCAGCGATGATACCAATCCCTCCAAAGACCCATAAAATAATTGCTTATCAGCTAAATCATCCTTATTTACATAATCGCTTTTAATTAAATCCCAAACTTCCCAATATAAATCAAAATCTGTATTTTGCACCCATTTTCCATCTTGCTTATCATATTTTCCAATAATTTTTCCTAAATATAAAACCTCCTTTTCAGCGATTTGACCAATAACATTATTTTTTGTAGCCAAAAATGCACCAGCTAAAAAAACAACCAGAAGTATAATTATTCCGGCTAATATTTTTAAAATTATTTTTATTCCCTTTTTCATTTTTATTTTTTTTATTTTTAGAACAAACGACTTCTCTATTTTAATTAAAAATAAAAAATTTAGCAAACTTTATTTATTATAATTTTAATAATTTAGCGGATAGATGATTCTAATAATCTCAAAGCCTCTGGAACTAGTGGGGTTATCCAATTAATACTACCCATAAAAATAGGAGCAACGTCCGAGCCAACCACTAAATTATTTAAAAAATCATTTGTTATGGCATATCGAGACATAACAAAAATAATAACTCCTAAAATAAATAATCCCTGAACTAATCCCAAAATTCCACCCAAAAATCTATTTACAAAAGAAATAACCGGAAGAGATGTTATAATTTTTAAAATTTTAGCAACAAATTTGAATATAAAACTCAAGGCATAGCTTAGAATTATCAAGACCAATATAAAAGATATTGTTTTACCTAGACTCTCCGAGCCAAAACCTATAAATGGAATTAGGTCATAAACCTTTAAATAGATATTTATTGATATAATTATAGAAATAATAGATGATCCCAAATTCAAAATCATCCTAACTAATCCAATATAAAATCCATAAAAAATAAATCCACCTAAAAATATCACTAAAACTAAGTCAAAGATTGGCATATAATATTAATTAATTAATAATTTTGGAAACAAAACTTCTCCTTTTATAATTTTATCAGCATTAAATTGTGCAATAATTTTATTAGCTGATTCTGGTATAAAAGGATAGCTCAATAAAGCAATGTTTAAAATATTTTCAGCTGATTTTTTTAGAATTTCCTCTTTTTCTGGTCCATCCTCCATTTTCCAAGGAGTTTTTTGACTAAGATATTCATCAGTCTCCTTTATTTTAGAAGAAATCACCATAATAGCCTCGTTCAATTTATATTCTTTCATCTTTTCTTCAAATAAAATAAAAAAATCATCCTTTTTCCCTATTAAAGGGGTATTTTCCTGATAATTTATTTTTTCTAATACTATATCACCACTAAATTTCTCTATTAAATTAGAAACCCTAGCTACTAAATTACCAAGACCATTTACTAGATCGCTAGTATATAATTTTTCTAGTTTTTCATAAGAAAAGTCACCGTCCTCAAATGTAGAAATCTCCTTAGATAAATAATATCTAACAGTATCGGCTCCATATTTTTCGATTAATTCTATTGGATCGACAGTATTACCGGAACTTTTAGAAATTTTTTGCCCGTTAACAGTCAAAAAACCAAAAATCAAAACTTGTTCTGAGATATCTAGGCCAGCCGACATTAGCATGGCTGGCCACATAGCAGTTTGAGGCCTTAGATTATCCTTTCCGCAGACTTGAAGCCCTGGCCAGAAATTAGCAAAATTGTTCAAATTATCAGGCCATCCCAAACATGATATATAATTGACTAAAGCATCAAACCAAACATACATAACCTGACTATCATCACCCGGAACGCTTACTCCCCAGGGCATTTTTTCTTTGACCCTAGAGATAGAAAAATCATTCAATCCACCCTCTACAAAACTAATAATCTCATTAAATCTACCTTTTGGTTTAACAAAATTTGAATTTTTCTTATAAAAATCCAATAATTTATCTTGATATTTAGAAAATCTAAAAAAATAGTTCTCTTCCTCTATTAATTCAATTTTCTGGTTTGGATGTAATGGACAAACTCCATTTTCTAATTCTGAATCAGTTTTTTCCATTTCGCAACCAACACAATATTTGACTTGATATTCTTTTTTATAAATATCTCCATTATCCAAGCATTTTTTCCAAAAATTCTGAACAGCCTTAACATGTTTTTCATCAGTGGTTCTGATAAAATTATTAAAACTCAAATTTAAAGTCTCTTTTAGCTTTAAAAATTTATCAGAAAAAATAGAACAATAATCCAAAGGATCAATACCCATTTCGATAGCTTTTTGATAAATTTTTTGACCATGCTCATCGGTCCCAGTATTGAAAAAGACATTAAAACCTAATTGTCTTTTATGTCTAGCAATAATATCAGCATTTATAATCTCCTTGGCAAAACCTAAATGAGGATCAGAATTAACATAGGGTAAAGTTGTAGTTATATAAAAATTTTTCATAAATTGCGTAAATAATATTAATAAATAATGACTGTAAATTCTCCTTTTATTGAATTTTCGTCTTGTTCAAATTTTTTATACAAAGAATCAATATCTTCGTTATAAAAGCTATAATGCATTTTTGTCATCTCTCTAAAAATCATGATTTTTTTAGAAAAATCGATCTCTTTTAAATCTTTTAGTAATTTTAAAATACGATGTTTTGATTCATAAAATATAACTGGATACTTATAATCTAATATTTCTTTTAACATAGTCATTCTCCCCTTTTTATGTGGCAAAAAACCAAAAAAAGAAAATTTATCAGCCTTAATTCCAGAAACCGATAGAGCTGTTGTAATAGCTGAAACACCAGGAATTGGCTCAATATTAGCCTCAGGCATTCTTTCTCTAATAAATTCCACCAATTGACCACCAGGATCCGATATATTAGGAGTGCCAGCATCACTTACTAAAGCTATCTTCTTACCTTCCTTTAATAGTTTTAAAATCTTTAGATATTTATCATTACCAGAATGGTGATGAAAGGATATCAGAGGTTTCTTAATCTTATAATGACTTAATAGTTTACCAGCCACCCTGGTGTCTTCAGTCAGTATAAAATCAACTTCTCCAAGTATCCTAATTGCTCGCAAAGTAATATCCTCTAAATTACCTATTGGAGTGGCTACTATATATAAATCCATAGAACAAACAAATTAATTTACCAAATTATCCTTTCTTTCTTTCATATATTTTAACCAATCATCAAATATCTCTACAAAAACTTTAAAAGGAGCTTCAATAATAAAGTCCAAAACAAAAACAAACACATTAATTTTAGAGGCATTATCTGACAAAAATTTGCCTGTAGCGATTATTGGGGTGTAAAAAAAGTCAAATAAAAAACCTAATAGACCCTCCCTCGGCTCGATAATAATAAATTTTTTGATTTCTCTTTTAATTCTAAAGCTAAAAAAGCTAGCGAAAGTCAAGAAAAATAAAAAAATAACGATACTAACCCAATTAAATTCAATAAAATTAAGAGCTTTAATAATAAAATAAATAGTAATAAAGAATCCTCCAATATATAAAAGATTAAAAATAAAATCCATCATCCAATTTCTTCTAGGCGGTTTTCTTAGTAAAATAGCATGTTTTCTTCTCTTTTCACTAAAAACAATTTCTTCAACTCCATTGATTATTTTTTTTGTATTTTCTTGAGCCGGAGACCAAGTAAATAAAATCATCATAAATAACAAGAAAGCTGGAAAGGCAATATTTATAGCCAAAGAAAAAGGATTTATCTCCTCTCCAAACCATTGAACTGCCGGAATTTCTATTAACAAAACAAAAATTGATTTAGTCAAAAAGATATAAATAATACTACGAAAACCAGATTTCCATAATTTGTTTTTTATTCTTTTATACCTCTTTTCGCAAGCTTCTTTTACTAAGTTTATGAAAGACTTGTAATTATTCATAGCTTGATCATAAACCTTTATAGGATTATCTTCCACAATCTCCTTTAAAATAGAAAAATACAAAGAATATGATTTTATTATTTTGTCTAATTGCTTCTTTAAAGGATGTTCTAGCTGATGCTCTATAGCCGAATAAAGAACATCAATTTTTTTAGAAATAGCTTCAATCTTTTCGTCAGAATTCTCTCCATCCATTTTTGACCAATCTTTATCATAATATTTAAAGACTATAAAACTCAAGGAATCTAGGTCAAAATTTAAAAAATTTCTAGCAATGGCTAAATATATTTGAATATCAAGGTCATTTTCAAAAGGCAAATCTCTAGGAAGTTTAATATTATCCTTCAATATACTAAACATATCACTCACAATCTCATTTTTAACATCATCCTTGGTTATATTGTCTTCTATTTCAGCAGCCGCTAAGGAGATAATCCAATTTAAAAGCTTAGATTCAGCTTTATTATTCCTCTTATTTTTATCTTTTTTAGAAAAGAAATTAAAAGAAAAATTTTCTTTTTGGAAACTATAGTATTTCAATTTAACATATTTTTCTAATATATTAGCTACTTCATAAATTTTTTTCTCAGGAATAGCATTATTCTCCAAATATCCAGCCTGAATTAACTCTGTTAATAAGTGAATTGACAATTCTTTGCTTTTTGCGCCTTTAACTAAGCCTTCAATAACAATCTGACGCTTAAAAATACGCTTTATAGCATTTTTTCTGAGCAAATGATCATCTTCGTAATCAACTGCGTTTCTGATCTTTTCATAAAAAAAGGCCAGCCTAGAAACCATAGTAGAAACTGTTATTTTTGACTCTCCTGAAGAATCGTTTTCAGGCTTGTTTTTTTTAATATAAATAAGTTGGAATAATTTTTTTGCACTAGTATTTAGATTAAATTGTCCTTCTTTTTTCTTGATCAAATGGGGGCTGACCATATAAATATTAGATAAATAAATTAAAAAATTCTGCTGTTTTTAGCACTATAATATAATATAATAAATTAAATAAAAAATCAAACAAGGACTGGATAAATCCCTTGACTTATTTTAGCTAATTTACTATTATATAAGCATAGCCAAACAAGGCTGTTTTTAATTTAAATAATTATAGAATATGGGAAAAATTAGTAATTATATCAAAGAATCGATTATTGAACTAAAAAAGGTAACTTGGCCAACAAAAAAAGAAACCTATCGATACACCTTTATGGTTATTGGGCTAAGTTTATTGGTGGCCATCTTCTTGGGTGCCCTAGATTTTGTTTTTAATTTAGGATTAGAAACCTTAATTACAAAATAATAAAAATACTATGGCTAAACAAAATTTAAATCAAGGTAAGCGTTGGTATGTCTTGCACACCTATTCCGGATATGAAGAAAATGTGGCTCACAATCTAAAACAAAGAATAGAAACATTAGACGCTGGAGATAAGATATTTAATGTTTTAGTGCCAATTGAAAAAAAGATTAAAATTAAAAATGGAAAAAGAAAAGTTGTGGAAGAAAAAATCTTCCCCGGTTATGTTCTAGTTGAAATGGTTGTTACTGACGAATCTTGGTACGTTGTTCGAAACACTCCTAATGTAACTGGCTTTATCGGAGTTGGAACAGTCCCTACCCCAATCAGCGAAAAAGAAGTTCAGGGTCTAATGAAAAGAATGGGAGTAGAGGAACCAAAATTTAAGATTGACATTGAAGTTGGTGAAATCGTAAAAATAAACGATGGACCTTTCAAAAATTTTGAAGGAAAAATAACCACTATTGATGAAGCTAAGGGAAAGGTTAAGGTCAATGTTTCTATGTTTGGCAGAGAAACTCCCGTAGAATTAGATTTTTTACAAATTAAGAAAATATAATAAAAAAATAATTTGATATCATTCTATAATGATTTGCTTCTTCAAATTATTTAAAAAAATATGGCAAAAAAATTATTAACCAAAATAAAATTGCAGATAAATGCTGGACAAGCTAACCCAGCTCCTCCGGTTGGACCAGCCTTGGGTCAACATGGATTAAATATTCAGGATTTTTGTTCTAAATTTAACGACGCTAGTAAAGATCGAATGGGTGAAGTTGTTCCAGTAGAAATTAGTGTTTATGAAGATAGAACTTTTGATTTTATCATGAAATCACCCCCGGCCGCTGAATTAATAAAAAAATATGCTAAGATTTCTAAAGGATCAGGCAAACCATTAACTCAAAAAGTTGGTTCACTAACCAAAGAGCAATTAGCCGAGGTAGCCAAAGCTAAGATGTCAGACTTAAACACTGAAGACGTAGAGCAGGCTATGAAAATAATTGCTGGTACTGCTAGACAAATGGGAGTAGAAATAAAAGATTAAATTAAATAATTAAGGTGGGAGAATAATATTCACTATAACCACCACAAAACTATGGAAAAAACATTTGATAAAGAAAAAAATTATTCAATTAGCGAGGCTATTGAATTATGTAAGGAATTAAAAAAGGCTAAATTTGACGCTTCTATAGAAGCACATTTTCGCTTAGGAATTGATACTAAAAAAGGAGATCAACAGGTTAGATCAGCTGTTAGCCTACCGCACGGAACCGGTAAAACTGTAAAAGTGGCCGCTTTTGTTTCAGCCGATAAAGAAAAGGCTGTTAAAGAAGCTGGAGCTGATATAATTGGAGGAGAAGATTTGATTGAAGAAATCAGAAAAACTGAAAAAACTGACTTTGAAGTAGCTATAGCTGACATGGATATGATGAAAAGCTTAGCTAAGATTGCCAAAATTTTGGGTACTAGAGGCTTAATGCCATCACCTAAGAATGAAACCGTAACTAATAACCCTGCAAAAGCCGTAGAAGAGCTTAAAAAGGGCAAAATAAGCTTTAAGAACGATGATACTGGTAATGTTCATGCTATTATCGGAAAATTAAGTTTTGACAACAAAAAACTAGAAGAAAATCTAGAAACCTTAATCGACGCTATTAAAAAATCTAAACCAACTTCATCTAAGGGTGTCTATATTAAAAACCTAAGTATTAACTCTACTATGGGTCCAGGCATAAAAATATCTCTATAAAAACATATTAGATAACAAAAAAGCCATCATTAATTTGATGGCTTTTTTGTTATCTAATCTTTCTTTTTATCATTAAAAAGCATACAGCAATAAGAATAACGCAACCCCTAACACTATTCTATACCAACCAAAAATTGAAAAATTATTCTTCTTGATAAATCTTAATAAAAACTTAATACTAATCCAAGCAACCACAAAGGAGGCTAAGAAGCCAATTATTAAAAAGATAATCTCCTCTAAATTAAAATTAAAACCAGTTTTAACTAAATCTAAAGAAGAGGCTGCCAACATTGTTGGTATAGCCAATAAGAAAGAAAATTCCACTATCACCAAACGACTGATTCCCAATGATAATCCACCTAAAATTGTGGCGGCCGATCGAGAAACACCCGGAACTATAGCTAGAGACTGAAAGATGCCAACAATAAAACATTGCTTATAGCTCATGACACTAATATCAACCTCTGTCTTGTCATCTGAAACATTATTAACTTCCCCACTTCTCTCTTGATATTTTCTCTCCAAAATAACAATAGCAATACCACCGAGAAATAAAGCTAAGGAAATTATTTCCAAGCTTTCTTGTAAAAAATTTTTTACCAAGCTATATCCCAACAGACCAATAATGGCGGTAGGTATAAAAGCGGTCATCAATTTTTTGAAATAAACAATTTTATTATTCCAAAGCTTTTTCCAATACAAAATTATAACAGCCAAAATAGAACCAAACTGGATTATAACAATAAAACTTTTAATAAATTCGGACATTTCTAATCTCATCAAATTAGCACTCAAAATAAGATGAGCAGTTGAAGAAATTGGTAAAAATTCGGCAAAGCCTTGTATTATTCCTAATACAAGGCTTTTTATAAAGAAGATAAACATATCTATTTAACAGCTAATTCAAAGAATTTATCTAATAGCTCAACAGTAATTTCTGGATTTTCCGAAGAAATAGAATTAATCCACTCTAAATTATTCTCTACTTGACTAATCAAGACATTTCTATAAGCCCAGGAATTAACTATTCTCCACTCTCCATCGGTTTGAGGAAGCTTATTATAATTTTTAACAAATAACTCTATCGCCCATTTTTCTTTAGCAATACTTCTTTCCATTGGCAAAATTCCGTAAGAGAATCTTAAAAATTGATTTAATTCCAAAATTAAATTATCTTCATCAATCTTAGTAATATCATTTTCCTTAATAATATTATTTAATCTATAAAAATTACCTAAAAACTTTGGCTCCAGTTCAGAATTTCTAATCAATGGAACTCTATTATTAGCAATCTTTAAGACATCTTCAATGTCTGATTCTGTCTGAGGAATAGCCCCCTTAACACTAGTATAGTTTATTACAGTAGCAGCTCTCTGCCCCTCTCCCAAACGAACAGTGCTCTCTGTTCCGTAAGCTAAATAATTTTTTAAAGATGTCTTGACTTCTGGAGTACTAGCCCCAACAAGCAAACTTTGATGCTTGACCTCGACTTTTTTCTCTAATTCTGAATCTGGTTTTTCAACATTTACTGAAGTTAATAATAAAACCTTAACTTCTTCCTTCGGACTTCTATCAACCATCTGAGCTTCAGTTAATAATTTTGCATCAATAACCTTGGCCTCTTCCTTAGAGGGGGTTGTTAAATTTTCATTTTCTGGATTAATTTTTTCTTTAATTAATTCTCCAGTTATTGGATTATAAGTTTCCTTATATTCTGGAACAACTGGTTTTGTCTCCACAACCGGAGTAGAAGGATTAACCTTTTCTTCAATAATTGGTTTAGAAACTATTTGAAATTTAGATGAATAAATATTGCAAGAATCATCAACTAAATTTAAAATTAATCCGTGATCAAGAGAGTATGGATTCAATTTTTTATTATAATAATCAAAAGCCAAGAAATAAAGATGATCCTTGCCAGAAATAATAGTTTTTGGAAACTCATTAATGTTTTCAACTCTAGAATAGTTGAATTTTTTAATTGTATACCCGCTCTTTAAAGAAGAGTCCTTAACTTTTATCTCGAAAGGTTTAAAATTTACTTTAAAATACCTTAGATAATCTAATTTAGAAAACTCAGAAACATTTTGATTAATATATTTTTTCTGCATTTCTTGACTGATAGGATAATTGTAATACAAGAATCCGGACTTTTTCTGACTATATTTATTTAAGTATTCATCATCAAAATAGAAAGCTTCTATCGGCAATTCAATTAATTGATCGCTTTTTTTACAAACGCCAGAAAGGCTTAGATTAACATTAAAATAATATTGATAGTTCTTTTTGGTTGCTTCATCTAGATAATCTATCTTCCAATTTTGATTAATAACATTGTTTTTCCAATAAGATGAGTCAACCGTTTTTCCTTTTATATAACAAGTAACTGGATAATAAAAATCTATTTCTTGCTCTCTATTAAAGACATAAAGAGAATTATTATTTTGATCTAAAAAATTATAATCGTAATCTTTACCCTCAATACTATATTTTAAAGAATTTAATTTTGGTTTTTCTGAATTTAAAGACAGAGTAAATCTAACATAGCGACAGCTAGGGCTTAATTCTTTCATATATTCTAAATCCTTAGGAAAAAGATATTTGTTATTTAATTGCCCATCTACTAAATAATCACCTTTTTCTTGTCTATAAAAGAAAGTATTAGAACCAAAACCAATCTCTCCATTTGAGGCTGATAAAGATTCATTATTAAACAAAAATTGCTTAGCTGGAAAAGCCTCTAAATCAGATTGGACCGAACCATCTGATAAATTAAATGTAGTAGAAACAATTTTTTCCATAAATATTAATCCATTATCATCTTTAAATCTAGCCATCATGGAAAAACTCTTTGCGGCTTCATTATAATAAGGAATTAATTGTTTAGCGTCATTAATTTCAGCTACGGCAAAATAAACATTAACACTTCTTTTTTCTTTATCATATTGAATTATATAATCACCACTTTCCGGATTATAAGAATTCCCGTTTATAAAGAAAGAAAGATTATGTGAAAATTTTACTTCTTCATCAGTTAAGCTAAAAGAATAATCTAAATATCTAAACCCGGAATTACCAATGCCTTGTTCTTTGGCTAAATTCAATTCTTTAAAATTAGTAGAGCCATCTTTATTTAAAATAATCTCACTAATATCAACTTTTCCATCCGAAACATTCATTATAGTATATGGTGTTATTCGACTAGAAATATTGCCAGATTTTACAGCATATGGTTGTTGTTGTTTAATTTCTTCAATGGAAACATTTACTTCTTTTTCGGCCAAAACATTGTTCTTAGAATCAAAAAATCTAATTGATAAATTCTGTGAGGTAAGTCCAACCGGAGTCCAATTAGCTTTATCGCTTTTAACAGCTAAAGCAAAATCAACAGGAAAACTAGAGCCAGCCGAAGAAAAACTATGAGAATAATTTCCACTTCCATTTATTGACCAAGTAGCATAATCAGCTTCTGGATAGGGATTGGAAATTATAGCCCTAAAATAACCTACATTTTCCTTCAAATAACCCATCTCTTGCTTATCAAAAGAAAAATCTGGAAAATTAGACAAGGTTCCATTATAGCCCAACTCTCCTAAATTTTTAATATCAATCAAACCATTAGAAACTTTAGCAAAGCTTTCCATTCCTTTTGGCTCCTTAATTAATATAAATTCTTTGGATAAAGCATTTGACTCTTTCATAACGTTAAAAGAAAAATTAACCTTTTCCTCCGAAGAAATCTTTGTATCTTTAAAAGTTCTAACAACTAGTTCAAAATTCTGAGGACTTTCGTAATAAGGAACAAATTTTTTAGACCCCTCATCTTTGGCCACAGCAAAATAAACATCAACCTTCTCTCCGCCTGGGCTTATTACAAAAATATCACTCTTCTCTGTCATGTCCTGTCCATTAATAAAAAAGGCTATCGAAGAATAAGGCTCAGTAATTTTCAAAGAAAAACCTAAATATCTATTAGTAGTTAATCCAATGGGTTGATCTTTTGACAATATTAAATCCTTTTTGTCGGTACTTCCATCGGTCTTTAAAATAATATCACCAAAATTTATTGATCCATCTGCGATGGCCGGATTTAAAACTTCCACCGGAAAAAGCAATCCTGCTTTAATATTGTCGGCAATAAAATTATTAGGTTGTTGTTGTTTGATAGGGCTATTAGAAATAACTAATGTTTTTACACCCAATTCTTTTCCTGTTTTATCGATAAATTTAATTAATAAATTTTGTGTTCCCCAATTGATTGGAGTCCAATTAACCCCATCTTTTCTTTCAGCGATAGGATGATCTATCTCAAAAGTTCTATCAACTAAATTATAAGTAAATTGCTTATCGTTGTTTATAACATAAACAACACTTTCTGCCTCTGGGTAAGGAGATATAATATTAAATCTAAAATAACCAATATTTTTTCCATAAAAACCTTCTTTTTGATTAGAGAAACTAAAGTCTGGAAGTTCTTTGGGAACGCCAGCATAGCTTAATTCTGTAATACCCTTGATATTAATCATTCCATTGGAAAGCACTGTAACTTTATCAGCTACACTTGGATCTTTGTATTTTATAAATTCAACTGGTAAGAGATCATCAGCGGCTCGGGCACTAAAATTTTCAAAAACAAAAGGATTTTCAAAACGATTTTCAATCATTGCCCTAATATTAATAAAATGAATGGAAGATACCACTAAAATTGAATAAAAAAATATTCGAAGAAGAAGATTTTTGTTTGTCATAAAATAAAAGTTAATATTTATTTTTATAATTAATTATTTTTAAAATTATATCATTTAATTTATAGAACGTAAAGCTATTTCCTTCAAAATAACGTCCCTATCCTTACCGTATTTATATCGACTTAATTGTCTAATAGCATCAGCTAGTCCATCTTTTTTTTCTCCCATCAATGGCCAAATTGTTTGAAAAGAAAAAGGTCGAACTGACTGACCGTCAACTAATAATTTTACAAAACCACCGCGACCAACATTAACCAAATCATATTGATTAAATACTGGACCAAACTCTTTAACTAAAAATTCGGCATCCTCAGAACCAACTCTAAAGCTAGCCATGGTTCCAACGTTTCCAAAAACAGCATCTTTAATTTGAGTATCTTGATTTTTACTAAGCTGTCCGATATATTGATGAGCTATATTTAGACATAAGGCATATTTTCTGGCTTCTGATAAAATCTGACAAATAGAATTAGTTGTAAAGTTTTGAAACTCATCAATATATAAATAAAAGTCCTTTCTTTGCTCTTGTGGAATATCAGTTCTAGATAAGGCGGCCATTAATATCTTGCCAACAATAATCATACCCAAAAGATAAGCATTAGACTCCCCAATAGAACCTTTAGGCAAATCAACCATTAATATTTTTTGACTATCCATCAAATCTCTAAAATTAAAAGCGCTATTTTGTTGACCAATAATCGGCATCATCATGTCATTGGATACAAATGGAGTTAATTTTGAAGTAATATAGGGAACCATATTAGCTAAAGCTGCTTCCCCACCAGCTTTTTCAGCCTCTTTTTGCCAGAAATCAACCACTGTTTTATTTTTACAAAGACTTAACTTCATACGACGAAAATCTTCATCAGCTAAAACTTTCGATATTTCCATTAGGGTTGATCCGGTTTCTGGACTATCCATAATTAACAATAAAGCATTTCTCATATATTGCTCAAACATTGGTCCTCCAGTAGCTTTTAGATCATATAATTTATCAAATATTCCAATCATTTCGTTAATTACAAAAGTCTTTTGTTCTGGATAGCGAGGATCATATTCCAATAAATTTAAACCAATTGGTCTTTGAGTGTCAGACGGAGAAAATACAATCACATCTTCAGCTCTCTCGGGAGGAATGCGATTTAGGATATCTTCGATTAAGTCCCCGTTAGGATCCATCACGCAAACACCGTGACCATTTTGAATATCTTGAATGGCTAAATTATTCAATAAAACAGATTTACCAGTACCAGATTTACCAACTATATACATATGACGACGACGATCAACTGGTTTAATTCTAACATCAGTCTTAATTCCTCGATAAACATTATAACCAAGAATAATTCCCTCCTTAGGAATATTGCTAGGAGCTGGGGCAGTTTTTGAAGTTAACCAATCAATGTTTGGAGTTTCGGTATGAGGTAGCGGAAAATGAAACATACTAACCAATTCTTGAGTGCTCAATAAAAAACTTTGTCTCTCGATAAAACGTCGATAAATAAAATTATTAACAATATCTTCTTGATTTATTTTTTTTACCTTTCTAAAATAATTTCCATATTGATAATAAGTATATTCGCTAAAAGCATTAGTAATATTATCAAAAAATAAATTAGTTTTTTCTTGACTGTCAGAGCTAACCACTATTCTAAAATTAACATCTAAGCCAGGCTTAGCATTCTTGTCTTCCATCTTTTTTAACATCTCTCTTTCCTTTTCGGTTAATTCTTTTTTAGGACCATCCATTTCTGATTTCTTTTCGTTTCTACCAATATCAAAAATTCCTAAAACAATATCATAAACAAAAAAATTAACAGCATTATGAAAGGCTGAGCTACTATTTCTAAAAATTTCACTAACATCATTTTTTTTATAAGCATTTAAAACTGACCTTTTTAGTTTAGCGTGCCAATCTTTTTTAGCACTCCTAACTACATATTGAATGGCAATACTCTCGTCATTCTCCAATTTTGACATCACATTTATTAAAGAATCCATAGGGTCAGATTCCATGTCTTTATAGTCTAAAAATGGAAAAATGAAACTACGACCAGCTTTAAAACGACCGGCCTTTATATATCCCTGCGGATTGAAAGCATTATAATCCTCTATCGGTTCAACCGAGGCCTCAGGATAATAAGCGTGAATTTGTTGCTCCATATAAAGTGCTTTGTCTTTAGGAGCAGTAACATAAAAAGAAATCTTGCTTTTATTGGCAACTATTTCAAAAGAAAAATTATCATTTCTACCAAAAAACCAATCAACAATGCTTTTTTTAACCCTCAGTCCACCAACGCTAGCAAAAATATTTTCTCCCTTAGAGATCTCTTCATGTAATTGTTGAACTGTCAAAGAAGAGTCTTGATCCTTTGGTTTTTCCTTGGGCAATCTAACTAAAAAAATAGAATTATTATTATTTTTATTGCGAACTGAAAAATATTTTATAAGATGTCTAACTATAAACAAAGCAATCAAAAGAAATACAATAATACCTATTAGATAAAGATAATCCAAATTTCTTTCCACTATTGTTTCCCCTTCTAAGACTAATTGATTACTAAGATCGTTCATAATTATTTATTATTTTTATCATTTTTTAACTTTAAAATTTTGTCGGTTTTTATTTTAGCCTCTTGCTCTAAAAAATACTTATTAACCTTAGGAATATTTTTTAACCATCTCCTTATTAAATCAATGATTCTTTTTACTTTGATTTTAGTTTGACTTAATAATTTATTTATTTTATTAACTGTTTCAACTCCCTCTTCTTGAAATTTTTTTTGTTGTTTAGGGGTCATGCTCAAAAAAACATCATTTAATCCATCTGATAAAATCATGTCAATTTGTTTTCTTCTTTCTTCCTCGGAACTAATTACAACGGGAGCCGGAGCAGCGGAGGAGGAAATAATTTCTTCCTCTTCTTTTTTTTGATCCTTTTTTTCTACTTTCTTTTCAGTATCAACAAGTTCCCTTTCAAAAGAAGATTCCTTGGCCTTTTCCCCTTTTTCCAAATCAAAACCTCCATCCTCTAGAGAAGATGGGGTTATATCAATTTTTTCCTGTTCAAACCCTTTATTTAAATCTTGAGCCATATTATTATTCTACTTTGATAGCTTCAACTGGACAACTATTAGCAGCATTTCTAGCACAATCAACATCTTGTTGGCTAATAACCTCTGACTTACCCATGGAGTTCATTTTAAAAACCTTAGGGCACATATTAACGCACATACCACAACCAATACATTTATTTTGATCAACTTTTATTGACATAATATTAATAATCTATGAGAAAAAAATTACTCATAAATTTTATTAAATTTTATTAAACTTCCTAATAATTATAGTACATTTTAAAATAATTGACAAGTAAAAATAACTTTGTTATATTATATTAGTAAAAAATAAACAATAAATAATAAAATTTAAAAAATATGGCACATAAAAAGGCTGGAGGATCAACCACCTTAGGTCGTGATTCCCAAAGTAAACGTTTAGGAGTTAAATTAGCTGATGGACAAAAGGCTAAAACTGGCTCTATCATAATTCGCCAACGTGGAACAAAATACCATCCTGGTGAAAATGTTAAAAAAGGAAAAGATGATACCTTATTTGCAGTAACTACCGGAACAGTAAAATTTAAAACCAAAAAATCAAAGAAATTTGATGGTCGATTAATTAACACTAAGGTAGTAAACGTAATAAAATAATACTCCAAAATATACCAAAAAAGACAAGATTAATTTCTTGTCTTTTTTATTATTCAGCTTACTAAAATTAAGCCAATTAATAAAACATTAAGCTAAAACCCAAAGTAATATTTCCCTTCTTTTTTAGATAAAATAAAAAACCCCCATGTTCTCTTTGTGAGAAACACGAGGGTTAGCCTATGACAGACAAAATAAGCTATCTTAGCCCGAGGTAAAGCGCGGTGGGATTTATTGAGATAAATACCCCTTCAATACCCATTGGAGATCTTTCGCGAAAATACCCTACCTTTACAACATTCGTGCGAACATTATAATTTCCGGAAATTTCTACACCTACCTTATAAATTGGATTTAAAGTCGTTTCTGACTTTTCGAATCCAATAACGGGAGAAATATATAATTCCGGTATCGGTAAAATAATTCTTACCAGAGAAACATCCGCTCTTAGGGAAAGACCTCCTTGTTCAAAATAATTGCTACTATACTCATTGGTGAAACCAATTCTTTGTGTAGCGCTTACTTCAATACGAGGAAAAATTCTAGTTTCAGGTGTCAATAAAATTGAACCTGATAACAGAATTCCTGGCTTAACTGACTTTACCGAAAAAGTATCGGTCGTTCCAGTTATATAGCCATAATCTTTCTGGCTGAAGCGATAATATCCAGCCCCAACTTTTACTTCGCCCAAACCGAAATTTTGACGAAAGCTTAGACCGACATTAAATCCGGAAAGATCACAAGCGCGATAATCTTGCACCAAAGCATTACTGCTTTGATAGCCAGCTGAAACTCCTATTTGCGAATTTGACTCCCCAAAAAAGAATTCCCCCTGAACACGATTAGAGCTAAAAGCTCCAACCTTTACCATTGTGTCGGATTCAGCATTAAGGTATTGATCACGGAAGGTTGTCTGACCTTCGTAGCTCAATGAAAATTTTTCAGTTTCAGTTTGTGCGAAGGCCATAAATGGCAGCACAGTCAATAATATCAGCAATAACTTTTTCATATCTATTATTTTTTGGTTAAACATTTTAAAGAACTAACTGAGTATTATAACATAAATAATTTTATATGTCAAGAGCTCTGACTAGCAGAGCTCTTGTTTCGCAATTCTATATGTTTTATTGACTTTTATTGAAATAAATTATCAATATCACCCGACTTCTTAATACTTTCATAATCATCTTTTTCAATAGATTTCTCCCCCCTATTAGCCTCAATTTCTCTCATAGTTGAAACCACTCTATTCATTGGTGGTAAATTTTTAGCTTTGGGATTTTTGTTTTTATGACCAAAAAGATGAATATCATATTTCTTTTCTGGAAACAAATAAATATAAACTAAACCAAAGAATAAGCTACCAGCAATAATAATAAGTAAAGCATACATCAAGTTTGGTTTAGTTGGATAAGTAGAAGCAATTGGTTGATCAATAACATTAATTTTTACCGAACTACCCAGTCCATGAAAATTTTGATGCTTAGTTATTAAAACATGATTAACCGCTAAAGCAATTTGGGTGGCCTGATAATTATCTTTATGATAAACACTAATATTAATAATTCCGGAATCCTCTAAGCTTTTAGCTGAAACTGTTTTTTTCCAGGCCTTACTTTGTTTAATAGAAGTATCTCCAAAATAATTTTTATCAATATTAAAATCAGACTCCATTACTGATTCATAGAAAGAGTTAGAATAAACTACTCGAGTCAATAAATCAGATAGATATTCTACTGATCTAGAAACTGAATATGGGTCAACACGACCAGCTCCCTCTTGAATAACTAATATTTTTGATTTAGTACTATATTTAAAATCTTGAGTTAACAAGACCAATAGTCCTACTACTAAAAAGACTAAAAATATAGAAAATAAAGTCTGACGTTTTTGTTTAATTAAAGCAATTAAATCCATATAATTTTTTTAAAAAATTAATTTTATTTATTCTGCTCATTATTATAACATAATGAGCAGATAAGTAAAACTAAATTAATTATTCTCAACGATAGCATCTTTTATTTCTAATCCGATGCTATATGTATAATTGGAATCATTTCCAGTAACTTTTATATCAGTCTTTTCTGAAATGCTTCTGACAACCATGCCATTATCATTTTCACTCTGAACCACAACCCTGTCTCTAGAATTGCTATTTGACAATTCTGGAGCATTTAAAACCTTAGAGAATCTTCCTTCTAAATCAGCCTCAACTAAATATTTTTGATTATAAAAATCAATAGTTAATTGTTCGCTAGGCAAAAATCCACCACCGCTAACTTGAACCTGAGTCCCGCTATCAACAACGGCCGAATTTAAATTTAAAAATAAATTCTCTTTAGCATAAACCTTGTCATCTTGACCAGCAACAGAATAACCTAATACTTCTAAATTATTATCCATCACTAAAACACTAGAATTATTAAAAACAACTATTTTTTCTCCACCACTCATAGCTACGGCCTTAAGACCCATAGCCCAACCTTCATCAACCGTAATATCAACAGTTCTTCTAGAATTAATTACCGACATATCAGATTTTCTCAATTTAACTACCCCAAGTCCATTAGCAAAATATAAATATTCATTACCAGTGGAACTAACATCATAACCAGGATATCCAAGGTGCTCAAAAGTTCCTTTTAAAGAACCATCTAAGCCAACTTTTTTAACTGAACGATCATCAGAAAAATAAATATTATCATCGTAAGCATCATAATAAATAGAACGATTATTATTGCCTCCATAGAAATTAATTTGTAAATTTCCGGTAACCTTTCTTTGTGTTTTATCAAAGATCTTAATTTCATTATTATCTTCGCTCAAACTAAAGATTAAATTTTGATTTCCACCAGAAGAAATATTATAAGGAATTTCATTAGTTAATTCATAAGAATCAATAGTCTCTAAATCTTTATTATATACTTTTACTTCCGGAGCTATCTTTGTAGTTGGAATAGTTAT
>DAOOQF010000015.1:0-20023 GCA_035388665.1 bacterium | reverse complement strand
AAACAAGAAGACCTGATATTTTTAATATTAAATATATTGGAGAATGTCAAAATAATCGGTAAAATTAAGATAACCAATAATACTACCAAAAAAAGCCAGATAATATTAAACTCTCTTTCTTTTTTAAGACCTTTAAATGATCCAGAAAAAGTTTTTTTATTCCTTTCGGAAAAAGAATAATTTGTTTTGGTCTTTGGTCTCATAGATTATTATTAGATAATGATTCTTTTTATGCTATTATTTAGTCTTATAAGCATTTCATAATTTATGATATCTATTTTCTTGCTTAAATTTTCTATGGAATTGTCCATATCTTTTATTTCGGATATTAATTTGATTTCATCACCAAGCTTCACTTCCCTGTCCAAACAATTTATACAAGTAAGGTTCATACAGATATTTCCGGCTATTTTAGCCCAAAAAGCATTGTTTTTATTAGTGAATAAAAATTTTGCACAGTTAGAAAGCCTTCTGTCTAGCCCCTCGAAATAACCAAAGGGTATAGTAGCAATACTTATATCCTGTTCGGCCCTAAAACTATTACTATAGGAAACTCTTTCTCCGGTTTTAACCTTGTGAATAGATGTTATGGTGGAAAAAACTCTTAGAGCTGGCTTTAAATTTGCTATTTGGCTATTAAAAAAGTCATTAGGGCTATTGAAGGGGCTATATCCGTAAAAAGATAGACCTGGCCTAAAAGAATTTAGCCTCTTGTTTTTTAATAAAAACACTCCTCCAGAATTACCTAAATGAATCCATTTTGGATAAATTTTGTATTTATTTAAGGTCTCTAATCCCAATAAGAATAACTCTTCCTGTTTTTTATTGAAATCGCTGTCAGGATTGTCAGATTCGGATAAGTGAGAACAAAATCCCGTTATATTAACCTCTTCTATGTATTTTAGGTTGTCATTGACAAATTTTTCCAAATTATCAATTCCCTCTCGATTCATTCCGGTATTTAAGAATAAATGAATCTTTATTTTTTTACCAAATTTTTTAGCCAAGTATCGAAGGGTCTCTTGATTGTAAACAACAAACTCAGTTCTTTTAAATTTAGAGTATTTATAGGCCTTAAGGGGCATCTCATTTAATATTAACAAGTCTTTGCTGAAATATTTATAAACAATCTGGGCCTCCGGAAAAGAATCAACGGCCACCATCTTAACTCTAGTTTTATCTAAAATTTTAGAAATTTCTTTCAATCCATGGCCATAAGCATTAGACTTTAAAACGGGAAACATTTCAGCTTGCTCCTGAAGAGAATAGAGATAATTCAAATTATGGATTAAATTATCTTTTAGTATTTCTATCTTATTTAAAGTTTGATATTTTGGCTTCAATATTCTTTTTAAAGATTCAATCATAGTCATTATCTTATATTTACGACTCTTCCCTTTCCGCTAGACAATTTATCACTTTCCAAATTAGTATCAATATTTTTTAAATTCCCGGACAATTCTTGTCCAATGAATTTATCACTAACAGTAAATTTTATATTTTCCAATATATTTAACACTTTACCTAAATCATCTTTCTCTGGAATTAAGGTAACTTCAAAACTAGCCCTATATTTATTGGTTCCACCGGACATTTCTGAAATTTCCCAGACCAATCTCTTACCAATTTCTCCATAAATTAATCCCCCATCCAAAACTCTCTTATTATCAGAAAAATAAACATTTTCTGGCAATTCTGCTGTTAGAGAAAAATTCTCTAAATCATTGCCAGAATTATTAAATTCCAAAAAGATCCAATAATTTGTAGCCATATCAATAGATGGCGGTAGTGGACCTACGCCTAATTGATCTCCTTGGGGGCTATAATAATAGGCTGCAGCTAGAGCAGAAACTTGAGATACCATTTTATTTTTCTCAGAATTCAATGAGTATTTAATAATTTGATCAGCGATTTGATATTCTAAATTAGCTTTTAAAAATAATTCTTGATTAGCATTAACTTGTCTTTGATCAAATAAAGCCTCTATATCAACAGAACCAGATTCCTGGGGTAATAAGTCGTAAATAATTAAAGAATTATTATTTATTTTAGAGTTTTTTAGATTATTGCTGTTTACCGAAGATAGTGAAAAGTTAGGATTTCCAGAAATCAAATTAATTTGAATATTTTTTAAAGATTCTGTTCCTTCATTTTTGTATTTTATAGAATATTTTATTTTTTCACCTAGTAATATATTCTTTTTATCGCTACTTATTGATAGATTTAAGCTAGGAGATTTAACAACAGAAGAAAACTCCTGCCCTAGCAAAGAAAACTCTTTTTCGAAAGAATTAAGACTTATTTTAGGAATTACGACAATATTTCCCTCTCTCTTAGGAATAGCCATGAAATCAATAGTTTTTTCTTCTTGAGCGGCTAAATTATCAATAATCATCTCACCTTTTTCAATCGGATAATCAGATTCCTTGAGCTCGATATCGTTTCCAAGATTTATTTTAATGTTTTCTAATATATTATTGGAGTTATTTTTAATTAATAATTTTCCATCAAATTCAGCGTTTAAGTATAAGCTTTTACTAACATTGGCCGAAAGATCAATAACTTGTTTTTCTATATTGTAAATATAAGAATTATTAAAACCATTACGACCGCATTGAGTACAATTAAAATTAAATGATATTGTTTGATGATCATTCACATCTCCTTGAACTAATCCATTTATTTTAATTTTACCATTAGAATTAACATCTAAGTCGCCCAAATTAAAAGAATTATTAGTCGAATCAAACAAATTATTAGGAGAAACTGATTCTATTATAAAATTTTCTGGCAATAAAACATTAATAAAGCTATTATCTGCTTCAATATTTGACCTATAACCCAATTCAAAAGTCATTAAAGCCCCAGATACAATTTCTTCAGAACTAGGTTTAATACTTAAAGAAATATTATCTCTATTTTTAGTCTTATTAAAAAGAAAAAGAAACAAAATTAAAGCAGTAATTAGTAAAACTAAAAAGATATCGGCAACTAGATGCCAAATATTTTCTTTATAATATTTTTCATTTCTTTTCTTTATCGGGTTCAAGACTAGATTTAAATTTCCAACCACCAAGTTTCCACTTTTTTTAACATTAACCCTTTCTTTGTCAATACTAACAGCGTTATCAGATTCGGCTGGCTCAATAATAGTCGAATTAATCCCTGAAACATTATTGTTTGGTGGAATAACCTCTAATCCCCCATTCTCTTGACTAACAAATTTTTCAGTTGGATTTTTTTTATTTTTTTCTTTTTTCATATTGTTATTGTTATATATATTATAGTTTATTTAATGATTTTAATCAATTTAAAAGCTAATTGTTCCAACTAAAATTTCATCAATTTTGTTATTATCCAAATCATCAGCCATCACTCTAAGCCCAGAAGTAAAATTAGATTCGTAGGCCAAAAATGATTTTAAAAATTTTCCATCTTTATTAAAAATTTTAACCTCAGGACTTCCACCGGGGCCAGGAGAAGTTATTATTTCTTTTTGACCATCACCGTTAATATCCCCAATTGTTAAAGAAACCCCTCCTCGAAAATTTTTGTCATAGGCAAAAAAACCTCCGATTAGAGATTTTCCATCTTTATTAAATACACGAATATGTGGTCCACCACCAGAACCAGCTGCTGTAATTATTTCTTTAGTTCCATCCCCATCTAAATCCATTACAGCCACTCTTACCCCTCCTCGAAAATTTTTGTCATAGGCAAAAAAACCTCCGATCAAGGGCCTGCCATCCTTACTAAAAACTCGAACATGAGGACCACCGCCTTGACCAGCTCCAGTAATTATCTCCTTACTACCATCTCCATCTAAATCTGCTACGGCAAAAGAAATTTCTCCAGTAAATTTGCCATCATAAGGCTTAAATTCTTTAATTTTTATGTTATTTTTATAGATAGAAATAACACCCCTACTATTAACAAGGGTTTCATCTTGCTTGTCATTATCAATATCACTAATTAAAATTTGGGAGTTAGCTGGATAAGCGTCTAAATAAGCAAAAAATCCAGAGCGGGTTTGTTTACCATCCTGACCAAAAACTCTAATAAAATCACCGTTATTAAAACTATTATTTTTTATAGTACCGACGCTTGAAGATCTTTTTAATAAAATAATACCGTCATTTGGTTTTATTTTTACATAATTTATAATACTTCCATTATTAACACTACGATCCTGTGTACCGTTTATTTTTTCAAATTCTTCCTGACTAAAAACATATAATTGCTCTTTGTTGGTAGAATTAACTATAGCAATCCCCTCCTCAAAATCTCTTCTCCATAAACCATTCTTATAACTAGTATTACCTCTGTCCAGAATATTATATGGAGATGATTGAGCTCTACCTAAATTAACATCATATTCATCATACCACCAAACTTGACCATGATCAGAATTACTAAAATCAAAACTGAAATATCCATGATTTTCCATTAAGGTACTGGTCAAACCAAATCTCATTAATTGATAATTCTGCCTATTACTACTATAAGAGTTAATAACTGTAATATTAGGATTATTATTACTATTTTTTACACGAGAGTAAGTTGAGATTATTCCGCCCCAATCTCCATTACTTTCCCAAGAAGGCGGAAATCCTTCAAACATAACTCCATTTAGAAGGCCTTGATATCCATCATAAACCTTACCATTTCCTAAAATTAAATAATTATTACCAATCAAGTCTCTGGTCTTTTTAAGCATTTTTTTAACTCCGTCTGACCAGCTATTATTAATATAAGTTATAGATCTAGTTTGACCCTCATTGTTTATATCCAAGCTTCCGTTAACCCAGCAAATATCCCCCCAAATATTATCATAAAAAATTCCGTCCCATAGGCCAGTAGAAATTATTTCATTTTTTACAAATTCAGGAAGATAATCGTTCCATCTTTGTCCCTTGGAATTAGTTTTAGCACCATCGCTAACATTTAGCAGATAAGTTCCATCCCAAAAACTAGTTCTATTTCCATTTTTATCTTTAAGCCACCAACCGCTATCAATATTGTTTACCAATCTTTTTCTAAGAGTAGCATATTGACTCCATTGGTTTGAATAAATATTAGCATTAGCCTCCTGAGAAGTTATATAGGCCAAAATTATGATATCAGGATTTAATTGCCGAATCTTTTTCAAATTTGATCTACTATTTTCTTGAACTTCCATGTCTAAAATTAAGAGATCCCACTTGGCTAATTCCGGAACTTCATAATCAGCAATACTCCATTTTAAGAAATAATTAGCGGTTTTGGGATAAATATTGGTCGTAGTAATAGCTGATGATTTTTCTGGCAACAAAAAAAAGATTAATAATAATAATAGTGGTATTGATATTTTTTTAATAAAATTAACCATTTTTTAAAAATAAATTTAATCAATTATATTAAGATAATATAACATAAAAAGACAAATTTGGCAAGATTAAATTATTAATATTTCAAATTTATTAGTGATATCTCGGGAAAATTAAATAATCTTAGTGGTAAAACAACATTACCTATTCCTGGGGTTACAAAAATATCAGTTTCAAAAACATTATAAAAGCCTTTGTTGAAACCGTGAGCACTCGGAATTACATATTTATAGAACCAAGGTAACCTAATTTGACCAGCGTGAGTATGCCCAGAAATCATTAGATCAGATTTAAAACATTCTTTTTCTACAGAGCAATAATCTTTTATATTATAAATGGTGTCGGGGTTGTGAGCAATTAAAAGAGACAAATCTATTTGTTCATCAAAATTATTTTTTTCTAGAATGCTATAATTAGGCGAACCAACCCAGATATCCTCTAGGCCAACTATTCTAATAATAGAATTATTAATTTCAATAGTTTTAGTCTTATTGTCCAACATTAAAACTCCGATCATTTCTAGATTTGATGTCAATTTTTGAGATATATCTTTTTCACCTTTTCCATAATCATGATTGCCTAATACCGCGAATTTAATGGCTTTAATATTTTTTAATTCTGAAAATGTGAGATGTATATTATCACTATTTAGATAATAACTAAAATCCCCAGGAATAACAACAATATCTGGGTTTATTTTATTAATTTTTTTAACAATTCTTTTAAGAAAAAAATCATTATTATAAGCACCTAGATGTAGATCCGATATTATTAGAACCTTTATTTCTTTTGATGAGAGATTTTCTTTTTGAATACTAAAATCATATTTTCTTGTTATTACATTACTCGGCTCAATGAATCTCGACCAAATTAAAACAAGAGATATGATAATTAAAATAATAATCTCTATTGATATTTTTTTATTTTGAAATAATTTCCAAAACAAAAAACCTAAAAAAGGAAATAATAAATAAAAACTGTAGTAAAAAATAATCAAAATAATTCTAGTTAACATTATTTTTTCTTAATTATAGAGAGATTGCCGGGCATAAAAGGTCTCAAAACTTCAGGAACGATAACACTACCATCGGCCTGCTGATTTTGTTCTAATATGGCTGGAATTAAGCGAGAAGTGGCCATGCCAGAAGCATTTAAGGTATGAGAGAAATAGTTTTTTCCATCGCTACCCTTAACTCTTATATTTCCTCGACGAGCCTGATAATCCAAAGCGTTGGAAGCTGAACTAACCTCTTTATAGATTCCCATACTTGGAATATAAACCTCTAGATCAACAGTTTTGGCCATGGCGGCAGAACAATCTCCGGCGGCCAAGTTGCTAATTTGAAAATGCAAATCAAGTCCTTGCAATAATTCGGTAGCCTGATTTTTCATCTCGTCAAAGGCTTTCCAAGAATCTTCTGGCTTAGTATATTGAAACATTTCAATCTTATTAAATTGGTGTCCGCGAATCATTCCCCTCTCTTCTTGTCGATAGCTACCAGCCTCTCTACGAAAACAAGCAGAGTAACCGATGTATTTAAAAGGTAAATCTTCTTCTCTAATAACTTCATCACGATGATAGTTTCCTAACATCATTTCGGCCGTAGCATTTAAACACATTTTTTCTTCCTTCAACCAGAAAAGATCTTCACCAAATTTTGGTAAATGACCGGAGGCGTAAGCCGAAGCTTCATTTAACAAAAATGGCGGAATTAAAAAAGTATAACCATTTTTAACATGGAAATTTATAAAATAATTTAATAAAGCCCATTCTAATAAAGCCCCGTCCCCCTTATATATCCAAAAACCAGCGCCCGACATCTTGGCTGCTCTTTTATAATCGATAATATCTAGACCTTCGGCTAAATCAACATGGTTTTTAGGCTCAAAATCAAAGACTGGTTTTTCTTTAAAAGTATAAACAACTTTATTATTTTCTTTTCCTCCGGCCACCACATCCTCGGCTACCAAATTTGGCAACGAAGATAATTCTTCTTTTAACTTATTTTCAATTTCAGCCAAGTTTTCTTCTAGTTTTTTAATGTTAACATTATTCTCTTTAATTTTTTTTATAGTTTCTTCGTCGGGTTTTACTTTCGACAATTGATTTTTTTCAGCTTGTAACCCTTCTAGTTCGGGAATAATCTTTTTTCTGTCATCATCAAGGGAGATAATCAAATCTAGGTTCAAAGACACCTCATTCCCCATCCTCTTTCTTAGAGACTTTTCGACTTCGTTTTTTTCCTCTCTAATCTTTTTTATGTCTAACATACTTTTATTTTTATTTTTAATTTATAATTTGGCCACCAAAGGTTTTTAATAAGTTATCTATTATTTCCCCACCATTTTTATCAATATTATCCTTATTAATATCCATATTTTCATTTACTAAGGCCTCAATACTCAAATCGGTTTTATAAACATCTTGCAAAACATCTTCAATTATTTTTTTAATCTCGGGGCTATCTAAACGATCTTTGTGAAATTTATATTTAAATGATAAACAAATTTTTTTACCATCAATTCCATCAATATTACAAGACTGAAGAACAAAAGACAAAGAATGATTTAATGGTTTTAATTTATTTAAAAATTCTGGCCAACGATTTTCTATTTCATCCAAATTAATTCCAGAGATATTTTTTTTAAATATTTTTTCCTTTTTAACAGAAACATTATTCGCATTGGAATATTCTTTGGTAGAAGAATTGGAGATGTTTTTAATAGGTTCAAACGAATTTGAGGAACCAGATCTATTAATCTGAGAAATATTGATTATTGCTAACTCTATAGGCATTTGAGGTATAAAAGAAGTTGAAAGTTCTTTTAAGGCCAACATTAATTCTTCGGTAATATTGACTAAATTTTCCAAAGAAAAATTTTTATTAACATTATTAATCTTAATTTCTAATTTTTCATTTAAATCCAAACCTAAACTACTCGATAAGGAGTCGCTAACCTTATTTAAAATCATCTTTCTAAGAAGTTCTATTAAATCATTGAGAAAATTTTTAAGACTAACACCGTTACCAGAAATATCATTAATCATTTTAATAGCCAAGAAAGCATCTTTTCGACTTAAGGCCTCTAAAAAATCTATTTTCTCTTCTATATTATTGGATGGAATTATTAAATTAGCGCTAGCTATATCAATTTTATCTCCACTAATGGCAATAATTTGGCTAAGCAAACTTTCAGCATCACGTAAATGTCCGTCTGATTTTAAAGCTATTAATTCCAAGACTTCTTTATCAACTTCTAATCCTTCATTTTTAATAATATGATCCAATTTTGCCACCATATCATTAACACTAATTCTTTTAAAATCAAATCTTTCGCAACGAGATATAATAGTGGCTGGAACTTTATAAATTTCAGTAGTACATAATATAAAAATAACATTTTTTGGAGGCTCTTCTAATGTTTTTAATAAAGCATTAAAGGCTGATAAAGAAAGCATGTGTACCTCATCAATAATAAAAACTTTAAAGTTATTATTTGATGATTTTACCCTACTAAGAGCAATAATATTATCTCTAACGTTGTCAACTCCAGTGTTACTAGCCGCGTCAATCTCTATAACATCAAGATTGCTAAAATTGCTAATACTTAGACAATTATCGCACTCGTTACAAGGTTCAAAACTATCACTAGCTCTATTTTGACAGTTAATAGTTTTTGCTAAAACTCTAGCCAAGGTAGTTTTTCCGACAGCCCTAGGACCACAAAACAAATAAGCATGAGAAACTTTATTGTGCAAGATCTCATTTTGCAAAGTTGTTTTAATATTATTTTGTCCAACTATTCCAGAAAAATTCTGAGGACGATATTTTTGATATAGAACCGCCATATTTATTATTTGTTTTTTATTTAATTATTGCCCTTCTTGGCAAAACCTTCAAAAGCTTTTAAAATTTCAACTGGAGTTACAAAAACTATGGTGTTAGATTGGTCAGAGGAAATATCATTAATAGATTGAAGTGTTCTCAAGTGAAGAGCTCCATTTGAAGCGGCTAAAGTTTCAGCTGCTTTAGCTAAATTTTCAGCGGCAGCTAATTCTCCTTGAGAATTGATAATAACAGCTCTTTTTTCTCGTTCAGCTTCAGCTTGCTTAGCAATAGTTCTTTCCATTGATTCTGGTAAAACCACATCTTTTAATTCTACATTATTAACCTTCAAGCCCCATTCATCGGTTTCCTTGTCAACGATTTCTCTAATTCTTTCAGCAATTTTGTCTCTCTCTGCTAAAAGCTCATCAAGGGTTATCTCTCCAACTATATTTCTCATAGTGGTTTGAGCATATTGACTAACAGCATAATAAAAATTTTCTACTTCAATAACGGCCTTGGAGGCATCAGAAATTTTGTAATATAGCACCGCATTAACGGTTACAGGAACATTATCGCGAGTAATAGCCCTTTGATCAGGAACATCAACTGCTTTAATTCTTATGTCTACTTTTTTAAAATTTTGAAATATTGGCCATAAAAATCTCCAACCCGGATTCATAATTTCAGAATATCTTCCCATGGTAAATTTAACACCTCTTTCGTACTGATTGATTTGTTTTAAAGAAGCAAAGAAAAAAACTAATACAAAGGCTAACAAAATAATAACACCACTCATAATTTTAAATTTAATTATTAGATTATAATATTTATAATTTTATTTTTAATATATATAATTTTTTTTGAATCAGAAATTAAATAAGATTTCAATTTTTCATCATTTTTTATCAAATTAATAATATTTTCTTCTGATAAGTCTCTATTAACTTGAATAACACCTCTAGTTTTACCATTAAATTGAACAGCTAAAGAAATTTTTTCAGTAGACAACAAAGCTTCATCATATGATGGCCATTCTTGCTGATGAATAGAAAAATCATTTCCGATTTTTTCCCATAATTCCTCAGTTAAAAAAGGAGCAAAAGGAGCTAATATTAACAAAAATTTCTCAAAAGAATTTTTGGAAAAGTTTTCTTGCTGAGAAAAATTATTAATTAAAATCATTAATTGAGAAATAGCTGTATTGAATTTCAAATCTTCGATATCTTCCCCTACTTTTTTTATAGACTTATTTAATTCTAGAATTAAAGATTCATCATCTAAAAAATCCTTCTCAATTGACATTTTTTCTACTAAAGTCTCCACTCTATCTAAGAATCTTCTAACTCCGGCAATATTTTTAGTGTTCCAAGGTTTTGAATCATCAAAAGCCCCCATAAACATCTCATACATTCTAAGAGAATCTGCCCCATATTCCAAAATTACATCATCCGGATTTACAACATTACCTTTAGATTTACTCATTTTATTGCCATCTTCGGCTAGAATTGTTCCCTGATGTCTCAATTTTTTGAAAGGTTCATTAATGTTGGTATATCCATATTTTTGCAAGACCTTAGCAAAAAATCTAGAATAAAGAAGATGCATAACAGAGTGCTCAGCACCACCAATATAAACATCTACTGGCATAATTTTATTAATTTTTTCTTTATTAGAAAACTCTTGATCATTTTTAGAATCAAAATATCTAAAATAATACCAAGAGGAACAAACAAAAGTATCCATCGTATCGTTTTCTCTTCGAGCTTTTGATCCACATTTTGGGCAATTTACTTCATGAAAAATTTTTGAATCTGACAAAGGAGACTCTCCAGTTGGTCTAAAATTTACATCCGTAGGAAGAATAACTGGCAAATCTTTTTCTGGCACTGGAACCTCGCCACATTTGTCGCAATAAATTATAGGAATAGGAGCACCCCAATATCTTTGACGAGAAATTAACCAATCACGTAAACGATAATTAATTGATTCTTTGCCTAAATTATTATCTTCTAGCCATTTAATAATTTTATTTTTAGCCTCCAAAACTGACAAATTATTTAAAAAATCAGAGTTAATTAATTTTCCGTCACCAGTATAGGCTTCTTGAGAAATGTCACCACCACTAACAACTTCAATTATTTCTAAATTATATTTTTTAGCAAACTCGAAATCTCTTTCATCATGAGCTGGAACCGCCATTACCGCACCAGAACCATAGGTAGACAAAACATAATCAGCCACAAAAACAGCTATCTCTTTTCCATTTACTGGGTTAATAGCTTTTAACCCTTTAATTTCAAAGCCAGTTTTATCCTTGGTTAAATTAGTTCTTTCTATTTCAGTTTTTGTCTTAACCTCTTCAACGTATTTATTAATTTCTGAAATATTTTCAATATTATCTTTATATTTAGTTAATATTTCATGCTCTGGATTTATGGCCACGTAAGTACAGCCAAATAAAGTATCGGGTCGAGTAGTAAAAACTTCTAAATTATATTCTTCGTCAGAACTATCTTTAATTTTAAAGATAACTTTGGCTCCGGAGCTTTTTCCAATCCAATTAGACTGAGCTAATTTTGTAGACTCTGGCCAATTGATATCATCTAGCCCATTTAACAATCCTTTTATTCTCTTACCTTGATATTCTTGGTCTTCAATAAAATCAGTAATCTTGAAAAACCACTGCTCCAAATCTTTTTGAATAACCTGACTACCACACCTCTCACAAACTCCACCCTCGGATTGTTCGTTAGCTAAAACGGTAAAACATTTATCACACCAATTAACCTTAGCTTTTTTCTTATAGGCTAAACCATTTTTATATAGTAAAAGAAAAAACCATTGAGTCCACTTGTAATACTCTGGTTTACTAGTTTGAATTTCTAAATCCCAGTCGTATGACAAACCAATAGAATCAATTTGAGAAATAAAATTCTTTATAGCCTCGTCGGTAGTTTTTTCTGGATGAACGCCGGTCTTAATAGCATAATTTTCGGCCGGCAAACCAAAAGCATCCCATCCCATAGGATGTATAACTTGAAAACCGTTCATTCTTTTGAAGCGACTTAGAATATCGGAAGCAGTATAGCCCTCAACATGACCAACGTGAAGACCCGACCCCGAAGGGTAAGGAAACATATCCAAACAATAAAATTTTTTATTTAAATCATTAATGGGAGGAGTCTTATACAAGGCTACTTCCCGCCATTTTTTTTCCCATTTTTTCTCAAAATCAAAACGAGAAAGCTCTTTTTTTTCTGTATCATTATTCATATTTTCACTTGAATTATTACCAGGTTATTATACCCTATTTTTAAAAAAATTCAAACTATCAAAAAATGAACGAATATTAAACAAAAAATAAAAATCTCATTATCATCTATGAAGAAAATAATGAGATTTTTAAGAAGAAATATTATTTTCTAGCAAGCTTTGGTAAGCAAACTAAAAGATAAAGAGCTGAAATACCTACCAAAGAATAAACAACTCGAGAAACGATTGACATATCGCCAAAAATTGCAGCAACTAAATCAAAATTTAAAACTCCAACTAGTGCCCAATTTAAACCTCCAACGATTACTAAGATTAGGGCTAATACATCTAAGATTGTTAATTTTTTCATAAAAAAATTTAATTAATTTTTTTAAAAAATAAAATCGACCTTTATATTTTCATTAAACTACTTGTAAAATTGCCCAAATTAGATAGGCTACATAAAGTCCAATTAATATTAGACCAGATTTTCTTCCTATCTTCCATTTTCTTAATAATAATAAAAATAATATAGCCAAGACGGTAGCAAACAACAAGATAATGGAGCTATTTAGATTTTCCGTAGCAACATGAATAGTTTTTCCAGTAAAAGCCAAAATAAACATCCATGGCAAACCAAGCCCAATTAAAATATCAAATATATTAGAACCGATAGAATTAGAAATGGCCATACCACCTCTACCCTGCTTAGCCACAATAACAGAAGACATTAGATCGGGAATACTAGTTCCAGCTGCTAAAACAGTTAAACCAATGATAACTGCTGGAATGTGTAAAAATTCAGCAACAATTATAGCACTCTCTACCAAAGTCCAGCTTAAACCAATAATTATAATTATAGAAATAAAGAAAACCCACCAATAATGCCTAGCATTAGGGAAAAATTTGTCTAATCCAATTTCTATAAAATTAAGTATTTTTCCTAATAGAGATTTTTTCTTAGTTTCTTCTTCTAAATAATCCTCTAAATCAGCTACTACATCTTTAGTTTCCTCTTTATAAGGTAATATTTTTTTCCACTTTAAAACTGCTAAAACATAAATAACATAAAGGATCAGAAATATCCCAGCCTCTGTTATAGTTATAATTCCATCTTTAAAAGAAAAAATTAAAATAATAATACTAAGAGAATAGAAAATAACATCCCTAATAACTGGCTGCCAGGCAATAAAAGCCTTTTTAACCATAGCCGAAGCTCCAATAATAACTAAAATATTAAAAAGAGCCGAACCCACAATAGTTCCAGCGCCCAAAGATTCATTTCCTGGTTTAAATAAGGCTATAAAAGATACAAATAATTCAGGAGCGCTAGAACCAATAGCCATTAGAGTAGCACCAGCTACATCAGAATTAATTTTTAGCTTCTCAGAAATTGCATCAAGAGAACTAATAAAATAACGATCACAAACTATTGCCAACAAGTAAAATGACAAAAATAAAACAATAATACTAACAACAAACATAATTTTTTATTTAATTTTTTATTTAATCTTATATTTATTATAAATAAATTTTATTTTTTTCTAACAATTTTTTTAACCGATTTTTTAGTAACACTCTTTTCAACTTTCTTTGCGACTTTTTTTAAACCTTTAGCCTCAGTTTTAATCTTTGTTTTTGGTTTTTTAACTTCTTTTTTAATAACCTGTTTAGACTTTTCCCCTCCAACTAAACTTTTTTCAAGTTTACTATTGTCTTCTCTTAAATCAATAACAGGAGTTAATAATCTAATAATTTTATCTAAACGAGAGATAACTTCGTCTAATTTAGCATCATTAAATGACTTTTTGTTATCGCTAGATTTATTGTTAGAAAATTTATTATCATCAAACCTAGGACGAGATGATCCCCTATCATCAAATCTAGCCTCTGATCTATTTTTATTTTCAAAACAACTGCTGCAAAAAACTGGTTTTCCTCCGGTTGGTCTAAACGGAACCTCACACTCTACTCCGCATTCAGAGCAGATGGTCTTATGCATTTCGCCACCACCACTTCTTCCATCGAAGCCACCTCTTCTACCGCCTCTATCGCCACCCCTGTCTCCGCCTCTATCGCCACCCCTGTCTCCGCCTCTACCAAAACTACGACCTGAATCTCTACCAGAATCTCTTTTAAAATCGCGACCATTAAAATCTCGATCCCTTCTCTTGTTAAAATTTTTCATTTTTTTTATTTTTATTATATTAATATTATTATTTTATCTTTTTATTGATTAAAAAGCAATAGAAGAAAGATATGATTTACTTTTTAGTTTTTAAAATAATTCCTCAGATTCTTGAGACAATTTTATTATATCCTTATGAATATATTTTTTAATATCATTTTTCTTATCAGAAGAAGACCTAGTTTTATCGATTATCCTTTCTGATACCTTTTGCCAAGTTAATAAGGGCTCGGACACTAAAATACTTTGAATATCCTCTGCTTTAAAGCCAACTTTTAATAAATTAGCAAAAGCAATAATTCCGTTTTGCACTACTTTAAAATAATCGAGATGCATATCCGTGCTATCAGTTTCAGAAATATTATAATCATAACCATAACTATAGACAGTGTCCGGTGACAATAAAGCCCGACTGATTTCCTTAATAAAATGACTTTCTCCAAAATAAGCCAGTATTTCATCCTTTATTCTCTGCTCTATTTCAGCATTTTTAACTAAATCCAAAATTTTTTCCATATTAGACCCAGGCTTGGTTTTCTCTATAATTTTTAAAATATAATCTTCATCAGAAGAATGAACTCGAAAAATTATATCATTAACAACATGTTGTTCTTCGTGTTTAATAATTTTTCTAAACAATTCATAGTCTTTGAAACTAGCTGGAGACTCAATAACAATAGCCCCTTTTAATTCTGGAAAGATAGATTTTTCAAGCTTAGCACCAGCATAAGAACTACAGGCCTCTAAATCTGCTGGAGTTAATTTTTTTTTGCTGACATTTTTACCAGTATAGGCCAAGGCAAAATCATTTTCATTATTCATTTTAAAATAAAGATTTAAGGGTCTAACAATAACATCAATTTCGCCCTCTGGCTCAAACTGAAAAATTTTATTAAACATTTTTATATTATCGAGCTCTCCCTTCTCATTAGAACATTCATTTCTTAATGATTCTATTTTTTTAACCCTTCTTTCACAAATATTTAAAGCTTTTTTTATTTTTTTAATCATCTCCTCGGTTAATAAATATTTTTCAAACAAATCTTCGTTTTCTTTTAAAAAATTACTAGCTCTAAAATCTTTCTTGTTTTCCATGATCTGTCCTAAGGCTTTGTTTTGAATTTCAGCTAAACCGAATTTCTGAAAGCGCCAAGTATCTTTTAATTCTCTAATTTTATCTAAACCCTCCTGTCCATGATATTTTTTTCTAATTTCTTTTAGCTCTTCTTCAATATTAAAAGAAACGGCCTCTTCCGTATTCTCTGAGATTGCATTATTTTTAAATTTTTCTTTCATATTTTTATAATAATTCACCAGCGATATATCCAGTAGTCCAACAAACTTGTAAATTATATCCTCCAGTTGGACCATTCAAATCTAGAATTTCGCCAGCAATATATAAATTATTTATTATTTTTGATTTCATATTTCTGGGATCAACCTCTTTTAAATTAACTCCTCCAGCGGTTATCATAGCCCTTTCAAAATCGTCTGGACCCAAGAAATCTAATTCCAATCCCTTTAGAAGCCTAGCTAAATTTTGCCTCTCTATTCGACTAATCAAATTGGCCTTTTTTTCTGCATTAATTTTTAATAAAACTATCAAAATTGGAATTAATTTTGGTGGCACAAGACCCAATAAAGCATTTTTAAAAAGCTTATTTTCCCCACCAAGCTTGTTTTGTATTTTTTTATCTAACTCTAAAAAGTCTAAATCAGGAAAAAGATCAATTTTTATTTTCATCTCCGATTGATTCTTAATATTACCTAGGTTTCCACTAATATTAAGTATAGCTGGTCCACTCAAACCATTACCAGTAAAAATCAGATCACCCCTCTCGGAACAATTTTTTTTATCTTTACAAGGATAAAAAATAACTGCATCCGACAGACTCAAGCCTTCCAGTTCTTTAATAAAAGAATTCTTTATTATTATAGGAACTAAGGCTGGCCTTAATTTAATAATATCATGTCCCATTTTTTTTAGCCAACCATAACCGTCTCCAGTTGAGCCAGTGATCGGATAAGATTTTCCTCCAGTGCAAATGATATATTTTTTGGCCACAATTTCTTCTTTGTTCTTTAAAATTATTTTTTCAATCTCGTTATTTTTTAAAATTATATTTTTAACCTCGGAGCTTGTCTTCACATAAACAGAATATTTTTTTAAAAGACCAGAAAAAACTTCCAAAACTTTTTGCGAAGAATTACTTTTGGGAAATACTCTACCATTATCTTCAATTTTAGTTTCTAGGTTATTATTATAAAAAAAATTTAAAACATCCTCTGGCCCAAACTTACTTAAGCCCGATATTAGCCATTTGCCATTATCACCAAAACTTTTAGCAATGTTTTTAATATCATTAAGATTAGTAATATTAGACCTCCCTCCACCAGTGGATAATAATTTTAAGCCCAACCTATCATTTTTCTCTAATAAAACAACACTAAAACCAAGCTCCCCAGCCCTAGAAGCCGCCATTAATCCGGCTGGACCACCACCAATTATAGCAACATCATAATTCATAAAATAAATTTTACTTTAAAATATTTTTAGTGTATATTATTTTTATAATTAAAAAAATAATTTTAAATTTATGGTCAACGTTTAAGAAATTTTTTCTAAAATTAAAGAGAAACAAAAAGAACAAAAAACAATCAAGCAAATATACCGAGACGTTCTGACTAATTCTCAAGAATATCAAAACATTTTGGAAGAATTGGAAAGTTTAAAATTAAAAAAGAAAAAATTAGAAGAAACCTTAAAAGATGATCTAAAATCAGAAATGGAACAATTGTACTCAATCAAATCGGACATTGAATCAGACAAGGAAATTTTGAATCAAGCGACCCTAACTAAATTATTAAAAGGTGAACCAGTAGAAATAGTCGATGAATACAATAACAAGTATGAACCAATATTTAGCGTTCGCTTTAAAAAATACTAAATTAAATATTAAAAAGATCCTAAATCAAGGGTATCATTAATATCTATTTCTCTAATGAATTCGTCCATATGACTAATCAGAATTATTGCCCCTTGGTAATTATTGATAGCTTCAGCAATTATTGGAATATGACGAAAATTTATATGATTAGTTGGCTCATCTAATACCAATAAAGAAGGTCTCATCAATACTAATCGAGCAAAAGATAATAATCCTTTTTGACCTTCGGACAGGTCAGCTATTTTGTTTTCCATTAGCTCTCCGGTAATTAAAAAACCGGCCGCTACTGCTCTCATAGTTTGCTCGTCAATGCCGTCAGCCAAAGATTCCTTTAGAGAATCAAAAACCTTATCCGAAAAATTCAAAGCTGAGAAATCTTGACTATAATAGCCAATTTTAACTTTAGGTGAAATTTCTAAACCCTCTTGTTTTCCAGAAACCAAGGAACGCAATAAAGTGCTTTTCCCTATACCGTTCGGGCCACTAATGATCAATCGATCTTTTTTACCTAAAACTTTATTAACCTCTTTCAAAACTGGTTCATGATTTTTTATTATCTTTATTTTTTTTATACTAACAATATCTCCGTTAATATTTTCTCCTACTGGAATTTCAAATTTTCTAATAGTCCTATCTTCTCTTCTAACATCAACCTTATTTTCTTCCAACTCCTCAGTTTCATCTTTCATTTTTTTAGCTAATTTACGCATTTTACCCCCTTTATTGGCAAAAAAATTAACTTTTTCTTTTCTATCTTTAATTTTTTTTTCTAATTGAGCGTTTTTCATTTTTTCTCTTTCTATTCTTCTACTAATCTCTTCCACTACGGAATAATAATCCCCTACATATAGCTCGGTTTTTTTTGTAAAAATATCTAAATAAATAACGCCCTCGGTAAAACAATTAAGAAAGTCAGCATCATGAGATATCACTATAACAGTTTTTTCATACATAATTAAAAAACTTATTAAGTGATTAATACCTGCTTTATCTAAGTTGTTAGTAGGCTCATCTAATAATAATATATCTGGATTTTGAATTAGAGAATACGCTAAAAGCAAACGAGCTTGTTGTCCACCAGAAAGATCGCCAACTATTTTATCCAATGGAGTGATAAAATCAACCGCCTCCAATACCTTATTAATTTTAGCTTTTATGTTTCCAGGAACAACATCAAAGGCCTTAGAAAAATATTCCTCTACATTGAGTTCTAAATCTTCGCGAGCAATTGTTTGCCTGGCTGTTCCGATAGTCGCTCCTCCAGTAACAGAAATAAAACCACTTTTTGGTTTTAAATCGCCTTTAATTAAGTTGAAAATTGTGCTTTTGCCAGCCCCGTTTTGACCCATTAGAGTTATTTTAGCGCCCCTCCTAACACTAAAACTAGCCTCATCCAATAGAGGTTTTTTGTGAACATATTCGAAAGTGACATTGTCGAATCTCAAGATTACTTCTTCAGCCATGTTGTTATAATTATATATTTATTAAAAAATTTCTTTAATCAATTCTGATATTCCTATATTATTTTTACCAGAACATAAGATAATTTTATGACCATTCATTAAGTCTTTAATCTTTTTAACTTGTTTATCTTTTTCAGAACTTTTTACCTTATCAATCTTATTGGCAATAATAACAATTTCTTTATTGCGATCTTCTAGAGCCATTAACATCTCGAGATCATCCTTTGTTGGTCCAACCTTGGCGTCAATAATTAAAAAAATCTTTTTTTGTTGATAATCTGATAAAAATAAATACCAATTAATAAGTCTCTCAATTTGATCCTTCATCTCCCGTGGCAATTTAGCATAACCATATCCAGGCAAATCAATTAAGTAAATAGACTCATTAATTAAAAATAAATTGATTTCTCTGGTCCTTCCCGGAGAGGCACTAGTTTTGACCAATTTTTTTTGTCCTGTCAACGCATTTATAATAGTAGATTTTCCAACGTTAGACCTACCAATAAAAGCCAATTGGGGTCTGGGGGTATTTAAAGCCTTGTCTGGACCAACCACACCTTTAACAAAATCTGCTGAAATTATCTTCATTTTTATTGTTATTTAATATTAAAATCTGCTTATTATCAATAATAATATATCATTTTTTTAAAAAAAGCAAAATTTTAGTCATTAAAGTTGTTTTTTTTTATAAATTTTGTTATACTTATATGGTAATAAATAAAAAATTGTGATGAAAATCTTAAAATACAATAGCAAAAATGAAATTAATATTATTAATCAGGCCTTAAAGGTTTTAAAATCTGGTGGTCTTTTAGTTTTTCCCACAGAGACTTGTTATGGATTGGGAGTTGATGCTACTAATAAACAAGCTGTTAAAAAACTATTTAATTACAAAACTCGTCGCGAAGGAAAACCATTATCAATAGCCGTTAGTGACATTAAAATGGCTAAAAAATATGTAGAAATCAACGAAATA
>DAOOQF010000014.1:0-20074 GCA_035388665.1 bacterium | reverse complement strand
AATTATATCAAATAGATATAATTATTTATTATACTATTATTATATCACCCCCCCCGAGGGGTCAAGGGGTTAAAATATTTTTACCATTTGAATTTTCTAAATAAATAATATACAATAAATAAAACTAATTAATAAATAAATTATGGCACTATCTATTGGAATCGTTGGCTTGCCCAACGTTGGAAAATCAACCCTATTTAATGTCTTAACCAAAAAAAAGGTAGAGGCATCAAATTATCCTTTTTGCACCATCGATCCAAACGTTGGCGTAGTTAAAGTTCCTGACATAAGACTAGAAAAAATTGCTGAGATATCTCAACCAGCCAAAATTATTCCAACTTTTATTGAATTTACTGATATTGCTGGCTTGGTCAAAGGAGCTCACGAGGGTGAAGGACTGGGAAATCAATTTTTATCTCACATCCGAGAATGTGATGCTATTTGTGAAGTTATTAGAGACTTTAAAGATCCCAATATTATTCATGTTGAAGGAGAAGTTAACCCTGCTAGTGATCAAGAAACTATTAATATGGAGTTAATTTTTGCTGATTTAAAAACTATTGAAAAAAGATTAGAAAAAGTTATCAAAGAATTAAAAAGCAATAGCAAAGAAGCCCAAAGACAAAAAGAAATTTTAGAAAATATTAAAAATACTCTTGATCAAGGAAGGGCCGTTAGAGAAATGATTTTTAAAGACGATGATTTAATTTTTGTTAAAAGTCTAAATCTATTAACCATCAAACCAATAATCTATGCTCTAAATTCGGATGAGCCAGATCAAAAAGTCGATTTTAATTGGGATGGAGAAATTATAAAAATCAATGTAAAAATGGAAGAAGAAATTGCTTCCTTGCCAGAAGAAGAACAGGCTGAATATTTACAAGAACTAAACATCAGCCAAAGTGGATTAGATAAACTAATATTCACCTCCTATAAATTATTAGGACTGGAAACTTTTTTTACTACCGGAAAAGATGAAACTAGAGCTTGGACCATAAAGAAAGGAACCAAAGCTCCTCAAGCTGCTGCTGAAATTCACACTGATTTTGAAAAAGGTTTTATTAGGGCCGAGGTTATTAATTGGGAAAAATTTATTAAAGCTGGAAATGAAATTAAAGCTAAAGAATCGGGGCTAATGAGAACTGAAGGAAAAGACTATATCGTTAAAGACGGAGATATCTGTAATTTCTTAATTAACAAATAAAAAATTATAAAAAAAGAAGTTGATTAAATTCAACTTCTTTTTTTTGTGACCCCTGGGGGAATCGAACCCCCGTTGTCAGGATGAAAACCTGGTGTCCTAACCACTAGACGAAGGGGCCAAAAAAAATATCCCTTTCGGACAAAACTAAAAGTATTTTTATTTTATAGGTATTTTGGTAACTTGTCAATATCTCCAAAAACCCCTTATTTTATAAGCCTTTCAAGATAAAATAGCCCTTCCATTGGCAGGTATTGACAATTTTTTATTTATATGCTAGAATACTTAGTTATGTTTTAAAAAATTAAAAACCGATTTAAACGGGTCAGGCACGACAAGCATGGGATTTTCTTTCAGGGTTTCTAAGGCGTTCGCTTTAAAATTCCTAAAAGAAATTTTCTTGCCTATCCCGTTTAAGTCGGTTTTTTTTATTACTCATTTTCAGAATTTTTTTCTACAGATTCGGAGTTAGAATTCTCTATTTCAGATATTGTTTCTGAATTATCATTATCATTTTCCGTTTGAATTTCCTCCACCTTTGGCGCCACTCCCACCAAACAAACCTCTCTCCAAGGAACATATTTAGAATGAAATCGATTCTCAACTTTATTTTCATCTTCTAAGCCTGAATTATAAATAACTATATAATCAAAATAAGCCTCGGCTCCAGAGTGAGCGCTTTCGGTACATTTTCTTTGTCCAGGGGCTAGATCAGTCGTCTCGATAATTTGAGTTGGACCAGGTCTAACAATATTATAGATAACCGGATAAGTAGTGGTAGCAACTCGACCATCAGGAGTCCCCCAAAAATCAAAATACATATCGTTAGTACCCTCAAACCTAGCTTGAATTAAGATATTATTCTTTGTATCGTTTAAAAATTTTAAATCTGGCCTTGGAGTATAAATGGTAGCATCTGTTCCGGCTGGCTCGTAGTAAGAAACTCTATAAGAGTGATTTCTTCTTTCGGTAATTGGCAATCCAGTGGCCAAAGCTGTTCTAAATAAAGTTGTAGCAACCTGACATAATCCACCACCATACTCAGCAATGGTTTTGTTTCCTTTAATAACTAGCTCGGGCAAGTATCCAGCTTCTTTATTAGTTTCTCCCAGAGCCTCTACTAAAGAAAATTCTTCTCCTGGTTTGATTATTAAACCATGTAATTTGTTGGCCCCCACCTTGATATTATGACGACGATTAACCGGTGAACCAGCATAATTAGAATGACCAGTGCCGATAATTTCTTTTATTCCCATATCATTAAAATTTTCTACCTTCTCTACTGGGTCAACTTCTACAACCAACTGCAAATCAGACATTTTTCTATTATTAAAAGCCTCGTCTATTTTGTTGAAGGTGGCTTCATAATTTATTTTTAAACCGTCTTCTCCGGGATTAAAAACGGTAACCTTATCATTGCTAAATTCAAAACTAGGAGAAATTGGTTCTTGCTCAATCTCCGTTTTTATTTTTTCATCCAAAAATTGAAAAAAACTTTCTTCTCTTAAGCCAATTTTTACTCCAATAAACTTATCATTAAGATATTCTGGTTTTAGTCCAATCCATTTAGCAAAGTCTGATTTTGTAACTTCAAAAATTTTATTATCATCTAAATAATTTAAATTAAAAGGAGCTAAATTTAGCAGATCTTCGGCCATCAACTCCATCCCCAGAGAATTATCCTTTTTAATAATTGGCTCTCGGCTATTTAAAATTAAATTAATTTCTTGATTCTGTAAAAATTCAATTCTGTTGTTTAAATCAGATAGGAACTTGTTCATATCTATCTCTTGACCAAATTCTTCTGAAACAATTTCAAAAGATATTTTTTTTGAAGCTAGATCCTCTTTAGCTAATAAGTCAGCATCCCTGGAGAAGTTTTCAACTTTAATAAAATTTTCTTCTAAAACTGTCATTAAATCACTTTGATTAATAACAAAGGATAAATCTAAGTATTCCGAAAAAAATAATAGGTTTATTTTAGTTAGAATATCTCTAAAATTTCCTTCCCGCCCTACTAAATAAGCCTCTTCGATAGACTTTTCAATATCAAATATCAAGGTCTGAGAAACGGAATCTAATTCAGAAGAATAAACAAAATTGTGCCAAACGAAAGAATGATCATTCAAATTAATTTTAATTCCCTGCCTTTCAAAATCATCAACTCGTTGTGATATTATATTTCCAGCTTGTTCGGTGGTTAGACCAGCAACATTAACTCCTGCTACATAAATATTGGGATAAATCTTGTTCTCATATTTTTTTTCCAAAAACAAGAAGCCGGCTAATAAAAAAATAAGCAAGAACAATAAAATATTCGAGCTTAAAAAAATCAATTTCTTGGATTTTTCTGTCATAAAATTCTAATTATTTTTATTCACTAATATCCAATATTTCATTTAAAACGTCTTTAGCCAAAACCTTTCTATCAGCTAAATCTTTCTCTAAGGAAACGATAATGCTAATAGATTCTCCAATTTTTATATTATTTGGCAGATATTCTAAAGGCCAAAAAATTTTTTTATTAGTATCAATCTCAATTAAGGCTGCTTGTTTTTCGTCTAGATCAGTTAAAATAAAATTTTTTTCAATCATAAATTAGGATTTAATCTTAATTTTGATTTGTTGTTCTTTATATAGTTTTTCTAAAACAATTGTCAGAACTCCATTTTCTAAAATAGCTTCAATTTTTTTATTATCAACTTCTTCTGGCAAAATAATAGTTCTAGAAAAGGATCCAAAATAACACTCCTGCAATAAACAATCAGCCTCGTCTACCAAAACATCGTGTTCTCTTTTCCCTTTAATAGTTAAAATATCCCGATTTAAAGAAATAAATAAGTTTTCCGGTTTTACACCGGCAATTGTTGACTTAATTATTATGTTTTCGTTGGTCTGATAAACATCAACCAATAATTGCCCTTCGGTTAACTCCTCCTCCAACCACTCAAAAGAAGAATTATCCCCTTGATTAAAAGTCGATATTTTATAGGTATTAGGTTTTTCTTTTTTGAATAGATTCATAAATTTGTGGGCATAGATGGACTTGAACCATCGACCCCCGCCTTATAAGGGCGGTGCTCTAACCAACTGAGCTATATGCCCGTAATTACTAACTCCTATCCGAGGTGGGTATATCCCGACTCGAACGGGAGACCTCTACGATGTCGACGTAGCGCTCTAACCAACTGAGCTATACACCCAAAAAAAAGACCAGCTTGGCTCATTAAAAACTAACTAATAAAAATATTAGCATTATTAAAATATTTTTTCAAGACGATTAACAATATCTGAGATAATTTCTTTTTCTACATCCTTGATCGGGCGACCAATTGAAGCTTGAGCGATTTTTTTAGTACCCTCCGGTTTGAATTTCTTTAGTAAATCTAAAGAATTAATATTTTTAGTAGAATAAACAACTACATTACTCTTAAAGATATTTTTATCGCTATCATGATGGACAATAATTGTTTTATCAGAAAAATCCTTTTTATCGTCGGCCCTAATATAATGATCATCCAAAATAGATAGTTCTGTTAAAGAATAAAAAATAACAATAATTTTGGCCGTTGGAATACTAACTATTAATTCGTCAATAACGTCTTGTAAATTTTCTTCTCCAGAATCAGACTCTCTAAAATCATTTTTAAACAATGTCGCCCAAACTATGTGATTATCATCAGAGGAAGATAAATTATTTAGAACTCGGCCCCATAATTTTAAAGTATTTAGACTGCGAGATCGATATAAATTGGTTACAATTTCCTCTCTCTTGGCTCCCAACTCAATTAGCTTAGAAGTTGAACTCAGGGCCTTAGGGGTTAAGTTTGGTGTCTTAAAGCTCTTAGTTTTAAAAATTATTCCTGTTAACAGGCAAGTAGCAATATCTTCAGAAATTTCCTCAGCCCGGCCTTCAGACAAAATATCAAAAATTATCTCTGTAACCGAAACTGCATTTAAATCAATAATATTAAGTTGGCCAAACTCTTCATTTTCGGGGCTATGATCAATATTAATAATTGAAGTTTTATAAAAGAAATCAACATTACTGTCGTAAATTTTACCTAAAGATTCCAAATCATGACAGTTAACAGTAATAATTAAATCATATTTAAAGCCGCTCATACTAGATTTAATATCTTCATTAGTAAAAAAACCATCTTGAGGAGAAATAATAAAATTCAACTTGTCCTCTTCTATGGTATATTTTATTTGGCTAACTTTGGCATTTTTTAAATCAACTGAAACAACAAATTTCATTAAATTTTCCAAAGATGTTTTTATTTCATTAAAGTCTGGAAGAAATTTAAAAGAATCAATTGGAGTTTTAAAATTTAAACCATTTTTCATTTTTTCAGCTCCAATCTCTACATTTTTTCCTCTTTTTTTCAAATATAAAGCCAAAGCCAAAGAGCCAGAGATGGCATCTCCGTTCCAATCAATAGGAAAAGTAATCAAAATATTTGATGACTTCTCGATTAGATTAAAAAATTGTTGACTGGTTTTCATTTTCCAAACTATTCAAAATATTAACTAATTACTATATATTCATTTATAAAAATAGTCAACCATAATAATTGACCTACCATATTAATTTTGTTAAGATAATGCTATAATTTATATTATAATTTTAAGAAAACTCCTAAAAATATGGCTCAAGAAATGGACAAAATATACAATCCGATTGAAAAAGAAGACAAAATATACGAAAAATGGGAAAAATCAGGCTTTTTTAATCCTGATAATTTAAATTTACCAAAAAATGCCCCAAATTACTCTATGGTTTTGCCACCACCAAATATTACCGCCAAACTCCATCTAGGACACGCTTCAACCATTGCTATAGAAGATTTGTTTATCAGATTCCATCGTATGAACGGCTATCGAACACTTTGGATTCCAGGAACCGATCATGCTGCCATTGCCACTCAGAATGTAGTCGAAAAAAAGATATTAGCCGAAGAAAATAAAACTAGACATGATTTAGGAAGAGAAGAATTCTTAAAAAAGGTCTGGGAATTTTTAAATGAGACTCAAAACACTATTTTAAATCAGACCAAAAAACTAGGAGCTTCAATCGACTGGAGCCGACAGGCCTTCACTCTAGACGAAGAAAGACAAAAAGCCGTCAAAAAAATGTTTTCAGATATGTATAAAGAGGGGGTTATTTATCAAGGCGAAAGGGTCGTTAATTGGTGCCCTCGATGTAAATCAACTCTAGCTGATGATGAAGTTGAATATAAAGAACAAAAAGCTTTCTTATACACATTTAAATACGACAAAGACTTTCCTATTTCTATCTCAACTACTAGACCAGAAACAAAATTAGGCGACACTGCTATTGCGGTAAATCCTAGAGATGATAGATATAAAAAATATGTTGGACAAATTATTCCAGCTAATTTTTGTGGACAAAAATTAAATATTAAAATTATAGCCGATATTAATGTTGATATGAACTTTGGAACTGGAGCCCTAGGAGTAACCCCTGCTCATTCTATGATTGATTCTCAAATGGCTCAAAAGAATGACTTAGAAAGCATTAAGGTTATATCAGAAGATGGGAAAATAAGAGAGGGTTTTAATAAATTTTCTGGTAAAACTGTTTTAGAGGCCAGAAAAATGATTGTAGAAGAACTAAAAGAAAATAATCTAATTTTATCAGAAGAAGAATTAACAAATAATTTATCAATTTGTTATCGCTGTAATACTCCAATTGAACCATTACCTTCTAAGCAATGGTTTATCAGCGTCGATAAAAAAATAGAAAGACTTGAAAATAAATCTTTAAAAGAATTAGCCTTAGAAGCAATTACTAAAAATAAAATTGAAATAATTCCAGAAAGATTTAACAAAAGATACTTAGATTGGATGAACAATCTACATGATTGGTGTATTAGTCGTCAAATTTGGTTTGGACATCAAATTCCAGTTTGGTATAAAGACAAAGAAATATATGTAGGAGAAGAAGCTCCTACTGAAGATGGCTGGAAACAAGATCCCGACACTTTAGATACCTGGTTTTCTTCTGGTATGTGGACCTTTTCTACTCTAGGATGGCCAAATAATTTTTCAAATAATGGAAAAAGTGGTGATTTACAAAAGTTTCACCCAACTCAAATGCTAGAAACTGGCTATGAAATTATAACTCTTTGGGTTTCTCGAATGATAATGATGTCTTTTTTTGCCCTTAATGAAATACCTTTTGAGAAAGTATATTTACATGGGATGGTTTTGGACAAAAATGGAAAAAAGATGAGTAAATCAAAAGGAAACGGCATAGACCCGATAGATATGATAGAAAAATTTGGTACCGATGCCTTACGTTTATCTCTTTTAATTGGAAATACTCCTGGTAATGATGTTAGAATTAGTGAAGAAAAAATTGCTAGTGCCAGAAATTTTATCAATAAACTTTGGAATATTAGTCGATTTATAATAACTACCAACCAAGATTTTTCCGACGATTACAATAAAAACGAACTTAACTTAAGTGATAAATGGATATTAAGCAAATTAAATAAACTAATACAAAAAGTCACCTCCGATATTAAAGATTACAGATTTGCAACCGCCGGAGAAGATCTTCGAGAATTTACTTGGAACGATTTTGCTGACTGGTATTTAGAATCAAAGAAATTTGAAAAAAATGAAAATAACGGAAAAATACTAATGTTTGTTTTAAAAAATATTTTAAAACTTTGGCATCCTTTTATCCCTTTTATAACAGAAATCATTTGGCAAGAAATTCAGGAAAAGGAATTATTATTAATAACTAAATGGCCAGAAGACAATGACATAGATTTTGAAACAGAAGAAAATAACTTTGAAACAATAAAAAAAATTATTACCAACGTTAGAAATGCTAGGTCTACCAATAATATTGAGGTTAATAAAAAAATAAAAGCCCAAATACTAGCTGGAGATCGAGCAGAGACAATAAAATTACAACAGCATCTAATTAAAAATTTAAAAACCGGAATAGAAGAAATAGAATTTATCAACGAAAAAGACCGACCCAAAGATGAAAAAACTATTTTAATAACAATAGAAGGAATAGAGATTAATTTAATTGGAGCAATAGACGAAGAAAAGGAAAAACAACGTCGAGAAAAAGAAATTGAAAATCTAAAAAAAATGATAAATATGATAGAAACAAAATTAAATAACAAAGATTTTGTAAAAAAAGCTCCAACAGAGTTAGTCAAAAAAGAAAAAGAAAGATTACAAAATTATCAAGAAGAATTAAAAAAGATAAAATTATAAAAATAAAGTATATAATATGACCTTAAAAAAATGTCTCTTAACAATGACGAGCCTAACCTTATTATTATGGGCAATTTTTATTTTTTTAATTATTGCTATTAACCCAGAAACAGCCAATTGGCTAACACTAACTTTGATTTATTTTTCTCTATTTTTATCACTAAGTGGACTAATTACAATTATCAGTTTTATCATTAGAAAAAAAATTAATAAAAAAGAGCTACCTTTTTATTTGATAAAAACATCCTTTAGACAATCATTTTCTTTTGCTTTTTTGATTGTTGCCACCCTTTTTATGTTGGCTCAAAACCTATTTTCTTGGTTAAATATCTTAATTATAATCATCATTTTATCAATAATTGAATATATATTTATAAACGAAAACAAATAAAAATATGAAAGAAAAACTATTAAAATTAAAAGAAGAAATTTTAGAAAAATTAGAGGAAATTAAGGACTCCGCAAAATTAAAAGAAGTTGAAGAAAAATATTTTAGTCGAAAAAGTGATTTTAGCTCCGCTCTAAAAAGTATTAAAGAATTGAGTGACGAAACTAAAAAAGAAATGGGTATCTTAGCAAACTCCATAAAACAAGAATTATCAATAAAATTAGGCGAAATAAAGGAAAAGATTGATAATTCCTCAACAAAAAAAGAAATTATCGATCCAACTTTACCTGGAGAAAAATTAGCCAAAGGACATCTTCATCCCGTTACTAAAATATTAGAAGAAATAGAAGAGCTATTTTCTTCTATGGGCTTTATGGTTTTAGATGGTCCAGAATTAGAAAGCGATTATTATAATTTTACGGCTCTAAATTTTCCCAAACATCATCCTGCTAGAGAAATGCAAGATACTTTTTTTATCGACTCTAAAAATAAAGAAGATGAATATGATATGGTTATGAGAACCCACACTTCACCAATGCAAATAAGGGCTATGGAAAAATATGGAGCTCCACTTAAAGCTATTATTCCGGGAAAATGTTTTCGAAATGAAGCTACTGATGCTAGACATGAACACACCTTTTATCATGTTGAGGGCTTGATGATTGGAGAGAATATAAGTTTTGCTAACCTAAAAGGTATTTTAGAATTAGTCGGAAAAAAACTTTATGGACCAAACACAAAATTAAGAATGCGACCTAAATTTTATCCATTTGTAGAGCCTGGTAGCAATGGAGAATATACCTGCTTCTTATGTCAAGGCAAAGGTTGTCGTGTCTGCAAATATAGTGGCTGGTTAGAAATATTAGGCTGTGGAATGATTCATCCAGAAGTCTTAAAAAACGGAGGAATAGACCCAGAAAAATATTCTGGATTTGCTTTTGGGTTTGGATTAGATAGACTGGTAATGCTTAAATATAATATTGATGATATTAGGCTTTTTAATAGTGGAGACTCTAGATTTTTAGAACAATTCTAAGAAATTAATCAATAATAATTTAAATAAAAAATATGAATATTTCACTGAACTGGCTAAAAGAATTTATAAATCTAGCCAATATTAGTCCGGAAGAAATCAAAGATCAATTAACTGCTCACACTGTTGAGGTAGAAAAAATCATCGAGCAAAAAGAACAATTTAAAAATATTGTTATTGCTAAGATTTTAGAAATTAAAAAACATCCTCAGGCTGACAAATTACAAATTGCCATAGTTGATGCTGGAGAAAAAGAACCTCTAAAAATAGTTTGCGGAGCACCAAATATTGCCGTTGGACAATTGGTTCCTCTAGCTAAAATTGGAGCTATTTTACCAAATGGATTAGAAATAAAAAGGGCTGAAATTAGAGGAGAGGATTCTAGCGGAATGCTCTGCGCTGAAGATGAATTAGGACTAGGAAATGACCACGGAGGAATAATGATTCTTGAGGAAAAAGCTAAAATTGGACAAGAATTGAGTGAATATTTATCATTAGATGAAATTATTCTAGAAATAGATAATAAATCAATTTCTAATAGACCAGATCTTTGGGGTCATTACGGAATAGCCAGGGAGTTAAGTGTAATTTTAGAAAAAAAACTAAAACCTTACGAGACTAAAGAAATAAAAATAAAAAACAATAAAGAAATTAAAGAAGAAAAAAATATTGAGGTTGAAATTAGGGCTAAAAATCTTTGTAAAAAATATTTAGCTCTTAAAATTGAAAATATCAAGATAGAAGAAAGTCCAGCCTGGTTAAAAAATAAAATAACCGCCCTAGGATTAAAATCAATAAATAATATTGTTGACGCCACTAATTATATAATGTTTGAAATTGGGCAACCACTCCATGCTTTTGATGCCGAAGGAATAAAAAAAATTATTATCAGAAAGGCTGAAAAAAATGAGACCATTATTGCTTTAGATGATAAAGAAAAAAAATTAAACGAGAATGACTTAGTTATAGCTACAGAATCAATGATTATTGCTATTGCTGGAATCATTGGAGGAAAGGAAAAAGAAATCAACAACACTACTACTTCCATCATAATTGAATCAGCTAATTTTGATGCTGTTTCCATTAGAAAAACTGCCCAAAGAATAAACTCCCGAACTGACGCTGCTATGCGATTTGAAAAAGGACTAGACCCCAATCTATGTCAATTAGCCCTAAGCAAAATAGTAGAGATAATTAGAAAAATACAACCTAAAGCTATCTTCAAGAATGAAATAATCGAAAAAGGAGACTTCAAAAATGAAGATACAATAATCAGTTTAGATTTAAAATGGATTGATAAAATAATCGGCCAAGAAATTGAAATAAAAAAAATAAAAAGTATTTTAGAAAGCTTGGGGCTAGAAATTCAAAATGAAGATGATGAAAAATCTTGGAATATTAAAATACCTTCTTGGAGACAAAAAGATCTCCAAATAAAAGAAGATTTAATTGAAGAAATCATTAGAATTTATGGTTATAATAATATTAAAGCTATTGTCCCAAATGACGAACTAACCCCACCAGAAAAAGACCCCCAATTACAATTAATAAACAAGGTAAAGAAAATTTTGGCTAATAACTATAAAATGACCGAGTCCTATAATTATTCATTTGTTAATGAAGATCAATTACTAAAATTAAATTTTGATCCAAAAACTTATGTAAAATTATTAAATCCACTATCCTCTCAACATACTATGTTAAGGCAAACTCTAATTACTAATTTAATATCAAATATTAAGACCAATCAATCTAGAAACGATTTAATTTCTATGTTTGAAATAGGTAATGTCTTTTTAAATATTGCCGGTGGTCCACATAAAGATAAAAAACAAAATGAAAATTTGCCTTACCAAGAAAAAAAATTAGCCTTAATTATTAGTGACGCCAAAAACGATTCTTTCAATTACTTAAAAAACATTATTTTTAATTTTTTATTAGAGTTATTAGACACTTTAGAAATAGAATTTTCCCCTACTGAATCAATTATTAGCTGGTCTGATAAAAACGAAAAATGTTTAATAATGGTTAATGGCAAAGAAATTGGCTTTATAGCTAAAATAGATAACAGTATTTTAAACAAAAATGGCATAAAAAAAGAAACCTCAGCCAGCGAAATAAGTCTAAAATCCTTAATAATGGCTATCTCCAAAGGAAAATCAAAACAATATCAAACTATTGCCAAATTTCCGGCCGTAAATAGAGATTTAGCCTTTGTAATTGATCAAAAAATATTCTATAATGATATTAGCAAGGAAATTAGAAACTTTAATTCACTAATTAAAGATCTAGAACTATTTGATGTCTATTCGGGAGAGAATTTAGAAAACAATAAAAAAAGCCTGGCTTTTCATATTGTTTATCAATCAGATGAGAAAACTTTAACCAGCGAAGAAATAGACGAAATCCAAAACAAATTAATCAAACACCTAGAGGAAAAGTTTTCTGCTCAAATAAGGAATTTCTAAAATTATAATTAAAATAAAACTATGTTTACAACAAGCGGAGATATTCTTAATTTATCAATTGCTATCGCTGTTATTGCAGTAGCAACTTTTCTTTGTTGGTCTCTTTATTATTTAATTTCTAATCTACGTCGAATTAACAAAATAAGTCGCCAAGTAGAAAATATCGTTAACAAAACTAACGGATTAGTTGATTTAATCAAAAGCAAAATTAAACAAAGCGGATCATACATATTCCTTTTTGGAAAATTGATTGATCGGGCTATGGATTATTTTAATAATAAAAAAAATAATCAAGAAGAGAAAGCAGAAAAGAATTCTGCTAAAAAAAGAAAATAATTAGAAATAATATAAGAAATGAAAAAAATAATTTTAACCGGAGATCGACCAACCGGACAACTACATATTGGACATCTTTTTGGTTCTCTATTAAACAGAGTTAGACTACAAAATGACTACGAAACCTATGTTATGATAGCGGATGTACAAGCCCTAACTGATAATTTTGAAAACCCTGATAAGGTTAGAAATAATGTTATGGAGGTTGCTATGGATAATTTAGCTGTTGGTATAGACCCTAAATTATCAACCATTTTTATTCAATCATTAATACCAGAAATTGCCGAATTAACTGTTTTCTATTCTAATCTAGTTACTATTTCTCGCCTACAAAGAAATCCAACTGTTAAAGAAGAAATAAAACAAAAAAAAGAACTGTTTAAGGATAGTGTTACTTATGGATTTTTAGGTTATCCTGTCAGTCAATCAGCCGACATCACCGCTTTTGAAGCTGACTTAGTGCCAGTAGGAGAGGATCAATTACCAATGATCGAACAAACCAGAGATATCGTTAAAAAATTTAATCACATTTATGGAGAAACTTTAAGAGTCCCAGAGGCTTTAGTCGGAAATCACGGCAGAATTAAAGGCTTAGATGGAGCCGCTAAAATGGGCAAGAGCTTAAATAACGCTATTTATCTAGCTGATTCCCCTGAAATTATTGAACAAAAAGTCAAAAAAGCTTTAACTGATCCTAATAAAATAAAGCTGAATGATAAAGGAAATCCTAATATCTGTAATGTCTTCTATTATCATCAGATTTTTAAATCCTCAAACTTAGATAATATTAAAAGCGAATGTCAAAAAGGAGAAAGAGGCTGTGTTCAATGCAAGAAAGAGCTAACCGAAAATATTATTAATTTTCTAAAACCAATTCAAGAAAAAAGAAAATATTATGAAGAAAGACCTGAATTAGTAGAAAAAATATTACAAGAAGGAGCAAAAAAGGCTAGAATTAAAGCCCAAAAAACCATGGAAAAAGTGAAAAAAGCTATGAAATTAGATTACTTTAACTAAATTATAAAAAACAAAAACGACTTATTTTTCAAAGTCGTTTTTTATTTTATCACTTTAACATTATTTATTGCCAAACCATTTATTGTATAATAAGTCGTATTCTCCAGACTCAAAAAGACCTAAAAGCTCCTTATTAAAAACCTCTCGAAGATCACTATCGTGAGAAAAGGCAAACCCATAGGTTTGTTTGTTAAAAACATCCCCAACAATAACATAATTATCACTTTGTTGATTATTAACAAAATTCTTAATCACAGGTTCATCAAAAACCACCGCTTCAACTTTTCTATTTTTTAGTTTTTTAAAAACATCTTCTATTTTTTCTTCTAAGACAACTTTAGCGCCCAATCTGTTCAATTCGTCTACTGAAGTTGTGCTAACCTTAGTTCCAACTCTTTTATTTTTTAAATCTCTAGGACTATTAATAGTATATTTTATTTTACTAAGAGTAATAAAAGAAGTTATTCTGGCAATGAAGACGGCAAAAATAGTTATTCCAAAGAAAACAACGAAAAACCCAATGAATTTACCCAAAGAAGAATCTGGATAAGTTCCGCCGACACCACCCATTAAAGTAACTGTCCACCATAAAGAATCTACTATACCAGCCCAATAACTAGTATCAATATCTATGGTTGGGAGGTTTTTTTCAAAATACCAAAAAACATTACTGATTAAAAATATAAAACTAAAAAATATTAACAAAAATTTTAAAACTTTTTTAAAATTATTTAAAAACAAGCTTTTTAAAGTCCCTAAAAAACTAATCTTACTGCCCTCATTAACCATTATTGCTAGACCCGATCTAAGAGTAAAATAAGAAAAACCAACCAACTCTTCTCTTTTTTTGGTTCTAGTTATCCCCGAAAAAGCAACGTCAATTTTTTTATTTTTAACAGCCGAAAGAAGTTTTTTAAAATCAAATTCCTTGTAGATAAATTTCAAATTTAATTTATTGGCGATTATTTCCCAAAGCTCTACTTCAAATCCGCTATATTCATTATTAGAAGAAATTACTAACGGCTCAAAAGAAGAGACTCCTACAATTAACTCTTTTTTCATATGATTATAAAATTAAACTTTATAAAAATTACCCTTCACACTCTTTATTAGAACATTTTGATCCATTTTTATCCTCGATCATCAAGGCTCCACATTTTTTACATTTCTCTCCGGTTGGTTTTCCAAAATAGGCATTTTTACAATTTGGGTAAGCACTACAAGCATAAAAGACACCTCGACGACTAAATTTTTTAACTATTTTGCCTTTACCACAAACTGGACAATCAACTTCAATATCTTTTTGACCATCCTTATTAATATTCTTTAAATTTTTACATTTAGGATAAGCACTACAACCCAAAAAATAACCAAATCTACCAGACCTAACAATCATATCAGATCCACATTTTTCACATTTTTCTCCTTTATATTGTTCCTTAAGTTTTATTAAATCTTCACTCTCCTCCTTAGGGGATGCTTCTCCTTTATTCATAGATTTAATATTACGACATTCTGGAAAGGCGCTACAGGCCAAAAATTTACCATAACGACCAGTTTTAACAATCATTTTAGCTCCACATTTATCACAAACTTCATCGGTCTCTTCTTCGGGGGCAAAATTTTTTTTATCTAATTCCATATATTTTTTTTCTAAATTTTTATAAAATTCATCCCAAAAATTTTTAATAACCGGTTGCCATTTTTTTTCTCCAAATGAAATTTTATCTAAATCGTCTTCCATTTCAGCCGTAAATTCATAACCAACAATTTGAGGAAAATGCTCCACCAATAAATCATTAACTATGAAAGCGATATCAGTTGGAAAAAGCCTTTTCTTATCGTCTCTATTAACATAATTTCTATCAATTATGGTAGCAATAGTAGGAGCATAAGTAGAAGGGCGACCAATACTATGTTTTTCTAATTCCTTTACTAAGGTTGCGTCAGAATATCGAGCTGGAGCTTGAGTAAAATGCTGATTTTTTTCCAGTTTTTCTAATTTTAATAATTCATCTTTATTTAACAAAGGTAATTCGTTCTCACTAACTTTCTCTGGATAAATCTCCAAATAACCCTTAAACTTAATGGCCTGTCCATTGGCTCTAAATAAATACTGATTGTTATCTCCAGTTAAAATATCAACTGTCACAGTATCAAGAATTGCTGGGACCATCTGAGAGGCTATAGCTCTCTGCCAAATAAGTTGATAAAGCTTAAATTGGTTTTTATCTAATTTAGCAGAAATATCTTCAGCCAAAACTGAAGCTGAAGTCGGACGAACAGCTTCATGAGCTTCTTGAGCATTTTTATTTTTACTCTTAAAAATCCGTCCACCAGAAACTAAATATTTATCACCTAATTTACTTTTAAGATATTCTCCAGCTTCATTTCTAAACTTCTCAGCTAAATTAATGGAGTCGGTTCTCATATAGGTGATATAACCCATTTCATATAATTTCTGAGCTACCATCATAGTTTGCTTAGCACTAAAGCCCAATCTTCGATTAGCAGTCTGTTGCAAGGTTGAGGTGGTAAAAGGGGCTAGAGGATTTTTAAAACTCTCTTTTGCTTCAATGCTGGAAACAATAAATGATCCATTCTTAATATCATCTAAAGTCTTGCTAGCCTGTTCCTCATTTTTAAAATAAAATTTATCTAAGGTCTTGTTTTCTATCTTTTGTAACCTGGCTGTGAAGCTAACATTATCTTTTATTAACAAAGCATTGATATCCCAATACTCTTGAGGGATAAAAGCTTTTATTTCTCTTTCTTTTTCTACAATTAAACGAACAGCCACACTCTGCACCCTACCAGCCGACAAACCTTTAGCTACTTTTTTCCAAAGAAAAGGTGATAATTTATACCCCACCAAACGATCTAAAATACGTCTAGCCTGCTGAGCATCAACCATTTTTTGATCTATTCTTCTAGGGTTTTCAAGAGCAGATAAAATAGCCTCTTTAGTAATTTCATGAAAAGCAATTCTTTTGTAATTATCCTCCTTTAAAGATAAAGCTTCAAATAAATGCCAAGCTATAGCCTCTCCTTCACGGTCTTCGTCAGAAGCTAAAATAATAGAATTAGCTTCTTTAGCTAATTTTTTTAACTCGGTAACTCTTTTTTTAGCTTTAGTTGGAATAACATATTTAGGTTCAAAATTATTTTCTAAATCAACCCCCAAATCGCTTTTAGGTAAATCACGAATATGTCCAAAAGAAGATTCTACTTTATATTCTTTTCCTAAAAATTTTGATATTGTTTTAGCCTTGGTAGGAGACTCTACTATTATTAAATCCATAAATATTCCTTATTTTTATAAAACAATTATAATATTAAAACAAAAAAAACACAAATAAACCAAAGAATCAAGCTAAACTATGTTTTTATAACCTAAATAACAACATAGAATTGATAAATATCATCAGTATTATTAACTAAATAAGCTCCATTTTTAATTAAATTATTAGATCCGACAAAACTACGACCGCAAACATCCCCCGGAAACACTAAAACATTTCTGCCCTCTTCCAGGGCTTGGTTAGCAGTAATCAAGGACCCTGATTTTTCTCCCGCTTCAATTACCAAAGTTGACATTGACAGACCAGCTATAATCCGATTTCTTTGGGGAAAATTAAAAGATAATGGCTTTGTTTTTGGACAAAATTCTGATAAAACTAGCCCATTGTTATCTATGATATCATAAAATAGTTTTTTGTTTTTATAAGGATAAATTGAACCATTATCCAATCCAGACCCCAAAACAGCCACAGTCTGTCCACTATTCTCTATAGATCTAACATGGGCCAAGGAATCTATGCCCAAAGCTAGACCACTGACTATATTAATTGATTTTTTAACCAATTGGGGAATAAAACTATTAATAATTTTCTCTCCGTAATAAGAATGATTTCTGGCCCCAACTACCGACAAAGACATCTTCCAATCAATATTCAAATTACCTCGATAATATAATAAAGGCGGAGGACTAAATATATTTTTTAAAAATATTGGATAATCAGGGTCTTCATAAAAACAAACGGAAATATTTTCTTTATTAATAAACTTTAGTCCTTCCCACAAATTAAAAGTTTTTCTCTTTAAAATTAATTGTTCGATAGTCTTTTCCTTTAATCCGGCCAACCTTAAATCAGAGGAATGGGCATAAAAGGCCTCCTTAAAATTACCAAAATATTTAAGCAATAGATTATATTGATTAAAATTAAAGCTAATTAAATGATTAAAGGCTATCTGCCAAAGTTTGTTTTCATCCATTAAAAAACTTTAACAGAGGCACTTTAAAATTAAGATAAATTAAATTTAAAGTAAAAATAAAAAATCCCTCAGATTTCAAGAACTTGTTGTTCTAAAAATCTAAGTGACAAAGGGGCAAAGATCCAAAGGGTCAAAGAGCCAAAAGCCAAAGGGTCAAAAGACCTAAGAGCTAGCTCAATTTCGGGACGACAACACGACGACGACCGCCAGGAAGCCAAACGTGCGCATCGTCGAAACGATGAACGCTGACATCCAGACCACACGAATCCACACCCACGAGGACGACAAAAAGATTATCTTCTGTGGCCGGTTTTTCAAAATCTTTTTTTGTGAGAAAAAAAGCAGCATAACCAGCTTGCCTCAAATAACTACGATGTTTTTCGCAAAAATCAATAATCTGACTTTGGGTCAAACATAAAGAGTCAAGATCGTCTGATAAAGAAGTAAACATGTCTTTAAAATTGGCATGTTTTACTATTTCGTAAATCTCTATTTCTGTCTCCGGGGTGGCCTTACTTTCTTTATTTAGACCCCAATTCTTAAAGTCAGAATCTATATAGGACTTAAAAATATCTTCAGACTGAGAAATAATGGCCCGACCATCTGATTCGGATAAAGATAATTTTTCAGAAATAGCAAGAGATCTTAAAATAACGTTTAAAGCATTCATTTTTCTTAAATTTATGGTTATTACTTATATAATCTAGTTAAAATTACATAAGCAATAACCATAAAACTATTTCTGTCGTTTTTAAGGTACTTTATTCAAACAATTATATTATAACATAATTGCTAATTTTTGTCAATGATTGCTTCTAGCTAATAAAATAAGGGATTTTATCCCCTTATTTTAAATATTTTACTAACAAACTATAGTTTAACGCTACCAAAGATATTTTCTAATTTGCCTAATTCATCACCCGAAAATCTTTGTAAAACAAATTTCTCTCCTGGGATATTGACCTTAAACTCATTTTTAATACCAAAACGAATTCTAGTAAAGTTCCTAGTCTTAAGATGTTTAATTATCGATTCTACCCCATTATGACCAGCGCTAGAAGCATTAACTGAATTTTTATATCTACCAAAATCAATATCCAAATCATCATGTATGACTATCAAAGTCTGACTCAAGTCAATATTTTCTTTGGTAAATAACCCTAATTTTTTTGGTAAAAGCTTATAATAATCTAAATAAGCCCGAACTGATAAACCAGAATTATTCATAAAGGCTTGAGGTTTAATTAGGGTAAATTCTCCTTTTTCCAAAATATAAGCATTAAATTTTTTATCAAATTTCCAATCAGCTTTCTCGCCAGCTAGATAATCTAAAAACATAAAGCCAATATTATGTCTAGTCTTTTGATAATTATCGCCAGGATTTCCTAATCCAACAATTATTTTCATAAACAAAAAATTAATTTAATCAAATAAGAACGCTCACGCGTTCTTATTTTTTCTATTTATATATTTCTCTTTTTTTCTTGCCCTTGTATCCGGTTCCAGCAGGAATCAAGCATCCAATAATTACGTTTTCTTTTAAGCCTTCAAGATAGTCTATTTTACCGCTTAAAGCAGCCTCAATCAATACTCTAGGGGTTTCTTGAAAAGATGCAGCTGATAAGAAACTATCAGTAGTTAAAGATGTTTTAGTTACTCCCAATAATAATCTTTCTGACTTAGCTTTATCTTTAGTGTCTTTATTAGCCTGATCTAGAACCTCTTCTTCCACTGTTTCTCCTGGAAGTAAATCAGTAGCCCCAGTTTCTCTAATTAAATGTCGAGAGAACATCTGACGAGCAATAATCTCAATATGTTTATCATTCAATGGTTGGCCTTGTGAAGAATATACATATTGAATTTCTCTAATAATATATTTCTGAGTTTCTAATTTTCCTCTTAAACGATATAGTTCCTTCAAATCAAAACTACCCTCGGTTAATCTGTCTCCAGGCTTAACGGTATCACCATCTTTAACCCACAACATTAGACCTTTTTGAATAGTAAATTCTTGAATTTTATCAACCTCAGAGACCACTTCGATGTATTTATCAGAAACCTTTACAACACCTGAGTCTTTAGACTTAATA
>DAOOQF010000013.1:0-20155 GCA_035388665.1 bacterium | reverse complement strand
TTAGTATATAATTTGTTATTCAAATGTGTAAACCTTTTTGCAGCAATGCTAACAATATATATAAAAAATTAAAAGGCAAAATATTAGTAATGATATCTCTTCCCTTTCTCTATATTAACGGCTCGATAAATTTGTTCTATTAATATAACCTTAGTCATTTCGTGCAAAAATGTCATTTTAGATAAAGATAAAATATTATATCCCTGTAAAATATCAAAATCAAAACCAAGAGACCCAGCAATAACAAAAATTATCGGTCTATCAATACTAAATATTTTTTTAGAAAAATTAATGGAATCAAATTCCTGTCCATTCTCTGACAATAAAAAAACTTCAGAATCCTTGTTCTTTTGCAAAAAATCTAGAATCCTCTGACTCTCCTGCCTCTTTGTTTCTAGGATATTTTTTTCTGAAAAACTTTTAGCCAGAAGCTCTTTTAGTTCTAATTTTATATCAGAGCTTAGTCTTTTTTGGTATTCCAAAATAGCTTCTTGATAATATTTTTCTTTAACTCCTCCAACACTTAAAATTGTTATTTTTTTCATAACAATATCATACTATAATTATAATAAAGAAAAAAGATAAGCGGCCAGTGATGGTAATATCAAATTATCTAAACCAAAAAATAAAGAAAACTCTACTAGAGTTAAAGCTAGGGCAATTATCAGATACAGATCAATATTATAAAAATCGACATTACTGCGAAACAAAAAAATTAAGAAAAAAGTAGAAAGCAAAAAGACCAAAGAGCCCTCTAGGCTTTTGGCCCCGCCCAATAATTTAATTCTATGAATGCCAAAAAGATCGCCAAAAATATTAGCCAAGGAATCGGAAAACCCTAGAACCAAAACACCAAACTGAAAAGCCCTAATATTATCAGGCAAGAAAAAAATAGCCACCAACATTATACCTAGAGGATAAAAAACCTCCCCCCAAGAAACCCTTTTTACCCTATTAATAATTGGTAAAAAATTAAAAAATCTAGCTATTGAGAATATCAAAACAAATAATAAACTAACAAAAATTATTTGATTTAAAGAAAAAACATAAGGAAAAAAGAATATAATAACCGCTGATAAAACATGAATAATTTTTCGATTAAAATTATCAATCTTATTCCATAAAGCGATTTTTTTAAAATTAAATATCCTATTTAAAATCATATTAAAAAATTATTATTTAAGAAATCTTTTTCTTTCTAATTCGCTAAACTTTTCAATAGCGTATCTAAGAGTAACTCTAGAGATAATCATTTTATTATCTTTTAAAAATTTAATTAACCTCTTTTTATCACGTTTGCCGGCCTCTCTAAGCATCCAACCAACAGCCTTTTGTATTAAATCATGTTGGTCCTTTATTAATATCTGCGAAATTCTAAAAACATCATCCAGGTCATTATTTTTTATAAAATAAAAAGTTGAAACTATTGATATTCTTCGAGACCATAAGTTTTTAGAGGCAACTAATTCATAAAGAACCCCTCTATCCCTGGTATATAAGTAATTTCCTAAAATATTATAGCAACTAACATCAACCAAATCCCAATTATTAATATTCTTTATATTTTTTAAATAAAAATCAATAATTCTCTTCTTGTTGCTATCGTCGGCTAATTGATATTTCTTAACTAAAATAATTAAAGCCGAGAAACGAAATTCATGAATTTTAGAATTTAAGAGTTTTTGTAGATCACTCCAGGAAATGTCTAAAAATTTTTTTATTATTTTCCTTTGATCAATTACACTTATACCTAAAAAAATATCCCCCTCTCCATATTCACCTGGTCCGGTTTTGAAGTAGCGAGATAAAATTTTAGACTTAGCCAAATTCTTTTTACTTAATAATTCTTGTTCTAATTTTTTAGCTTTGGCCAACATAAGACTATATTAATAATAAAGAGCAAATAAGAGCTTCTTTACTAAAATGTAAAAACCCAACACAAACAAAAGGACCGATAAGGTCGGAAAAAAATCTTTCATAACAACTAATTCTTACTTTTAAATAATAATTTACTAGATAAGTCTTCTATTAATTTACTTCGATTATCATTATCTAGTATTTTATTATTATCTAGCTTATTAATTAGACTAATAATTTCAGAATAATCCTGGAGCTCTACCCCTTGATTATTTAATTTTACAATCCTGTCAGCTAATATTTCTAAATATTTTTCTTCCAAACTTTCAAAAGAAGATATTTTTCCCATGGCCTGCTCTCTAGCAATGGCTTCAATAGAAAACTTTATAATTTGTTCGGAAATATTTTTGTAGTTTTCTTCCGAATCATCTAAATTTAACTCTTTTAGAGCTTCAGAAACGGCCTTGGCCAATTTATTTTCGACTCGAGAAGTGTTTAGACGATAATTACCTCTATCTTCGGTTATAGCATTAATAACTGGTCTCGATTTAGCTAAACAAATTTTGTCTACGTTAGGATGAATAATCTCTTTTTCAATTTTATATTCAAAATTTTTCATTTTTAAAATATTATTTATAAATTACATCAACCCTATCTACTAGCATTGGAGCTCGTTTTATAAAACCTGGCCAGAATTCTAATTCATACGATTTTAAATTCTCGAGACCATCTAAATAAGCTCTAATTTGCCTCTCGTTTAAATTAACTAAATGTTTTTTATTAACCAACCCATCCTCACCACCAGAAGTTGTTCTAGCAGAAAAATCAACTTTAATTTCAGCTAAAGACTTATTAGAATTAAAACTCAATAAAGAATAATTTAAGCTATCGGTTTCTACTTCGGATAAATTTTGATCAAAATCTAATATGGATAATTTTTGTTTAACAATTTTAACAACATCATCTGGATTAATAGTAATAACACTAATAACGGCCTTCATAGATCCAGTGAATGTTTCAACTTCGTCTCCAACCTTATTACTAATTTCTATTTGAGCGCCATCTGAGTCAACGCTAAAAATATTTTTTTGAGATGAATTATTCTTATCGCCAACCTGCTCCTGAGCCTTAGTTATTAATTTTTCTTTTAAAGCATTAGTAGCATCATCGATATCTTTTTGAGAAACCGATTTTTTAACTTCTTTTTTAAATTCAAAACTTTCGTAGCTTTCAGCATAAATCTTGTCCTGCAATCCAGCCCATAAGCCAGGAATAGTAAATTTACCTGGAGCAATAGCTAATTCTTGACTAGGCTCGTCAGCATAAATTTCTACCTCCACTGAACCACCGGCTGGAACATTAACAGTATTTTTTACTCGGAAAAGCTTGTCGTCAGAACTTAATAATCTAGTAGTAGCTACTAATGGCTGATTTTTAGAATATTCGTTTATAACCTTAACTTTTCCAACAATTTCTCCCCCTAAACTTTTTTCTTCACTACTATTAAAAGTTTCGGTAATATCAAGCTCCACTCTATTGATAGAGGCTTTTACTGCCCTCTCCAAATTAACCTGTCCATCATTAGAATAAGCATAGAAATTCAAATTATCATTAATAACCTCCTTGTCGGTATAAGCAATTATATTCAATTTTGTTAAAGAAAAATAAGCTACAGCTAATAGTAAAATTAAAGTTAAAAAAGAAAAACGTAAAATCATTTTTCGATAATAAGAAACCTTTCCTCCAATTATAGAACTACCCAAATCTCCCCTTTTCTCAATTATTCTATTATCCTCAGATTTTAAATCTTCTAGACAAGTAGGTTCTTCTTTTATTTTTTCTGCCATTAATCGGAAGAATTCTTTTTTAGAATCTAAGGCTTCATTAGAAGAAAATTCATCATTCTTTGAAATAATTTCTTCGTCGGCAACTATTTCGTTGTCGGATAAATCTTTCTCAAATAATTTATCATTAACTTTAATATCCGCAGACTCTTCTAAGGAATTATTCTGATCGAAATCGTTTTTGAGTTCACTATAAACTTTAAGGCTTTCTAGGCCCTCCTTAATATTCTCTAGCTCTTTCTTTTTTTGAGAATTGTCAGGATTAATTGGAGGAGTTTTTAAAGGCATAAGATTATAATCTATCATCAAAAATTAATTTAATGATAAGAATTAAATAAATTAATTATTTTCTATTATAATAACATTTTTTACCAAATTAAACAATATTAGCCAGGCCCTCAAGCTCATTTTTTAATTCATTTTTTAATTCTAAACAATTTTTTACCTGCAAATCTGATTTAATTAATTTTTCTCCGTCAAGCAAACTAATTTTAAAATATACTGAATCAGTGCCAGGATAATTTTCTAATATTTTTTTAATAGTGGAAAATTTTTCAGCGGAAACTTGTCCTTTTAAAGCTATACCTAGTGATTTAGAAGCATTTGAACTATTAATAGGAACCCCAGAAGAAGAATTATTATAATATCCACTACTACCATTATTAGGATTAAATCTTTTAGGAATTTTAATATTTTTAAATTCTTGAATAGTATTTTCTAGATTATCTTCTTCCAACAAAACAACTTTATTAACTAATAATTTTATTTCTCCATCTTTGTCAGAGACGTTAGCATTCATCAAAACAACTTTTCCATCTTGCCAAAAATCTAAGGTTTCTTTTAAAACTTTAGGAAAAACTAAAATTTCCACAAAAGAAATTCCATCCTCAATTTTAACAAACAACATGTTTTCATTTTTTTTAGTAATAATCTTTTTAATAGAAGATACAACCCCAGCAGTAAAAACATCTTGATTTTTATAATTTTTCAAAGAAGACAAAGATATAATTGATTCTGATAAACGAGGTCGAAAAACACTAAAAGGATGCTCCGAAATATAAAGACCCAATAATTCTTTCTCCCATTGTAATTTATCTTTATTATCAATGTCTCTCTTTTTTTCTAATTTAGGATAATTAAAAATAGCTGAGTCGGGAGTATCAGCAAATAGACTAACCTGAGGACTATTTTTTGATTTATTAGCTTCCTTGCTAAAATTTAATAAAATTTCTAGGTTCTCCAATAATAAACCGCGGTCTTCAAATTGATCAAAGGCTCCACACTTAACTAAACTATCTAAAGACTTTTTATTTAAGTCTCTATCAACAATTCTTTCCAAAACCTCAAAAACATTATTAAATTTACCATTAGCTTTTCTCTCTCTAATAATTTCTTCAACAATATGTGATCCAACATTTTTAATAGCGTTTAGTCCAAATCTAATAGTTTTTATTTTTTCATCTGGACTAACCACCTTATTATCCTTAGTTCCACTGGTAACCACGGTAAAGGAGGCAAAAGATTCATTAATATCGGGGGGCATGATTTCTATTCCCATTTGACGACATTCCTCAATTTCAATAGCAATACGATCAATATCATTTTGATCAGCAGTTAATAAAGCGGCCATAAACTCGGCTGGATAATGAGCTTTTAAATAAGCAGTTTGATAACCGATCAAAGCATAACAGGCGGCGTGAGATCTATTAAAACCATATCCAGCAAAAGGCTCAATAAAAGAAAAAACTTTTTCAGCTAGAGATTTTTCTACTCCATTATTAACACAACCATTAATAAATTTTTCTTTTTGTTCGGCTAAAAGTTCAGGAATTTTTTTACCCATAGCCTTTCTCAAAGTATCAGCTTCACCCCTGGTGAATCCAGCTAGCTCTCGAGAAATTTGCATAACCTGCTCTTGATAAACTGCCACCCCATAAGTCTTACTCAAAATTGGTTCTAATTTAGGATGAAGATAAGTCATTTGTCGACCATGTTTTCCAGAAATAAAATCAGGAATCCACTCCATCGGTCCAGGTCGATACAAAGCTACCATCGCTACAATATCTTCAAATTCACTAGGTCGAAGTTCTTTTAAGTGACGCTTCATTCCACCAGACTCAAATTGAAAGACTCCCGTAGTTTCACCTTTTTTAAATAAATTTAAAGCTCCTTGATCGTCTAAGGGAATTTCATCGATATTGATTTCAATTCCTCTGGTATTTTTTATAATTTTAATAGCCGATTCGATAATGGTTAAATTCTTTAATCCCAAAAAATCAATTTTTAATAAACCCAGAGAATCAACTGGATTCAAAGAATATTGAGAAACTATACTTTTATCAGAAGAAGAAGCATACTGCAAAGGCACATAATTAGTTAAAGGTTCTTTAGTAATTAAAATACCACAAGCATGTGTAGAAGAATGCCTAGAAACTCCTTCTAATTTTTGAGCAAAATCTAAAATTCTTCGAGCTGAAGATTCTTTTTTATAAATATCTTTAACTTCAGCTAAATTCTCTAGAGCTTCCTTGATCTTATAATTCATTGGAATCATTTTAGCCAATTTATCACAATAATCATAAGGTTCATCCAAAACTCTACCAACATCCCTAATGGCCGCTCTAGCCGCCATAGTTCCAAAAGTAATAATCTGAGAAACATGATCCTCCCCATATTTTTCAGCTACATATTTAATAACTTCATCACGGCGAATATCAGCAAAATCCAAATCAATATCAGGCATAGAGATTCTGTCTGGATTTAAAAATCTTTCAAACAATAATTCATATTTTATTGGATCTAAATTAGTAATCCCGGTTAAATAACAAACCAAAGAACCAGCAGCACTACCTCGACCAGGACCAACTACAATTTCATGATCTTTGGCCCAATTAACTAAATCAGCCACAATCAAAAAATATGATGGCCACCCCATTTTATTAATAACCTCTAATTCATAATCTAGTCTTTTTCTAATTTCCTCCATCTCAGACAAGCTAGCATTAGGAAACCTTTTTTTTAAACCATCTTCACATATTTTAATCAAATAAGAAGATTCATCAAAACCTTCCGGTACGGCAAAATAAGGCAAATGAACTTCACCTAATTCAATTTCAACATCGCACATTTCCGCAATCTTAACTGTATTAGAAATAGCTTCAGGAACATCTTTAAAAACCCCAGCCAACTCCTTAGGATCACGACAAGAGTAATCTCCATAGCCCATCATTTTCATACGATCAGTATCCTCTCTCTTTTTTTTATTTTGTAAGCACAATAAAATATCTTGAGCCTCATCATCAGTCTTATCTAAATAATGAATATCGTTAGTCACAACTAAGGGCACATTTAATTCTTTTGAGAATTCTATTAATTGTTTATTTACTTTATCCTGATCATCTAGTTCTGGATGATCCATTAGCTCTAAATAAAAATGATCTTGCCCGAAAAGATTATTATAATCTAAAATTCTTTCTCGAGCTTTATCTAATTTTCCAGCTCTAATCAAAAATGGAATTTCTCCACCTAAACAAGCCGAAGAAGCAATTAATCCTTCATGAAACTCTTCTAATAATTCCCAATCAATTCGAGGCTTATAATAAAAACCCTCTAAATGAGCCTTGGAAATCAATTTTATTAAATTTTGATAACCAGTATTGTTTTTAGCCAACAACAATAAATGATAATTTTTGCTATCATCTTTAGTATTTTTATCAAAACGAGATCCAGGAGCTAAATAAGTTTCAACTCCGATAATTGGTTTAATACCAGCCTTTTTGCATTTTTTATAAAATTCAATAGCCCCATACATAACTCCATGGTCAGTAATGGCCAAGGCTGGACATCCCTGCTCTTTAGCCTTGGAAATAAAATCATCGATATTGGTAAGTCCGTCCAATAAGGAATAATGGGTATGATTGTGGAGATGCACAAAAGACATAAATTATCATTAAAATTAATATAAATATAATAGTATAAATATAATAAAAAAGGAAGAGTTATCTCTTCCTAAAAATTATTATTTAGATTTCTTCAGCGCTAAAAAGCCAAATTACAAATAAAATTCCCAAGGCAACAGGAATCGATATTGCAATTATAATAACACTAAAAATTGCTAGGGCTAAAAAAAGACTAAATGAGGCAATGGAACCATATACCAAGCCCAACCCTATTAACATCGCTGTAGCTGAGTAAAATATGGGGGGCAAGGCATCCGTTAGCAACTCAATCTGCCACTGATTTTTTTCCCAAAAAATGGAAACTATTGCTCCAGTAATAAATGCCATTACTAAAGAAATAATAATTCCTAAAAAAACCCCAAACACCAAGCTCAACAAAGCTCCGAAAAATAAAAAAGAAATAAAAAGATACTTAATTTTTCTTTGAACATTTTCGGGATACTCATCTTCAATTCTATTGTTCATTTTCTTTAATGACAATAATAGGAGGAACCAGCCAAATATATCCAAGATCGAAAACCACGCCGGCAATCCCAAAAAAACACTTTCTGGCAATCGCCAAAAAGAATTTGTTACTACAAATAAATTGATTTCATTTATTTTGGGAAAGCCCCCTGAAAAAATTGTTATAATCCCTAAAACTATTATCTCTCCAATAATCAGTCCAACAAAAATTGACCAGAACTCTCTGTCAAAAAATTTCCTAAATCTTTTCATCTTTTTTCGCTTTTAATTAATATTAAATTTTTAAAGTACTCGGGACAAAGTAAACCATATATATTTTAAATTGTCAATACCAATAGAAAACCCGCCTTTTTGACGGGTAATTTTCAATAAAAAATTTTTTTATTGAAGATTATTGTTGTTCTCTTCTCCCTTTTTAAGGTTTTGAGCAATAGCAAAAATTGCTATTACGGCCATGATTCCCAATATTATTATTGGAAAAAAATTAGCGAAAAATTCGCTATAATTGATGGTCGCACCAGGAACAATTAAATAGGTGCTCTGGTAGGTTATACCAGATAAAACCAAGGACCCACCCAAAACCTTAAAATTTTTTCTTTTCTCTAAAATCTTAAAATTTTTTTTCTTTACTAAAATTTTAAAATTTTTAAAATAACTTAAAACCATTAATAAATTTTTCTTTTTTGTTTATACTAAATAAATTATTTTATAATTTTTTTGATAATTTCTCTTAGATCTTCATCTCCGTAAAAAACAATCTCAATCTTACCTCCCTTTTCTGATCTCTTGATATCTATTTTTGTATTTAAATAGTTTTGCAAGGACTTTTTATTGCCTTCATCATTACTATTTATAGTAATTTTAGCCTTCTTAGTCCCACCTGATTTTTTTATTAAATCATTGGTTTCGCGAACAGACAAATTATTATACACTATTTTTCTAAAAATTGTCAACCGTTTAACTTCCCCTTCAATTCCTAATAAATATTTGGCATGAGCCTCGGTTATTTGCTTTTTAGCCAAGGCTGTCTTTATTTCTTCAGGTAACGATAAAAATCTTAAAATATTAGCCACACTAGATCTAGATTTTCCCATTCTTTTGGCTAGATCTTCTTGAGTTAAATTAAATTCATTAATCAATTGATTATAAGCAATAGCTGACTCAATTGGATTTAAATTTTCTCTCTGCAAATTTTCAATCAAAGCAATTTCTAATTTTTTTTGATCATCAAAATCGCGAACAATCACCGGAACTTCTGACAAATTTAATTCCAATGAACTACGCAATCTTCTTTCCCCTGCCACTAATTCATATTCTCCATCTTTTTTACTGACAATTAAAGGCTGTATAATTCCGTATTCTTTAATAGAATTAATCAAATCGTTTAAAGCAATTGGATCAAACTCTTTTCTGGGTTGATAAGGATTAACTTTAATTTTTTTAGGATCTACCTTAATAATTCTTTCGGAGCTATCATCTACTATCAAAGCGTCATGTTTAGTTAAATTAAAATCAGAATAAGATTGATTGTTTATTTTTTTAGGAATTAAAGAATCTAATCCTCGACCCAAACCCTTGTTAACCATATATTTTAAATTAAATTAATTATTTCTTTGGCTAATCCCTCATAAGCCTTAGCTGCCACTGATTTAGGATCGTACTGTAAAATAGTAGAACCATAACTAGGAGCTTCAGCCAAACGAACTGAACGAGGAATAATTGATTTGAAAACTTTATTAGGAAAATATTTATATAATTCATCTTTAACCAAGGAGGATAATCGATTTCTTTTATCAAACATAGTTATGGCTACGCCCAAAATTCCCAAATCTGGTTTTAAATTATTTTGAATTAAAGAAATTGTTTCTAATAATTGCCCTAAGCCCTCCAAGGCGTAATACTCGCTCTGAATTGGAATCAAAACTTCATCGGAAGCGGTTAAACTATTGATAGTCAAAAGACCCAAAGATGGCGGACCGTCAATAATAATATAATCAAATTTATCTCTAATTTCTTGTAAAATATTTTGCAAACGATATTCTCTATTTTCTACGCCAACTAACTCAATTGAGGCCCCGGACAAAGCAATGGTTGCTGGAATAATATAATAATTTTCTTGTTTAGTTTTAAAAACAACCTCCTTAATCGAGCAATTTCCAATCAGAGCATCATAGATGCCATGTTCCAATTTACGATGATCAATTCCCAGTCCTGAAGTAGCATTGGCCTGAGGATCAAGATCAACCAATAAAACCTTTTTTTTGAAATAAGCCAAATAAGCCCCCAAATTTACCGAGGTAGTAGTCTTCCCAACTCCACCTTTTTGATTAACTACGGAAATTATTTTTCCCATATCAATAAATTATTTAAAAATATTATTAAGTTAATTATAACTTATAATTTTATTTTGAGCAAATAAAAAAGGAGCGACTTGATGCGCTCCTCAGATAACTTAGCTTAAAAGAAATTCTTCCGTCTTTTTTTTGAAGACTGGAATTAATTCTTCGGGAAGATTCCTCTTCTCGATGTCCTCGGATATTATTTGTAGAAACACAGCATAATCCGGGCTGTTTTTTTTCAGTCTTAAAACCAAATCAGAAATTTTTCTATAGAATATTTTTCTAACCGGGAGATCGATTTTATCAACAATATTCATTTTTTCAAATAAAATTGCCAAACTTTTCATATTCTCAATGTCTACGAAAATAACGTCCCCCAATATGTGTTGCCCTTCGCTTTTATTAGAAAATAATTTCCGATAAGCATAAAGTTTTTCAAAAGAAAAAATTGAAAACATGAATTTATTTTTGAATATTTCCACTAATCTTTCTTCTATTAGCCTTTTGAGCTCAGATTCATAATAAAAATTTTCTAAGAATGAAAATAAAAGAGAGACGGAAGTAATTCGCGGCAAGATTTTTGGCAAATTATCTGACAAAATTTTATCAATCAGCCTTATTACTGGTTTACTCCATTCATTTTTAGACCTAAACTTAATCAAATCTTCATCGCTCTTGAGCTCAAAAATAATTTTAATTTTATTAAAAATTATTTCTTGCCCCTTGTTAAAACTCGACCATTTCCCATAATAAATTATTAGGATCATTAGGTCTTTTTCTTCGGCACTCTGAACAGATGATTCTATCTTTTTCAGAATTAATTTTTCGTTCTCGGAGTCAGGAGTAATAACATTAATGATTCCTCCAATTTCAATAAAAAACAATTCTAGCTGGGACGGTAGATCATCTAAAATAGCCGGCAAAAGCTCAAACATTTTTTCGTCTATTTTGGAACGAAAATCAGTAAATGGAGAAGATGTCTCCCAAATCTTTGCTAAATCAAAAAAATTATTAATTTCTTTAAGGTCTTGTTCTTCTTTTTTGAGATTATTCAAAAAAATTAAAAAAGTTTTTTGATCATCGGTTTCCGTGATCTCTGTGTTTGCATTTTTCTCTTTCATAACGTTTACTTTTAAATTATTAATGAACTATGACTAGAGACATTAACAATAAATGCCATTTTTGTCAATGTTTTAAAATATTTTGACAATTAATCTAAAATAATCTATAATCTCCTTGTTATCGCCGATGTGGTGAAACTGGCAAACACGCACGACTCAAACTCGTGTGTCGAAAGACTTGTGGGTTCAAGTCCCACCATCGGCACAAAAAATCCTTAAATTATGAGGATTTTTTTATTTTATAAAAAGCAACGTTGACAAAAAACAATAATTATATTAAGTTTAAATGTTAAAAAAGATCATTAAAAACTAAATAAATAATATGCCATGGAAAAATTTCAGAAATTGAAGAAAATAAAGGGATGTTTTTCAGAACAGGCCCTAAAAAAAAGCAGGGGGAGACGAAAAAAAGAAAATAGTCTTCTAGCCTCCAATGCTCTTATGGATGAAATAAATCCTTTTGCTCTTGATATTCAAAAAATTATCAATAGCAAAAGTTTTAGAAGATTAAACGGTAAAACTCAAGTTTTTGCCTCTCCAGAAAATGTTTTAATCAGAAATAGATTAATCCACACTCTGGAGGTAAAATCAATTGCTGAGACTATTGCCACAATCTTAGGCCTCAATGCAAGTTTAGTGGGAGCGATAGCTGCCGGACATGATCTCGGTCACACCCCCTTTGGTCACTTAGGTGAAAGATTTATTCAAAAAAATTATGATGAAAGCTTTCATCATCAAATTTTTGGTCTAACGGTGGCTGAAAAAATTGAAAGAAAGGGTCTAGGACTAAATCTTTCCTTTGAAACTCTAGAAGGTATAACTTACCATTCCAAAGGAATAGGTGAAACTAATATTATTACCAATATTCCGATGGAATATAATGTTGTGATGCTGGCTGATAAAATTGCCTATCTCTTTTCCGATATCAATGATGCCAGAAGACTGGGAAGGTTAAAAAAAATTCCCAAGGAATTATATTTTTTAGGTGACAATCAAAGAGAGCAAGTAGATAATTGTATAACCTCGCTCTGCTTAGAGAGCGCTCAGGAAGAATTTCTTTCCTTTGAAAAATCGATTCAAAGCCAGGCCTTTAAATTTCTCAGAGATTGGATGATGAAAAATTTCTACACAACAATGGATGAAGAAAAAGAGAGAGGAATTCTCTGGAATAAGCTTTTGTCGTCCGTAAAATTCTTAAAAGAAATTTTGGACATACCTAGATGGCAAATTCCAGTTGTTTTAGCAACGATGACCGACCAAGAAGTCAATTTAGTTGCTTCTATAAATCACGAAGCCACAATTGAAGAAATAAAAAAAATTAATAAATTGGGATTTTATGAAACAATTCCCTATTGCCCAAAAACTCTTTTTACCAAAGAACAAATCCTTTGGTAAAACAAAAAGCGGAGAACTCCGCTTTTTTTATTATTCTTTTTTGATAAATATATTTTATTTAAATAATTATTCCGCCACCCAAAACTTCGGCCCCCTTATAAAAAACAGCACTTTGTCCAGAAGTTATAGCTCGTTGTTTTCTAGTAAATTTTACTATAGCAGTATTATCTTTTTTATTATAATCAATTAAACATTTAACTGGTTTATGACGATACCGGATAATTGCTTCGGCTTTTAAAGGAAATTCTAAGCCTTTTGAGTTAATCCAATTAATATTTTTTACCTTCATTTCAAGATTATATAAAACTGGGTCATCAAAATTTTTTACTACATACAAAATATTATTTAAACGATCAAATTTAGCAGCATAATAAGGCCCAGTTCCCCCTATTTCTATCCCCCTCCTTTGTCCAATAGTATAGAGAGCCAATCCCTGATGTTGACCAATTATTTCTTCGCTGGGCCATAATTTAATAGCACCACCTTTTAATTTTAAATGTCTTTTTAAAAACTCATTATGTCTTTTTCCTGGTATGAAACAAATTTCTTGGCTATCACTTTTAGAAGCTACTATTAAATCAGCTTTTTGGGCTATTTTTCTAACCTGAGGTTTTTTCAGTCTTCCTAAAGGAAATAAAACCTTAGCTAATTGTTTGGAATTTAAAGAATACAAAAAATAAGATTGATCCTTGTCTTTATCAAAACCTTTAAACATTTTTACACTCTTTCCATTATTCTCAACCCGAACATAATGCCCAGTAGCAATATAATCAAAACCCAAGGCCTTAGCATATTCCAAAAGGCCCCCAATTTTTATCTTTTTATTACAAACCACACAAGGATTAGGAGTATTTCCGCAAGAATATTCATTCAAGAAATCATCAACCACTTCCTTTTTAAAAGCTTTAGAAAAATTAAAAGTATAAAAAGGAATACCCAAACTAAGACAAACTTTTTTAGCATCCATCTGAGCCTCTAAGGAACAACATTTATTTTCTGAAGAATTTTCCAAAGATTCTTTCCAAAAATTTAAAAATATTCCTGAAACTTGATAACCCTGATCAATTAATAATTTAGCTGCCACGGCCGAATCAACCCCGCCAGAAACAGCCACTAAAACTTTTTTATTTTTATTTTTATTTATTTTATTTTTTATCATAATCAGTTTTAATCACTTCTTCAAAAACTTGAAGATATTTTTGAGCAGTACTTTCCCAATTAAATTTATTAACTTGTTTGTGTCCAGATTCAATTAATTTAGTTCTCACCTTTTCATCAATTAATATTAGCTTTATGGCCTGAAAAATTTCATTACTTCTGTCAGGATTTACCAATAAAGCTGAATCACCCAAAACCTCTGGTAAGCTAGAAACATTGCTAGAAATAACAGGTAAACCAAAATACATAGCCTCTAATGGAGGAAAACCAAAACCTTCGTAAAAAGAGGGATAAACAAAAACCTTGGCCATTTTATACAAAAATGGCTTGTTTTCTTCTTCTATATAACCAATAAATCTAATATCTTCTCGATATTTGGAGTTTTGCCAATCTTTTTTAATTTGCTTGGTTCTCCACCCCCAACCCCCAGCCAAAACCAACAAAACATCAAACCCCTCATCTCTCAATTGATTATAGGCTTCAATTAGTCCAGAAATATTTTTTCGAGGCTCAATTGTTCCTAGATATAAAATAAAATCTTTATTTAAGTCATACTTTTCTTTTAATAACTCAATACTATTATGAGAGTCTCCCTGAAATTTGGTTAATTTCTCAGAAATGCCGGGATAAACAACCTCAATCTTTGTCTCGGGAACATTTAATAATTCTATTAGATCATTTTTGGTATTCTGCGAAACTGCCACAATCTTATCAAATTTCTTTATATTCTTTTTGATATTTAAAGCCCAATGCCAAAAGTTTTTTCTAAAACTAAAAAACTCTGGATAGCGAAGAAAAGATAAATCATGGATAGTAATGATATTCTTGCTGTTTTTAGAAAAAGAAGCGAAATTAAGATGAGGTAAGTAAAATATATCTGATCCTCCAATTATTTTATCTAGTTTGGGATGATTAAATATCTTTTGCAAGAAATAATTAAATATTTTATTAGGATATCTAGTTTTTTTGGTAGAAATTTTCTTGGAAAGGAATGGAATATTAGCTTTTTTAAAAGAATTATAAAAAAAATAATAAGCATTTCGCCTATCAACTTTTATCAAATTCTTTAATAATTGGAGGGTAAAACTAGCCACCCCGCTATAATTTTTATCTAATAGAACCCTAATATCAATACCTATTTTCATAATTTAACTTTATTTTCTGGGAGCTACGCTATTTTCTAGGAGCTACGCTTTTGATAAAATTACTAATATTTTCCTCAAATTTTTCTAAAGAAAATTTTTCAGAATGTTGTCTAATTTTTTGACTATTCCAAATATTAACACCCTTCTTAATGTCTGTATAAAACTTTTGTACAACCGGCAATAGAGAATCCACTGTTTGCTCTTCAAAGAATAGTCCGGTCTCACCCTCTATTACAGTCTCCAAGGCCCCCCCTTTTTTATAGGCAATTACTGGCCTACCAGAGGCCATAGATTCAACCTTAGAAATACCAAAATCTTCCTCCTGAGGGTTCAAGAAAGCCAAACATTTACTAAATAATTCAGCTTTATATTCATCATTAACTCGACCCAAAAATTCAATATTATTATAACCATGGGCCATTTTCTTTAAACGAGCCAAATCAACTCCATCGCCAAAAATCTTTAGCTTATAATCACTACCCAGTTTTTTAAAAACTTCAATAACCAGGTCAACTCTTTTATACGGAGCCAAACGACAACCAATTAAAAAATAATCCCCCAATTCTTTGGCTATGAAAAATTTTTTAGTCTCTACCGGAGGATAAATGACTACTGAATCTCTTTTATAGTACTTTTTAATTCTGGCCTGAACCATTTTAGAATTAGCAATAAAATAATCAACTCGATCAGCTGCCATTTTATCCCAGACCCTAATCCAGCTCAAAATCAAAGAGGCTATTTTCTTTAAAAATTTATTATACTTTAACTCGTTAATATACTGATGAGTATCACTCCACAAATATCTGGTTGGAGTATGACAATAACAAATATGGGTAGTATCTACGGGGGTAATAACGCCTTTAGCAAAAGAACTAGTGTCAGAAAGCACTACATCATATTCTCGTAAATCAAAAAATTCTACCGCCATAGGCATAAAAGGTAAATACCATTGATAAAAACGAACCCCGCCTGGCATTCTCTGAATAATAGAAGCATCAATCCGACGATTTGGATATCGATGAGCTACGTTTTTTTTATCATAAAGCAAAGTATAAATAGGAGCATCAGAAAACATTTTAGAAAAAACTTCCAAAACCTTTTCAGCTCCACCGTCCTGAGCTAGATGATCATGTATTAAGGCAACTTTCATAATAAATTATTCAGCTTTTCTATGTCTTAAAACAGCTAAAGGTGTTCTAAATAAAATAGAAATATCTAATAATAATGACCAATTTTCAATATAATAAATATCCAATTTAACCTCTTCTTCAAAAAGTAAATCACTACGACCAGAAACCTGAGCCAAACCGGTTATTCCGGGTTTAATAGTTAGGGTCTTTTTATGATGTTGTTCGTATTTAGCAACTTCCTCTGGTAAATGAGGTCGGGGACCAACTAGACTCATATGACCAATAAAGACAAGAAATAATTCAGGCAATTCATCAATACTCCAGCGCCTAATAAAACGACCCACTCTAGTAACCCTAGGATCGTCCTCAATTTTAACCATTGGACCATCTTTTCTGATATTTTTATCAGACAATTCATTATATCTCATACTATCAGTTCCTGGAATCATTGATCTAAACTTAAAATAACGAAAAGGCTGACCACCCTGCCCCACTCTAAAGACGGGAGAACCATCATCTCGACGGGAAAAAAATACTGGGCCACTGGAGTCAATTTTTATCAAGATAATAGTAATTATGATAATTGGAGACAAAATTATAATAATAAGACCAGAAACGACAACATCAAAAATTCTTTTAGCAATTCTCCCCCATCCTTCTAGGGTTGTTTTTTTTACTTCTACAATTGGAATACCAGCCATCTCCGAAACTTCTGTTTTTAAAACCTTAACCTCTAGCAAATCAGCTACATACTTAAAAGTAATATGATGCTCATTGGCAAAATCATATAAACGAAGAGATTCTACTTTACTTAAATTAGGATCACTTTGAATAATTTCATCAATTTTTTCTTTTTTATTTAAATTATCTCGATTGAAATCTTGAATAAAATTATCTAATTCCTTGGCAGTCTCCAAAGAAAAATCACGAACTCTTTTAATTACCTTAAAACCTGAATATTTTTTACTAAAAAACTCTTTTATCAGATTATCACCAGTTTTACTAGAGCCAACCAAAATAACATTTTTTATTCCAATCCCATGAGAATACAAAATCTTTTTCAACCAATATATCAAGGTCCGACCAATAGAAACATAAACCACAGCTAAAAGCCAAGCTAATAATACAATAAAGCGAGAATCAAATAACTCTCGACGGAAAAATATTAAAATCACCACCAATACAAAACCAGCTGAACAGGCTAAAAAAATTCGATAGATTTCCTGACTTAATCTTCTAGTATTCATGGAATATAGACTAGAGATAGCAAATACTAGCACCCATAAAAAAGAGATAAGTAAAACTGCTTTAAAATATTCAGAAAATGGCAAATTAAAGACTACTGGTCTAATTTCGGTAGTAAATTGAGAAAATCTAATAAAATAAGCTGAAATTCCAGCTAAAACTATTAAGATAAAATCTAAAGGTACTAGGACGAGAGAAAAAAATAATTCACTTTTTTTCATAGATATATGTAAAAGGCTTAAATATAAAATTAAACTAAAAATAAGCCGGATTCTGTCCGAGGGGCAAGCCCCTGGGATGGTCATTTATCTAGGCCTGACGTTACCGACAGGCTCGTGCGAGCCACTTTTCGTCATACCCCGAAGGGCATGGTTTGCTCTTGCTCTCTGATAGGGTTTACCCTGACACCTTTGTCACCAAAGGGCAAAGATTGTAGCTATCTAAAAAAATCAGATAACACCAATCAACTTTTCACTTTTCCTTCAATCCAAGCATGGGCTGAAGTAGTATTGTCTCTGTGGCACTTTCCCTGCTCCCTCCGAAGAGAAAACGGTGGACGTTATCCACTATCAACTTTTGAGAGTCCGGACTTTCCTCTATATTTACAAGTAAATATAGTAACCATCTATTTAGTTTAATAGGAATACTATCAAAAAAATTGATAGTATTCCTATAACTAAATCTTATCAAATAGAGGCTTTTTAGTCAATTAATACTAATATCCAAAATACCCTTTTTGAATATTATATATTGAGATAATATCAGCCAGATTTAAAGACCAATTCCAAATACTTAACTCATCTAAATAATAATCTTCTTCTGAGGAACTAATAATAAGCTTCTTGATCAAATTAGGTTTCAACCAATCTTCAGAGAAGGATCCTTTTAGTTCACCATCAATAAATAAATTCAATTTTAACCAATAAGAACTATATGACAAGACAATATTATGCCACATTCCATCATCGGGAATGAAGCTAGCTTCGTCATTTAACTTTAAATTATTATCATTAAAATAACAAAAGAAATCACCATTATTAATATTTAGACCAAAAATATCCTCACTAGAAGTCATTAATTTAAGGAGAGAGTCAGTGTTAGACAAGCTGTCAGCTTTCCACCAAAAAGCCATGGCCATGTCCGAATACGACGAAGGACTAATAAAATTAACTAAAACTTCGGGAAAATCAGCCGAGACCTTAATAAACCTATTACTCGAATTTCCATCTACCCTAGAACCAAGCGGAATAACCATATGACTTTGACCGACCACATCATTAGCAATTTCTCCCAAGACTTCATCAAAGCTCCAATAATTAACAATTTGAGGAACTTGAGGACTAATAGGCTGACAAGAGACTGAATTTATTGGTAAATTATAATTATTAATTTGATTAATCTCATTTGGAGTAAGTGCTCGATTAAATAAAACTATTTCATCCATTAAATTATAACCATTATCACCCTTGATGCTAAAATTATCTACCTCGATAAACATATTGGAGCCCATCTCCTTTCGATAAACTTCTTCCCCGTCTCTATAAAAAGACCAATAATTTTCCGCCTTATTTACTACCCAGGTAAAGAGATGCCAATCATTATCACTAGGCCAAATCAAATTTCTATCCCTAGAATCGGCTTGTGGCACATTATAAAAATCTGTATAGCTAGGATACATCATAACTCGAAAAAAATCTCCACTAATAGAATTGGAAAACCTGATCGTCGGACGAGAATTTAAAAACAAATTCTTATAATAAAAAGAAAGAGAAAAATTATTGGAATCAAAAGATTCGTCCAATACAGTCGAAAGACTAGGTTGAGAATAATATTGTTTCAATCCACAACCAAATTTTCCTTCCTGCCAGATTGAATTTATGGTTGATATTTTATTTCCAGCAAAATCGTAAGTAGAGGTCCCCTGACATTCATCTAGGTGCCAAAGATGAATAATATTATTCAAATATAAGCCCGGATCAATACAATAAGGGAAAAAACTTCCATCATTATTATATTCGCTCCCTTCACATTCCTCGCCTTCCCCACATTCTTCATTTCCTTCGTTGCCTGGGTCGTTATTATTATTTTCATCACCATCGCCATTTTCATCACCATCGCCCCCCTGATTATCATCATTCTCAGTCGATAAATTAATTAACACAAAATCAAAATTATTATTCAAACTATTAAAACCATGTCCTAAAGAAAAATCTGATCCGCCCGAAGACATTGATTCAGCCGTAGAGCTGGCTGAAGCTTTTCTAATCAAAATATGATTATCTAATATTTCTAAAGCTGGAGAAATATAATAATAAGTAGCATTACCATAACCAACCTTATCAATAATATCTTCGTCCCCGTCACTAGAAATAGTAGCATTACCCAAATAAACCGTGTAACCATCACCCGTGAAAGTAAAGTCGCTACGAGTGGCAATAGCTTGAGCCTGAGAAATTATTTCTTGAGAAGAAGAGGCCCGAGCAATCAAATATTTTCC
>DAOOQF010000012.1:20138-20373 GCA_035388665.1 bacterium | reverse complement strand
AGAGACGTCATGCTACTTATGATGATTTTTCTGATTTGACTAAGAAAAAATCACCAGAAAAAAGTTTGATAGTGATTAAAAAGAAAAAGAGTGGTAGAAATAATCAAGGTAAAATAACCGTTAGACATCGTGGTGGAGGAACTAGAAAATATTTACGTTTGATTGATTTTTTTAGAAATAAATTTGATGTTCCTGCTACTGTGGCTAGCATTGAGTACGATCCAAATCGTGGTGC
>DAOOQF010000012.1:0-20128 GCA_035388665.1 bacterium | reverse complement strand
CTCCAGTTGGTTTAAAGGAAGGTGATGTTATAGTTAGTTCTCAAGAATTAGTAGAAATTAAGAACGGAAATGCCATGCCTTTGAAGTTTATTCCAGCCGGTGTTCCTGTTTATAATGTAGAAATTGAACCAGGTAAAGGTGGAAAAATTGCTAGAGGTGCTGGAAATTCAGTACATATCATGGGTGTAGAGGGAAAATATGCTCAAGTTAAAATGCCATCAGGTGAAATTAGATTAATAAAGAAAGAGTGTCTTTGTACTATTGGACAAGTTAGCAATCCTGACAGAATGCATATGAAAGTTGGATCTGCTGGAAGAAAAAGACTTATGGGTATTAGGCCAACTGTTAGAGGTACTGCTATGAATCCGGTTGACCATCCTCATGGAGGTGGAGAAGGTAAACAACCTATTGGTTTGAAAAGACCAAAAACTAAATGGGGAAAACCTGCCTTTGGTGTTAAAACTAGAAAAAAACGAAGATCAAATAAATTGATAGTTAAAAGAAGACCATCCAAAAAGAAGAAATAATTTTTAATTTAATTGTAAAATAAATATATAAAAATATGTCAAGAAGTTTAAAAAAAGGTCCTTATGTTAATCCTAAAATTTTAAAAAAGATTCAAGCTCTTAGCCCTGAAGATAAAACTATTATTAAGGTTTGGGATAGATCTTGTTCTATTACCCCGGAGATGGTTGGTCATACTATAGGAGTTCATAATGGCAAGCAACATGTGCCTGTTTATATAGTTGAGAATATGGTTGGACATAAATTGGGTGAATTTTCTATAACTAAGAAATTTGTTGGTCATGGAGGTAAAATGGCTAAAACACAAGCTAAAGGTAAATAATATAAAATATATAAATTAAAATATTAAAATAATATGGAAGTTAAAGCTAGTTTAAAACATTTAAGAATTTCTCCTCGCAAGACAAGATTAGTGGCTGGCGTGATTCGTGGCTTAGAAGTAAATAAGGCTGTTAATCAATTGAAGTTTTTAAACAAAAAATCAGCAAAACCAATGTTAAAGTTGGTTCAGTCAGCTATATCTAGTGCAGTTAATAATTATGATTTAGATAAAAATAATCTAGTAATTAAAGAGGTTAGAGTTGAAGATGGAAAGACACTTAAAAGATGGATGCCTAGAGCCCATGGTAGAGCTACGGTTATTAGAAAAAGAATGAGTCATATTTATTTGATTTTGTCAGAGATTGTTGATAGTGGCAAAAAAGAAGCTAAAAAAGTAAAAGTAGAGGAGCCAGTTAAATTAGATGATTTATCCAAAAAATCGAAGACAGAGAAAAAAGAAAAGGCTTCCGGCGAAGATAAGGATGCTTCAAAAAAGATAAAAACAGAAAAACAGGATGAAAAAGTTAAAAATACAAAAATAGATGGTAAAGCATCTTCTAAAAGTTTTGCTAGCAAGGTCTTTAGAAGGAAGGCTGGATAGTCATTCTCAATATTAAATAATTTATATTAATAAATATGGGTAAAAAAATAAATCCAAAAATAATAAGAATCGGTATTATAAAAACTTGGCCATCGTTATGGTTCGGTGCTGGTAATAAATATATTAAAAACGTTAAGCAGGATGTTTTAATTAGAAAACATATTATCAGAGAATTTAAAGAGGCTGGAATAGATAGAGTAGAGATTTCTAGAAATTCTGGTCAAATTAGTATTGATATCTTTACAGCTAGGCCAGGTGTTATTATTGGTCGAGGTGGAAATGGAGTTGAAGAATTAAAAAGAATTTTACACAGAAAATATTTATCAAACCCAATGGAGGTTCGTTTAAATAATATAAATATTAATATTAAAGAAGTAGAGAATCCTAATCTAAGTGCTCAAGTAAACGTGCAATCAATGATATTAGAAATAGAAAAAAGAGTTCCTTTTAGGAAAGTTATGAAACAAGCTATTTCTCGCATTGAGAGAGGCGGAGCTTTGGGTGTTAAGGTTGTTGTTGCTGGCCGTTTAAATGGAGCTGAAATTGCTAGATCAGAAAAATTAATTTCAGGAAAATTACCACTAAGTACTCTAAGAGCTAATATTGATTATGCCAGAGGGGTTGCTCATACCACTTATGGTAGCATTGGAATAAAGGTTTGGATTTATAAAGGGGAAGTTTTTAATAAGAACTAAGATCTAATTTATTAATAATTTTGCAAATATATGTTAATGCCAAAGAAAACTAAATATAGAAAATCGCATAAAGGAAAAAGAGGTGGAACAGCAAGTAGCGCAACTAATGTTGATTTCGGCTCATATGGTTTAAAAAGTTTAGAGGCTTGCTGGATTAACTCTCGTCAAATTGAGGCTACTAGAAGAGTTATTACTAAATATACAAAAAAGGGTGGAAAAATATGGATTAGAGTTTTCCCTCATAAGCCAGTTACAAAGAAGGGTGGCGAAATACCTATGGGTAAAGGAAAGGGTACAGTGGATCATTATGTAGCTGCTGTAAAACCAGGAATGGTATTATTTGAGCTTGAGGGTTTAAGCGAAGAAATGGCTAAAAAGGCCCTAGAGTTATCAGCTTATAAACTGCCAATAAAATGTAAATTTGTTAAAAAAGATTAAAATTTAAATTATTATAAATATGGACTTAAAAGAATTGAAAACTAAAACAATCGCAGAATTACATAATATTTTGTCAGATTTACGAGAAAAATTAAGAGATTTTCGCTTTAAAGATTCTAGTAAGCAATTAAAGAATATTAGAGGAATCAGGGTTATCAAAAAGGATATTGCCAGAGTTTTAACTTTAATAAATAAGGATAAACAAAAATAAAAAAATAATATAAATAAATAATATGGTAAAAAATATTAAAGAAAAAACTAATACTGAACCAAGCAAGGTGATTAGAAAAAAATTCACTGGCGTTGTTATTAGTGATAAAAGTGATAAAACCATTGTTGTTAATGTGGAAAGGGTTAAAATTAATAAAAAATATAAAAAAAGATTTGTTGTTAGTAAAAAATATAAAGTCCATGATGAAAAAAATTCTTGTAAAGTTGGAGATAAAGTTAATTTTGTAGAATGTCGTCCAATGAGTAAGGATAAAAAATGGAGAATAGCTTAATAATTTATTTTATTTAATTTTTAAATATATGATACAAACAGAAAGTCGAATCAAAGTAGCTGATAATTCCGGGGCCAAAGAGGTTTTATGTATTAGAGTTTTGGGTGGTTATAAAAAAAGATATGCTGGCGTTGGAGATATTATTGTAGCTTCGGTTAAATCAGCTTCACCCCACATGCCAATTAAAAAAGGAGATGTTATTAGAGCTGTTATAGTTAGAACTAAAAAAGAAATACGTCGTAAGGATGGTTCTTATTTGAGGTTTGACGACAATGCTTGTGTTGTGATTGATAAAGAGAAAAAGGAACCTAAAGGATCTCGCGTTTTTGGTCCAGTTGCCAGAGAAGTTAGACGAGCCGGGTTTTTTAAGATTGCATCTTTAGCCCCTGAGGTTTTATAAGATATTAAATAATTTAAATATTTTTAAATATGAAAATAAAGAAAAATGACAAAGTAAAAATATTAGCCGGAAAAGATAAGGGTAAGACTGGAAAAGTTTTACAAGTTTTTCCTGTTGAAAAGAGAATTAGTGTAGAAGGTTTGAATATTTTAATTAAACATCTTCGTCCTCAGAGAAGAGGGGAAAAGGGTCAAAGAATTGAGTTTCCTGGTTTAATAAATATTTCTAATGTTATCTTGGTTTGTCCAAAATGTGGTCAAGATACTAGGGTAGCTTATAAAACAATAAAAGATGAAGAAGGGAAGACTAAAAAGTTTAGAGTTTGCAAAAAATGTCAAGAAACTTTGGAATAAAAAATAGAAAAATAATATAATATATATGAATTTAAAAGAAAAATATCAAAAAGATATCATTCCACAACTAAAAGAAAAATTTGGTTATACCAATATCTTTTTGGTGCCAAAAATTGAAAAAGTTATTATTAACGTTGGTTTCGGTAAACACAACAAAGAAAAAGAATATATCGCTAACGTTGAGAAGACATTAAATAGAATTTCTGGACAGAAGCCAGTTTTGACTAAAGCTAAGAAGTCAATTGCCTCTTTCAAAATTAGAGAAGGTATGGTAATTGGGGCTATGGTTACTTTGCATGGCAAAAGAATGTATGATTTTTTAGATAAATTGATAAATATTAGTTTTCCTAGAGTTAGAGATTTTAGAGGTATAAGCGAAAAGTCAATTGACAGACAAGGAAATTTAAGTATTGGCTTTAAAGAAAATAGTGCATTTCCTGAAGTTAGGGTTGAGGATTTAAATAATATTCATGGTCTAGAAGTTGTAATTCATTCTACTGCTAAAAACAAAGAAGAAGGTTTGGAATTGTTTAGATTAGCTGGATTTCCTTTTAAAAAAGAAGAAAAAAATAAAAAATAATTAATAACATATTTATGGCTAGAACCGCATTAATAGTTAAAGCAAAAAGAAAACCAAAATTTTCTACTAGAAAAATAAATCGATGTTGGCGTTGTGGAAGAAATAAGGGGTATATGAGAGACTTTGATTTATGTCGTATTTGTTTTAGAGAATTAGCAGACAATGGTGACTTACCAGGAGTAAAAAAATCCAGTTGGTAAAAAATAATCATAAAAAATAAATATATAAAATATAAAAAAATTGTAAATTATATTATTTGAAAATAATTTTCAATTTTAGATTAAAATATTATGATAGATCCAATCGCAGACATGTTAACTAGAATTAGAAACGCTTCTATAATCAAAAAGTCAGAAGTTGTTTTACCTATGAGCAAAGTTAAATTTAATATTGCTAAGATTTTAGAGAAAGAAGGCTTTGTTTCTAAGGTGGAAATTATTCCTGGTGGAAAAGATTTACAAAAAAATAAAGCTGCTAAATTTGACCAAATTAAAATAGTATTAAAATATGACAAAGACGGCCAGTCTAAAATTAGTTTTCTAAAGAAAATTAGTAAGCCAGGTCGACGTGTTTATGTTAATAAGGATGAAATTGGTCAGGTTTTGAATGGATTAGGTTTTTCCATTATTTCTACCTCTAAAGGGATGATGACCGGAAGACAGGCCAGAAAAGAACAGGTAGGTGGAGAGTTTATTTGTGAAATTTATTAATTTTTTAAAATATTTTTAAGGAAGATTTATTTCTTAAAAAATAATAAGATATTATGTCAAGACTAGGAAAATTACCAATAAAAATACCAGCTGGTACTCAAGTAAGTATCGATAAGGGCGTTGTTACAGTCAAGGGTCCTAAGGGGGAATTAAAACAAGAACTACATAGGCTTGTTAAGATTGAAAATACTCCAGAGGAAATTATAGTAAAAGTTAAAAACGAGAATGATAAAGAGGAGAGATCTTTATGGGGTCTTTTTAGAGCCTTATTGAATAATATGGTTGTGGGCGTTAATAGTGGCTATGAGAAGAAGTTAGAAATAAAAGGTGTTGGTTACAAAGTAGCGGTGGTTGGAAATAAAATAAATTTGAACTTGGGCTTTTCTCATCCAGTAGAATTTCCTTTACCGACTGGAATATCTGCTTTGGCTGAAGGTAATAATTTAACTATTTCTGGAATTGACAAGCAATTGGTTGGTGAATTAGCCGCCCAAATTAGAAAAATGAGAAAACCAGAGCCATATAAAGGAAAGGGTATTAAATATTCCGATGAAGTTATTAGAAGAAAAGCTGGAAAAGCGGCTGCTAAATAATAAATAATTTTTTAATTTATAAATATGAATAATGTAAAAGAAAAAAATGATAAATTAGCTAGACGCCATAAAAAGATTCGTTCTATTATTAGCGGGACAGAAAAAAGACCAAGATTAAATGTTTTTAGATCTAATCGAGGTGTCTTTATTCAATTGATAGACGATGTTTCTGGAAAAACTTTAGTTAGTGCTAATGGTAAGGAATTAAAAGATGGAAAGGGAAAAAAGATCGAAGAGGCTTTTAAATTAGGAAAACTTTTGGCAGAAAAAGCTGTTAAAAAACAAATAACAGAAATCGTTTTTGATAGAGGCGGCTATAAATATCATGGAAGAGTTAAGGCTGTGGCCGATGGAGCTAGGGAAGGTGGCTTAATTTTTTAATTTTTATATATAAACAAGAAATATTATGTCAGATAACAAAAATTCAGTAGCTGAAAACAATAATAACTCAGCTTTAAATACAAATGCGAACACAAATAACTTTGAAAACAGAGCTAAGGGTTTCGACAATAAGGGAGGAAAAAGACCATTTCCTGGTAAAAAGCGTTTTGGAGAAAGACCAAAGGAAGAATTTGAACAAAGAATTTTGGATGTAGCTAGGGTTACCAGGGTTATGAAGGGTGGAAAAAGAATGAGTTTTAGAACTTGTGTTGTTATTGGTGATAAAAAGGGGCGAGTGGCTGTAGCCTTGGGAAAAGGAGCTGATGTTACTTTGGCTGTTAATAAGGCAGTCAATAAGGCTAAAAAGAATATTGTTAATGTTCCAATTGTTGATGATACTATTCCTCATCAAATTTATCAAAAATTTGGTTCTGCTAAGATATTAATAAAGCCAGCTTCTCAAGGTAGAGGAGTTATTGCTGGAGGAGTTGTTAGAGTTATTATGGATTTAGCTGGAGTAAAAAATATTAGTAGTAAAATATTAGGAACAAGCAATAAGGTTAATAATGCTAAATGTACTATCTTGGCTTTAAAAAACTTAAAAAAGACAGGCCTTTCTTCTAAGGTAGCAAAAAATGAAGAAAAGAAAGAAAAGCAAGATTCTATTGAAAAAAAATAATTTTATAAATAAAAGTAAGTATTAAACATAAAAATATGGCTATCTCATTAAGCAATGTTAAAAAAAGTTCTGGAAGTTCCAATAAAGGAAAAAGATTGGGTCGTGGTAATGCTTCCGGTAAGGGAACTTATAGTGGCCGTGGTTTAAAGGGGCAAAAATCTAGATCTGGTGTTAGCAGATTTAAGTTAAAAAGATTAGGAATGAAGAAAAATTTGTTAAAAATTCCTAAAACTAGAGGTTTTAGAGCTTTATCTCCAAAAAACCAGGTTGTTAGTGTTGTTAAAATAAATGAAAACTTTAAAGATAATGAAATTGTAAATATTTCAACTCTATTAGAAAAGAAATTGATAACTAAAAAGGATTTGCCGGTTAAAATTTTAGGAAAAGAAAAATTAATCCCTAAGGGCTTGAAATTTGAAAAAATCTTGTTTAGTGAGAGTGTTAAAAAACAAGTAGAAAGCAAATAATTAAAACAAATATGATAGAAAAAATTCAAAAAATTTGGAAAATTAGAGATCTAAGAAATAGTATTTTATTTGTTTTCTTAATGTTGGCTATTTTTAGATTATTTGCTCATATTCCTGTTCCTGGAGTTAATGTTTTGGCTTTAAAGGAAATTTTTTCATCTAATCAAGTCTTGGGAATGTTAAATGTTTTTTCTGGTGGTAGTATGGATAATTTTTCTATAGTCATGATGGGTATTGGTCCTTATATCACCGCTTCTATTATTTTCCAATTATTAGGTATGGTGGTTCCAAAATTTGAAGAAATGCAAAAAGAAGAGGCTGGCAGACAAAAAATAAATTCTTGGACCAGAATAGCAACAGTACCTTTAGCAATGGTTCAGGCTTATGGTATGATTGCTTTACTTCGTCAATCTTCTTACGATATTTTAGGGAATATTTCTACTTTTGATTTATTAACTACTATTATAACTATAACTGCTGGAACTGTATTTTTAATGTGGATTGGTGAGCTTATTTCAGAAAAGAAGATTGGTAATGGTATTTCACTTTTGATCTTCGCTGGAATAATTTCTTCTTTACCAACCATGGTCCAGAATCTTTTTGTCACTTTTGATTTATCTCAGATTTATATGTTGTTAGGATTTTTGATTATAGCCATTATTACTATTGTTGGAATCGTTATTATCAATGAAGGTCAAAGAAATATACCAGTTCAATATGCTAGACAGATAAGAGGAAATAGAGCTTTTGGAGGTACTTCTACTCATTTACCTCTTCGAGTTAACACTGCCGGTGTTATTCCGATTATCTTTGCTATCTCGGTGGTAGTTTTTCCTTCTATGATTGCTCAGTTCTTTGTGTCGGCTAAATCTGCCATGGTTTCCAAAGCGGCTTATTGGATAATTGGTTTGTTTGAAAATCAATTATTTTATGGAATATTTTACTTTATTTTGGTGGTAGCCTTCACTTATTTTTATACAGAAATCATTTTTAAACCCGATCAAATTTCGGAAAATTTACAGAAACAAGGAGGTTTTATTCCTGGAATCAGACCCGGTCGACATACTAGCGAATACCTATCTTTTATAAGCAGGAGAATACTTTTAACTGGTTCATTATTTTTGGGTTTAATTGCTGTTTTGCCTTTAATAATGAAATACTTTACCGGAATGCAAGCCTTGGCTATTGGAGGTACAAGTTTGTTGATCGTGGTATCTGTTGTTATCGAAACAGTTAAACAAATAGAAGCTCAAATTAGCATGAGAGATTACGACGGAATATAAAAGGGACCCTAATTTTTTTGAAGATTGTTATTTAATATATCTTCCTTGAAATTAGGGTTTTTTTATTTTTCTTGTATTTTAGTCTTTTAAATACTATAATAAATATATTAATTATTAATATTTTTATTATGTTTTCTAAAAAATTACCAACCGGGAGCAACGACTTTAGAATGGGTGGCTCTAGTGGTTTTGTTAAGAAGCTGGCTAATTTGACCAGGCATGGACAATTTTCTAATTTAAGAAATAATAGAGACCAGGCTATTAAAATATTTCAGACCCTAGTCCCAACCATTAGAAGAGATGGTAAGGTTCCTTTCTCGACAAGACAGAGGGCTTATCGTAAATTTATTAGTTTACCGGGAACAACCAGGGATGATGAGAGGGATTTTAAAAAAATATTAGATTATTATAAATAAAAGATAGATATGATATATTATAAAACAAAAGAAGAGATAGAAATAATACGTCAAGGCGGAAAAATATTAGCAAATATCCTTGAAAACCTTGGACAAAAAATTGTTCCAGGGGCTTCAACTGCCGAATTAGAAGAAATAGCGGTGTCATCCATTGAAGGAGCTGGTGGACGTCCATCTTTTAAAAACTATGATATGGGGGATGATATTTTTTTCCCATCAGGTTTGTGCGTTTCAATAAACAATGAAGTAGTTCATGGAGCTTCTTTACCAGATAGAATAATTAAAGAAGGGGATATTGTTAGTCTTGACATTGGGATGGAATGGCCTATTCAGACAAAAGAAGAAGCAATTAATAATAATAGGCCTTATAATAATAAATCTCAACTAGGTGGATTTTATACGGATACTTGTCGAACTTTTCCAGCTGGAAAAATTAGTAAAGAAGCTAAGAAGCTTTTGGAAGTAACTAAAGAAGCCTTAAATTTAGGAATTTCCAAGGCTATCGCCGGAAATACTTTAAATGATATTGGAAAAATTATTGGCGATTATGTTAAAAGTCAGGGATATAGCTCGGTGAGAGATTTAGTCGGTCATGGAGTCGGATATTTTGCTCACGAAGACCCTAATGTTTTTCATTATGAAATTGGTAATAATAGCTTTGAGAATATGACGCTAGAGCCTGGCATGGTGATTGCTATTGAACCAATGATCAATCAGGGCAAATTTAGGGTTAAAATGGATGGTAATGGATATACTATTATAACGTCAGATGGGCTATTGAGTGCTCATTTTGAACATTCTATTGCTATCTTAGAAAAGGGTAGGGGTAATATAGTTTTAACTAGTTTATAATATGACTATAAATTATTTAGGAGTAGATTGGGGTGAAAAGAGAATTGGTTTGGCCTTGGCTGATAGTGAGAATAAGATTGCCACTCCCTTCAGAACCATAGAAAATATTACAGAATTGGTAAAAGTTGTATTGGAGGAGGAAATTAATTCGGTGGTTATTGGTTTGCCTAAAAAAATGTCAACTGGAGAAATTGAGAACCCTAATTTCTCTAAGTTTATTAAAATATTGCAAGAAAGATTGCTCGACAAAAATATTTCTTTTGATTTTATAGATGAGAGGTTGAGTAGTGTTCAAGCTGACACTTTAAAAGTTAAAGAGGTTAAGTATGAGAGAGATAGTGTTTCTGCTATGATAATATTGCAATCTTATTTAGATAAAAAATATGATTAAAACTAAGGCTATCGTTTTGTCTAAAAAAGATATTAATGATTACGATGGCTTAATTTGTTTTTATACTCTAGATTTTGGCAAAATAAATCTGATTGCTAAAGGAATTAAAAGACCGTCGTCTAAGCTTATTGGCCATCTCGATGTTTTTAATTTGGTTGATTTGATGATTATTAAAGGGAAGGAACGTGATTATGTTGGCAGTGTTATTAGTGAAAATTCTTTTTTAAATATAAAAAGCGACTATCGAAGAACTTTATTGGCTGGTCAGGGTTTAAGGTTCTTAAGAGATTTAACTTTTTCTAATCAACCAGATTTTAATATATTCTTAAATTTAAAAGATTTTTTATTGAATCTAGATTTTAGTTCTGATAACTCTGAAGCTTTAGTATTATTTTTTAAGTTAAAAATATTAGAGAATTTGGGCTATGATTTAGATTTTGCCAAATGTTCAGAATGTGATTCGGTTGATTCTTTATATTTTAATTTTTTTGACAAGGAGTTTTTATGTCAAAAATGTATTCTTAAAAAAGGAATTTATTCTAATAATTTGATTAAAATCAGTCAAACGGTTCTGAATTTAAAAAAAGATATTTTGTCCTCAGAGCTAATAGAATTGAAAAAATTTACCCTTGAGGATATTCATCAAAAAGAACTAGAAACGTTTATTAGTATTATTAAAAAAATTATTTGATTTACTTGGTAATATTGGGTATTTTATCCCTTTTTATTCTTGCTTTATAGGTCAAAATGAGCTAATATATAGAAGTTATAATATTTATAATTATGATGGATATCAAAATAGACAAGTTTCAGGGGCCTCTTTCGTTATTGTTACAAATAATCGAAAAAGAAGAGCTGGATATAACCTCGGTCAATTTAGCTAAAATAGCTGATGAATATCTGGAATATGTTAAAAAGTCTTCAGATATTTTACCGGAATCAATGGCCGATTTTTTATTATTGGCGGCCAAGCTTTTATATTTAAAATCTAAGGCTCTTTTACCTTATTTATTTACTGAAGAAGATCAAGAAGAAATTGAAGATTTGGAAAGCAAATTAAAGATGTATAAGGACTTTGTTGATTTGAGCTTTAAAATTCAAAAAATTATTGGGCGTAAAAAATTTTCTTTTTTTAGGGAGCTACCTAAGAATAATCGTCGTTTCAATTTGCTGGTTGAGACATTTTTTCCTCCAAAAAACATTGTTCCAGAAACTCTAAAAATTCAATTTCAAAAGATTTTAGACAAAGTCGAGGTTTTAGAGGAGAGCTTGGAGAAAAGAACTATAATATCAGAGATTAGTATTGAAGAGAGAATCCTTTATATTAAAAATACTATTGTTGCTAAGGTCAAAATAAACTTTACCAAAATATTAAAAGAGGCTAAATCCAAGACTGAAATTATTGTAAATTTTTTGGCTATTTTAGAATTAGCTAAGCAGAGAGAAATAGTCTTTGATCAAGATGATTTGTTTGGTGAAATTTTTGTAGAGAAATATAAGGAATTGGATAATTAATTTTTTAAATAATAAAAATATATTTATGGAGTTAAAATACTTATTAGAATCTTTGTTTTTTGTGTCATCCAAGTCTTTAACTTTAAAAGAGTTGGCAGATTTTTCTAAAAAAGATATTTCTGAGGTAGAAAAATCTTTGAATGAATTAATCTCTGAATATAATGAAGGCAATAGAGGAATCAGAATTATTGAAAGTGGAAAAAAATATCAAATGGCTAGTGCACCTGATAATGCCAAATTAGTTCAGGAATTTTTACAGACCGAAGTAAGCGGGGAATTGACTCCCGCTAGCTTAGAGACTCTTACGATTATTGCTTATCGTGGGCCTATTAAAAAATCGGAGATAGAAAAGATTAGAGGCATAAATTGTAGTTTGATCCTAAGAAACTTATTAATTAGAGGATTAGTTGAAGAAAAAGCATCTAACGAAGCTGATGAAAACGAGTATTCGGCTAGTCTTGAGTTTATAAAATTTTTGGGAGTAAATAGTTTAAAAGATTTGCCCGAATATGAAAGGTTTAATAAAAATGAGAGCATTGATAAGTTATTGGGGAAGATAGAATCCCCTAGTCAAAGTTTATTTGAGAATCTAACAGAAAATATTGAAGCCTCCGAAGATGATAATAGTCCCGAAGAAGATATTGATTCTAGTTCTAATGCTGAGGACATTGAGGCTGTTGAAGATATCGAAGATATTGAGGACATTGATGACGCTGATGACATTGAGAGTGAAGAATAAGGTGAATATTATATTATTATGTTTAATTATTTTTTAATTCATTTTTTAAGTTTCTTGTTTTTTAAGAATGGTTTTTTTCCTGAAATAAACTGGCCTGAAAAAAATTATGGAGAGATTGTGAAAATATCTGAAAGTCAATATTTTTCTGAAAAAATTAATCAGATTATTCAACCAGATATTTCTGCCTCTAGTGCCGTAGTTATGGATGTTAAAAAGGATATTTTTATTTTAGAAAAAAATTCTGATCAGGTTTGGCCGATTGCTAGCATTAGTAAGTTGATGTCAACACTTGTTATTGTGGAAGATTTTAATTTAAACTTAGAAGATTATTATAAGGTTCAAGAGACCGATCGTCGTCTAGGTGGAAGAGATTATTTGTTTATAGGGGACGAAGTTAAAAATAAGGATTTATTAGCCTTAGCCTTGATTGCCTCTGATAATACAGCTGTAATAGCCTTAATATCCTCATTGGGCCTAAGTGAAGAAGATTTTGTCGAATTAATGAACAAAAAGTCTGGAGAATTGGGCTTAAAAAATACTAAATTTAAAGATGCTACTGGACTAAGTCCGTATAACGTTTCTACAGCCAAAGAGGTTTCCTTTCTAATAAAAAGATCTTTTAGTAATCCAGAAATTTTGAGCTTAGTGCAGGAATATAATTATAAATTTTTTACCAAACAAGGAAGAGTTAAAAATATTTATTCAACCAATGAATTATTAAATAGTTTTAGTGAAAATGAAGAGTTGAAGATAATCGGAGGAAAAACTGGCTACAATGATTTAGCTGGATATTGCTTGGGGGCAAAATTTAAAATTAGTGATAATCAGGAGTTTATAAGCGTAGTTTTAAATGCCTCTACTCTGAAAAATAGATTTTCTGACACTAAAAAATTAGCTCAAGAAATTTATAATTTTTATATAAATTAATTTTAAAAAATGAAATTAAAAATTAATTCTAATTTAGTTGATAATTATAAGGTCTTTATACGTCGGGCCGGATATGCTTTAATTTTTGATAGGAGGAGAGGGGTGGAAAGTTTTGTTAGAAGATTGGGAAGTGGTCATTATCCTCGTCTTCATATGTATATAGATGAGGCCGGCTCTGATCTGATTTTCAGTCTTCATCTAGACCAAAAAAAGGCTAGTTATGAAGGTCATCATATGCATAACGCTGAATATGATAATGATATAGTTGAGAACGAAATTAATCGTTTAAAATCTCTTTTGGGTATTTCTGATAATAGATATTTGTCAGAAAAAGAATCTAATGTTTCTGACAATAAAGATTTTAATGATAAAATTAAAGATATTCAGCCAGTTAATGACTCTTTTTCTGGTAATTTAGAAGATGATTTGGCCAGATTGCAGAAACCCAATAAAAAGAAAAAAAGATTTTTATTTTTTAATATATGAACCATGCTGACGAAATAAAATCTAAACTGGATATAGTTGATATAATTAGTGAATATATTAGCTTAAAGCCGGCTGGCTCGAATTTCAGAGCCTTGTGTCCTTTTCATAACGAGAAGACTCCGTCTTTTATGGTTTCGCCAGACAAACAAATTTATCATTGTTTTGGTTGTGGCAAGGGAGGGGATTTGATTTCTTTTGTTATGGGGATGGAAGGGCTTGATTTTGTTGAGGCCTTAAAATTATTGGCTCCTAGGGCTGGGGTTATAATTGATAATCAGGAATTTTCTGACAATTCTCAAAAGAATCGTTTACTCCAGATTATGGAACTTAGTCGTAAATACTATAATTATATTTTAGTTTCGGAAAAAGGTGATCGTGGAAAAATTCAGAATATTAAAAAGTATTTAGGTAATAGGGGCCTAAGCGATGAGGCTATTTCTAATTGGCAAATAGGTTATAGCTTGGATAATTATGATGATTTGCTTAGTTTTTTGAAGAGTAAAAAATTTACAGATACTGAAATATTATTGTCAGGAATGTCCTTTAAGAGCGAAAAGGGCAAGCACTTTAATCGCTTCAGGGATAGAATTATGTTTCCCATTAATGATATTAATGGACGGACGGTAGCTTTTACTGCCAGAATTAATCCCGAGATAAAAGATAATAAGGGATTGGGAAAATATATCAATAGTCCTCAAACCGAGATATATGATAAAAGTAGAATCTTATTTGCTCTAGATAGGGCTAGAATGCCCATTAAGGAGAAGGATGTGGTTGTTTTAGTGGAAGGGCAGATGGATGCTATTTCGGCTCATGAGGCCGGTTTCAATAATGTTTGTGCTGTTTCTGGAACAGCCTTAACCGTTTCTCAATTAAACTTAATTAAAAGATATACAAAAAATATCGTTTTGGCCTTTGATCAAGACTCAGCTGGAGAAAATGCCACTGATCGAGGAGTGAGTGAAGCCTTGAGAATGGGTTTTAGCCTTAAAATAGCTAATTTAGAGGGAGGCAAGGATCCTGATGACATAATTAGGGAAAATCCTGATAATTTTAAGAAAGCCTTAGATTCCGCCCAGGACATTATGAATTATTATTTATTAAAAGAATTTGGTGGTCTGGATATCAATAATATTAAGGAAAAAAATTTGGCTGTTAACAAGATATTAACAGTAATAAATAAGCTGTATAATAAAGTTGAACAGGATTTTTGGCTTAAAGAATTAAGTCAGAAAGCTAGAGTAGAAGAGGTCTTTTTAAGAGAAGAATTGCAGAAAATATCTCAAAACATTGGTAAAAATGACAATATTAGGGATACTGGAACTTTAATAAAGCCACTTGATCAGGAAGGGCCCATTTCTTGGGAGGATAAGTTAATGGAGAGCCTTTTGTCATTACTTCTTAAAAATAATAAATATTGTGAATATGTTTTTAATAATTTAAACCCCGAGTTTGTAATAGGAAAATATCAGGAATTTTACAATTATTGGCTTATTTATTATAATAAAGAAGGAAGAATTGAATATCAGGGATTGTTGAATTATTTTAAACAGGAGAATTTATTATCCCTAGAAGAGGCCATTAAGAAGATAGGCTTAATTTCTGATTTTTATTGGTCCGACGAGGAGGTTTCTGAGGAAAAGACAAAAGAAGAAATCATTAAAAATATTGTTGAGATTAAGAAAAATTTTTTAAGAGAAAAGATAAGGACGGAAAACGATAATTTGATTAAAGCCGAAAGGGATAATAATGACAAAAGTATTCAAGATATAATGAAAAATTTAAAGAAATATAATCAAGAGCTACAAAAAATAATATAAATTAATTTATTATATATGGTTAAAAAAGTAGAAAAAAAGAAAATTATTAAAAACAAGGCTGTTGGAGCTAAGGCAATTAAAAAAGAGAGTGTTACCAATAAAAAAAAGACCAAGGCCTTGGTAAAAAAGAATGTTAAAAAGCCAATTGTTAAAAAGGCTGTTTCTAAAAAAATAGTATCCAAAAAATCAGTTTCCAAAAAACAATCCAAGACTATTACTAAAAAGAAGATTTCTGAAAATACCAATAAGAGTGTCGCAGCAAAAAAGGACAAGAATTCTTTAAATGAAATAATTATTCCATCCGAAGAAGATATAATTAAAATATTAGAAAAGGGAAAATTAAGAGGTTTTTTAACTGAAACAGAGGTATTACATTTATTTCCTTCGGTAGAAGACTATATTTTTGAATATGAAATATTTTTAGGTCGATTAGCTGATGCTGGGGTTAAATTATTGGAAGATAGTGGCAATCTATTGGGGGGCAAAGTAGAGGTTCTAGAAAAAGGAAAAACCTCGTCTAAGTTATCAGTTGATTTTTCTAGTTTAACTTCCGACTCTATACAAATATATTTAAAAGAAATTGGTAAAATACCCTTGTTAACTGGAGAGGAAGAAGTGGAGTTAGCCAAGAGAAAAGATAAGGGTGATAAAGATGCGGAGAGAAAAATGATAGTAGCAAATTTAAAATTAGTGGTGTCAATCGCTAAAAAGTTCTCTGGAGTTAAAACTTTGAGCTTGTTAGATTTAATTCAAGAGGGTAATATTGGATTATTTAGAGCTGTTGATAAATTCGAGCATCAAAAGGGCTATAAGTTCTCAACTTATGCTACTTGGTGGATCAGACAGGCTATTACTAGGGCCTTGGCTGATCAGTCCAGAACTATTCGTATTCCAGTTCATATGGTGGAAACAATTAATCGTTATCAACAAGCTAGGAGATTTTTGGTCCAAGAGCTAGGTCGTGAACCGATGGCTGAAGAGGTGGCAGCGGAAATGGGAGAAGAAATTGATAAGGTTAGATATATTATTAAAATTTCACAAGAAACTATTTCACTTGAAACTACTATTGGAGATGATGATGACAATTCTACTCTAGAAGATTTTATAGAAGATGTTAAAAATGATTCGCCCGACAGAATTGCTGCTCTTCAATTGTTAAAGGACTATGTTAAGGAAATTATGGTCAGTTTATCACCTCGTGAACAAAAAATCCTAGAAATGCGTTTTGGTTTGGTTGATGGTGTGGCTCATACCTTGGAGGAAGTGGGCCAAGAGTTTGAGGTTACTCGTGAGCGTATTCGTCAAATTGAAGCTAAAGCTTTGGAAAAAATTAGAAAAATGCAAAGTAAGAGCTTGGATAAATTAAAAGATTTTTAATTATTAATTCTTAATAAAAAATATGAAAAATCATAATCCTAAATATGCTTTTTATTACCTTTTGTCTTTAGTAGCCTTAATATTTTTAGCTATATCTTCGGCCATAATTATTTTCCAAATTATTGATAAAAGTATTTTTGATGCCTTAGCTTATTATGGTTCTTATTCTAATCAATCAGCCCTACGTTTTGGTATATCAGCTTTGTTGATATCAGCTCCAATATTTTTCTTGTGTGCTAATCTGATAAATAAGGGCTTAAAAAATAGAGAAATAGACAAAGATTCCCCCTTAAGAAATTGGTTAACCTATTTTATTTTAGCAGTTTCGGCTGTGGTTATTTTGGGCTCCCTTGTTGGCATTATTAATGCTTTCTTGTCCGGAGAAATGACCTTCAAATCTGTTTTGCAGCTAATAACTGTCATTGTTATTGCTTCCTTGATATTTAGTTTTTATCTTTATGATATTAGGAGAAACAAAATTTCTAAAAAAGACAAAATTATGAAAGTTTTCTTTTTTTCTTCAGTGTCATTGGTAATAATAGTATTTATTTCTTCCTGGTTTTTTGTAGAATCTCCTAAAATGGCCAGAGAAAGAAAAATAGACGAAAAAGTTTTAAATAATATTCATAGTTTGGAGAGCTATATTAATTCTTATTATGAAAAGAAAAAAGAATTACCTAATGATTTGTCGGCAATTAACAGCGTAATCGAAGTTGCTAATTTTGATCAATTTTTAGTTAATCCAATTAATGGTGAAAAAATTGAATATAAGAAAATAGGCGAAAGGGAATTTGAACTTTGTGCCAACTTTAGAACTGATAGCTATGAGAGTAAAAGAAATGAGGCTTATCCTGTATATGTAGGCGATGGATCTAAGGTTTATGTTAAGGGTTGGAATTGTTTTAAAGGAAATTTGTGGGCAGAAGAGAGGTTAGTAGAAAAAGAACTAATTAGATAGAAAAAATTATTGACATATTTTTTAGTTTTGATATTATATTAATTAGTTTTTAAAAAACTAATTATTCCGAGGTGGCGCAGCGGTAGCGCAGTTGACTGTTAATCAATTGGTCGTGGGTTCGAATCCCACCCTCGGAGCCAGATATCACAGAGTGACGTTTAAAGAGGGCTAAAAAGCCTTCTTTTGCGTTAATTTTAGCTATTTTTCTATCACTAACTACCAGTTCTGAAAACACTTGTGTCGCAATTTCTCTTTTTTCGCTATCAAGAGCATTTTTATAACATAATTCCATACTTTTAATGAGTTCTGAAAAGGTGGTGATGTATTTCATTATTTCTTGTGAAGTTTCTTTATGAGCATTAGTTTTTTGATCTATCAATTCTAATTCTTTATTTAATTTTCTTTCTTCTTCGCCCATTTGATCAATCGTCATAGCATTGTTCCTTAAAAGACTAATTTTATTTTTTGTTAAATAATTTAAATCAGCATATATTCTTTTTCTTTCTCTATTTAAATCATCTAGTTCTTTATTTCTGTTTTCCGCTATATTATCTAAACTTATTTTTGCTCTTGTTTCAATTTCTCTTTTTTCTTCTTCTGTAAAGTTTATTTTTTTTAATACCTCAATAACCATTTCGTCAATATCGCTTTCCTTAATGTTTTTATTTTTATTTTGACAGCCGTCAAGACAACGAGAATAATAATAGTTTATGCCCTTCTTTTGATATGGCGAATATGATCTTCCGCAAGTACATTTTATAATATTACGATAGGTAAAAAAATCTTTATCAACATAGTGTATCTTTACACATTTTGATTTTAAAACTTCTTGAACTTTATTAAACAAAGAAACATCTATTAGTGATTGATGTATTCCATCAAGAAACTTATCTCCTTTTTTATTTAACTTTATTTTCCCAATGTAGAAGGGATTCTTTAGAATATGCTCAATTGTTTTGTTGTTTACTGGTCTGCTTGCTTTTTCTATTTCATTTATTTCGATTCCAGCAAGTAGCTCTTCCTTTGTTCTTTTTCTTCTGATTGGTTTAGTTGTTAGTCCTTGTTTATTTGCCCATTTAGCCAATTGAAAAAGACTCCATTCCCCAGTTGAATATAGTTCAAATAACCTCTTAACTATTATAACCCTCTCTGAATCTATTGTTTTTTTATCAGACCCTTCATCAATATATCCAATAGGTGACATGTAAATACATTTACCTTCATTTCTTAATTTTTCTTGAGCTCCTTTTACTTTTTCGCTAATTACTCTTGAATAATGAGAAGAGAACATTCCATCAATATCCATGTGTAGGGCTCCAGAACTGCTCTGTTCATACGTTGCTTGAACAAATTTAATATCAATTCCGTTTTTTATTAGATTTTTAATTATTACCCCATCTTGTTCGTTGCGACTTAATCTGTCCCAACAGAGGCAAATAATTCCTTTAAATTGCTTGTTTAAAAGTTTTTGCATCATTATTTGGAATTTTGGTCTTTCGATTCTGTATTCTACGGTACCATCCTTTCTCATCTTTAATTCAGAGGTTTTGAAAGCCGAATGTTTTTCCTTTATAATTCCATTTTCGCAAAAACCTTCTTCACTATAATTTGCGATTTCCAGTTTTTCTTGTTTGGCAAATTTTAAACTTTGTCCAATTTGGTAATCAATTGAATTTTTTTGATTATCAGCATCGTCAGTGCTTTTTCGATTATAGATTAAATAATCATTAGTGAAATCTGTTTCCATATATTTTTAATATTATTTTTTGTTTGGGGGAGTGAGTTTACTATTTTTTAAAAAATATCCCTCTCTTTCTAATCTATTAGTAACTCTTTTTATGGAATTAAAAAAGTCCGCAAAGTTTTTTATTTGATCATCCGTAAATATTTCATTGTGTTCGACTTTTAGTTCCATAGTAAAAATATTTCTTATTTTTTTTCTATCTTTCTGTTTTTTTGATAAACAGCTATCATATTTAAGAAAAGCAAATTATAGCTTTTATCAGTTTCTTTCTTTAGAGAATTTAAGGCTTTTACTGTATTTATTGCTAATCTAAAGCTTTTTAATGGATAGCTTATTTTTTCTTTGTTTTTAGCTTTTTTCATAATTTGTATTAC